>JAAYKE010000057.1 GCA_012522575.1 Armatimonadota bacterium | reverse complement strand
GGTCGTCGAGCCGTTTGTCAGGGTTCCAAAGGCGATTCACAACACAGGCATCGGCATAGGAACCTCCGAGGAGATCGCTCGAATCGACCCGACTAGCGCGGTAGTCGGCCATAGCTACAAAAATCAGTTCGCAACCGACGCCGACCTCGATAAGATCAAAATGGCGATTGTGACTCACGATGAGGCTGAGACCGCTCGAAGGCTCGATGTCGCGTGCGATCTCTTCGATGGCGTTCTTGATATATTTGAGCAGGGTTGGGATCCGTATCTCTCCGTTTGGGATCCTATCTCGATGCTTATGAGCGTGCAGGATGCGTTGTATGCCATCATCGACCGCCCGCAGTTTATGAAGGAGATGGCGAAGCGCATAGTGGCGAGCTATATGACCGCGCTTGACCAGGCCGAAGAACAGGGGCTTTTGTGCCATAGCCAGTCGCTGATACACTGCACCGGCGCATACGCCGACGATCTGCCCGCGCCCGGATTCGACCCTGCACGACCGCGAAGCAGGGATATTTGGATGTTCGGCCTTGCTCAGATGTTTTCGACAGTCTCCCCGCATATGTTTGATGAGTATGAAGTGGAGACCTCTATGCCGCTTTTCGAGCGCTTCGGGTTGGTGTATTACGGCTGCTGCGACCCTCTCGACCTCAAAATGGATCAGGTGCGAAAGATTCCCAACCTGAGGAAGATATCAATGAGTCCGTGGGTAGATGAGCGACGCGGGGCCGAGCAGATCAAGGGCGACTTCGTCTATTCCCGCAAACCCAACCCCGCAATGCTGGTAGCGTTTCATGAAGATGAAATCAGAGAGCATCTGCAGCAGACAGTCGATGCGTGCGCCGAATTCGGCTGCCCGTTGGAGATTATTCTTAAGGATATAAGCACTGTTTGCTACGAACCGCGAAGGCTCTGGAGGTGGGCGGATATCGCGATGGAGGTAGTTGGAGGCTAGCCAGTCTCCGAGCTTGGCTCATCCATATCCGCGTCATAATAGGACGGCAATGGCGCTATAACCCGGCGTCGTCACGCCACGCGAGGTTTTGGGTGCATACCATTGTTGACTTAACGAGCCTCATGCTGCGATAATGTTGCTTGATAAACTCCAGAACCCTCGTGAGGATCACATTGAGCCGCAATCATTTCGATACAGCTCCCGAAGAGCATTCACAGGATCAAGCCGGCCACGGTGTATCCGAATCACCATTGCGGCTTCGCGCATTTATTGTCGCATTGCTGATTATTCCGCTAGATAACTACTGGGTCATCATAACAGAAAAAGTCTACAGAGGGCCGTATCCGACAATCATATCGCTGTTCGCCAATTGCGTTTTTATTCTGGCGATTCTGCTGCTGGTGAACGCGGGACTGCGAAAAATCAGGCAAAGCCTGGCGTTTAATTCAGGGGAACTGCTCCTTATATATACGATGATTACGGTGGGCGCATCCCTTGCAGGCCACGATATGATCCCAAGTGTATGCCAGTTTCTGGGTCATCCCTGGCGTTTCGCCACGCCGGATAACAACTGGATGAACACCTGGGTTCCCTATCTGCCGAAAATGCTTTGCGTCTCCGACCTGACCGTTCTCAAATCATTTTATGACGGCCAGTCGAGTCTATACATAAACGGACACTGGAAAGCCTGGGTAAGGCCGGTGGTGTTGTGGTCCGCGTTCAGCGTGGTGTTGTTCTATGTGATGATGTGCATCAACACGCTGGTGCGAAAGCAATGGACCGACCGAGAGCGTCTGACGTTTCCAATTGTGCAGCTTCCCGTTGCGATGACCGACGCTAAGACAAATCTATGGCGCAATCGGCTGTTCTGGATCGGTTTTGCAATAGCCTTTTCTATTGATGTGGTCAACGGTCTGGCGGTTTATTTTCCCGCAATTCCCGCTATCAACCTCACCATTACCGGCCACAACCTGCGCCTCTTTATGACCACCAAGCCCTGGGATGGGATCGACTGGATGCCGTGGTCGTTGTATCCATTTGTGATTGGATTGGGCTACCTGCTGCCCGCTGATCTCAGTTTCTCGTGCTGGTTCTTCTATTTGATGTGGAAGGTGCAAATGGTCGTTACCCGTGCAATGGCATGGGATGCGGTTCCGAGTTTTCCGTTCATCAGGCATCAGGCGTTCGGCGGATATGTGGCGATTATTCTTATGCTCACATGGAGCGGCAAAGGGTATCTCAAGCAGGTTTGGCTGCGGATTATCGGCGAGGAATCCGAGCTTGATGATTCCGATGAGCCGATGTCATATCGATCGGCGGCAGCGGGCGCAGCGGTCGGAGTTTTGCTGCTGAGTTTATTTATGCGCTGGATAGGGCTGTCTCCGCTGCTGTGCCTGATCGGATTTTTGATTTACTTTATCCTTGCTACCGCCATCGCTCGAATGAGAGCCGAGCTTGGCCCTCCTGTGCACGATTTGCACTTCTCAGGGCCGGACTATATGATCACCACCAGCGGCGGGCTTGGCAATTTATCCCGTGGCGATCTGGTTGGGTTGACCTATTTCTACTGGTTCAATCGCGCCTATCGCGGCCATCCTATGCCTGTCGGCATTGAAGGAATGAAGATGGCGCAGGTCACCAGGTCGAGTCAGCGCGCTTTTATGAAGGGTATAATGCTTGCTGCGCTGGTCGGCTCTTTGGCAGCGTTCTGGGCATTTTTGCATCTGGCTTACAAGTTCGGAACGGCGGCGAAATTCTATCAGGGCTACGGGTTTGCAGGGGAGGCGTTCGGAAGGCTCGATAGCTGGTGGAAACACCCGGCTGTGCTCGAAAAACCCAACTGGGGAGCCAATTTTGCGATGATTGGGGGATTCTTGTTCTGCGGTTTTCTGGGTTATATGCGCACGCAGGTATTCGGGTTCCCGTTCCACCCGATTGGCTACGCAATATCGGGGAGTTGGTCGATGAACCTTGTCTGGCTGCCGATTCTTGTCGCGTGGCTGCTCAAGGTTATCACCCTCAAGTTCGGCGGTTTGAGGCTCTATAAAACAGCGGTGCCGTTTTTCTTTGGACTGACGCTTGGCGGGATGACCATTGGCTGTATATGGAGTCTGATAGGAGTCATATTCAATATTCCCTACTTCAGCTTCTGGGGAGCCTGATGTATTGCTGAAAGGAGCCTGTTATGCCGCACAGAGGCAGGGCGCCCACGCCTACCCTGGAGCGACTGGCGATCTACTTTGCAGTCCTGACCGATCTCAAGCGCAGGCAGGCGGTGACGATTTCCTCTGCCGATGTCGAAGAGCGCACCGGTATAAATGCTGCGCAGTTTCGAAAGGACCTCTCATATTTCGGGGAGTTTGGCCGACCGGGGATAGGGTATGGGGTCGATGAACTCTATTCCGCCATCGCCCGCATTCTCAAAATCGAGCAGGCCCAACCTGTGCTGCTGGTGGGCGCGGGCAATCTGGGTAGCGCGCTGATGGGATATCCTGCGCTTAGGGCGGACAGCTTTCGGATAGTCGCCGCGTTTGACAACAACCCAGGCAAAATAGGAGAACAGCTTTGGGACCTCACAATTCGCGATGTGGCGTATCTTATTGAGGATAACAAGACCTGCCGCGCGAAGATCGCGATAATAACAGTGCCGGCTGCTGCCGCTCAGGATGTGGCGGAGCAGTTGGTGGATGCGGGAATCCGCAACATTTTGAACTTCGCTCCGGTGGCGTTGAAGCTGCCCGCCGATGTCATCGTGCGCAGGGTCGATTTTGTGCAGGAACTTGCGGTGTTATCCTTCCATCTGCCGGATTCCAACAGCGGGCGTTAGTGCGGTTCAACTTGCGCCATATTCCCCGAAACCGACCATCAATACGGCGTGTTTGGCTTCGGCTATGATCTTGTCATCTACTGCAATTCGCCTTGCTCCGGAGCTTACGACCGGGCCAATGGAATCGATCTGTCCGCCGACGACTACAATCGCCTGTTCGTCCGGATTGGAGACGCATATTGTGTTTCGGCAGTCGATTACAGCAGGCGTTCCCGGCGTGTGATCATAATTTGTCGCCGTGTAAAATCCGCCCAACTGAACGTCAGGAGGGTCGATATCCAACTGCAGCGCATCGAGCACTATCCGATCCATCGCGCTTTCTACCTGCGAGGCCAACAGGTCAGGGGCTTCCGATACCAGCGTAACCTGTCCCGGAATGCAATAAGTCATCGCGGCGCGCAGGATCTCTTCGCAACCATAGTCGATCACAAATGCAACGGGCTTGCCTGCCGCCTCTCGTAGCGTCGCGCGGGATAGCTCATCTGAGTTGTCCTGATCATTTCTCAGGTCAACCAAAAGTCCATCGGCTCCCGCTCTCATCGCCGAGGCCAACTGTGATTCTTCGGATATCCGGGCATATACGTAGACGATTTCCCCGGATTGAGTGCGCGCAGGGATATGTTCGGACGATATGAATACCTTTTCTCTGAGCTGCCTTTGTTCTTCGGCCTGCTGAAAGTGAATAAGCGTGGATGGGTCAGGGTCGATATAAACCCGCCCTTTATAGCCATCGACTATGACAATGGCGCCTTCGGCGACTGAATGCATCAGGTCTGAGACGCCGACCACGCACGGGATGTTATCGTCAGTCAAAGGAGCATCGCCAGCGGATTCCGCAGCTATGCCGATGAGGTTGATTCCCGCTATTCTCACCGATTCCGCCGTTTTGAGGCTGTCGCAGACGAGGATGGCTTCCGGATAGTCGACAGGCCGCAGCCCTCGTCTCAGCGCGGTTATGCCCTCCATAAGCAAAGCGGAGGATATTCCGTTAATGCCGCTGGCCGCATCAACCAGGGCTGCTACGGCCATTGCCGTGCCGGGGTGTTTAGCGATGCCTTCAAGAGTTTTCATGTTGAGCAAGTCGGCGACATATCTGCGGTTTAGAGCCTCGCCCTCTATTCTTCATCTTCGAGTTCATCGAGATCGATCTTAAATGAAGCGCTGGCGTTCTGGGCTTCCATCCACTCGTCCCCTCTTTTCAGCGAAATTGTAACAGAGGGAGCGGAAAAAGTCTGGCCATCCTCATCGACGCCTTTCACTTCTCCGGTCAACATCAGCAGTTCGGTATCGGAATTGTAAACTGCCTTTTGCGCCTGTGCGGTTCGCTTATCCTGTTTGAAGTGCACTCCGCCCGTGGCGGTTGCTATTTTTTCTTGGTAGAGATATTCCAGGTTTTCGCAGGTGATTGTGGTCGGCTTGGTCACCTGTGCGCGCACCGAATCCTCATCGTCATTTGCTTGATCTTCGGGCTTTGGCTTGAGCAGCATCTCGACATTGCCGGACAGCGTCCCCAGCCTTTTGTTGAAATCCGCGGTTCCCTTGTCGCCGGTCATATCCGCTTCGTTACTGGTTATTGTCAGTTTGCCGGGCGATACCGCAGTCTTGGTCTGTTTATCGTAAGTGACCAGATCGGAGGTCAATACCATATCGTCGGAGGTGAACTTGACGTTGCCCTTCATCAACACCTCGGTTTTGTCTCCCCAGGTCGATTTCAGGACATCTGCCCGGCCCTGCACGGTCTCCGGCTCTTTTTTTTGCGTCGTTGATTTTTTTGCTTGCTGAGCGGCAATGCCGACGCACGCGCCCAACGCCACGACCGCAGCCAATACTGTGCACAGCCACCTAACGCGCATTCTCTGCGGCCTCCAGTTTGTCCGGAATAATTGATATGACCACGTTTTGCATCGTCATTTCTTTGTTTTTCAAATCAACCGATATGCTGTCGGTTGAGGCGTTTCCCCACGGGCTTTGATAGAGAACCTTGCCGGCGCTGTTCAGTGTCGAGTTATTGGAGTTCCAGTTTGCGCCCGGCGCGGTCAGACTCTGCCCATCGGAACCTGTCAGCGTGATGCCATCGTCAAGGTGCAAATTGCCGGCGACACTGTTATACATCGCCCTGCCTGCCTCCACCTGCAGCGCCATCTCTTCTAACTCATATATTTTACCATTGGTTATGTGGGTCAGGGTGGTTATATGGCGGTTTTGTCCGATTTCCACCTTTTTTGCGTCCAGACTCCATATCTTTTTGCCGTCATTGAGACCCACAAAATGGGCATTGCGAATCTGCAGAACGATTGCGGGCTGCTGTGTCGACATCAGATTGCCGGCATAGGGCAGGTAACGACGGAATGCGATCAGACTGATAATCAAAACAGAGCCTGCTATCACGACAATGCCGATATGTAACGGTTTTCGCATAAGCTTATAAGCGCAAAACTCCCCCATTGTGTCGGCAGTGGGGGAGTATAGACACGATAGATTCTGTTTCTAAAATGGCGGTGGCGGCGGTCCGTCCCCCTCACTATAATACTTCACTGTTATTCGTCCCAGGTCAGCTTCACTGCCGGTCAGATAATAGACTTGGAATGGCAGCGGAATATCTGCTCCTGCGTCAGATGCCTGGGAATATTCCGTACCACCGTATGTTATTGGGATTAGCGGATAGCCCTGATCTGTCAGATTTTTGGTGCTTACTTTGAAGACAGGGTCTACCGCGCTCGAATAGAGGCTGGATACTGAAACCTGATAGCCCAGTTCAAATTGGAATTTACCATTGACGTCAGTAGTCTTTTGCCTCGCTCCCGTGCCGGATCCGAGGGTGACGACAACGCCTTTAACCGGCGTGCCGAGGTTATCATATACTTCGCCCTTGACTACTGTGTAGCCATTAGTACCCCCCCCGTTATTACCGCCGCCATTATCTCCACTGCCGTTGCCGCCTCCCCCTCCGCCGCATCCGGTCAAGACAATCATTGCGGAGACGACTAGCGCCAGGACAGTTGTAGTCCACTTGTTCATTGTGGCTTTCTCCTTATAGTGTCAACACAGCGATACAATTATAATCGACGCTCAAGCAAACGGCAAGCAGGCTGCTAACAAAATGTCAACTCTCAAAACGTCGATTCCGATGTGTTGAATAATCCGCTGCCTGCCTTTTATGTAATCTGTTGTTAAGACTAATCTACGGCTGTCAATGTTCCGTGTTCTCCAACACTTGTGCAGCCAATGCGCCGCAGCATAGAGCCTGCTTTTTCAGGTTAATAAAATTCGCGGCAAGTTTATCTGCGCTGGCCTGTCGATTGTCCCACGCACTGCGCATTATTCCCGCGATTGCTGCCTGGTCATCCCCAATGACTATCGATTCACCCAGCCCGGCATCTCTGGCAAATGACGATACCTTTGGGTCATAAGCAATCGGCACGCACGGCACTCCCGCGCCAACCGCAAAGATCAGCGAATGCAAACGCATGCCGACCACCATCTCGCAGCGTGCCAGCAACCCTTTGGCGACCGCCGGGTCTGCGCCGTGTCCCAGAGCCTGACCGTTTCCGATTTGAGAATCAGCCGGTTCCTGCATTGGAATAAATACAGCTTTTGCTCCCACCTCGCTGCGCAGATCCTAAATAATCCGCGCCGCTTTATTGATACAATCCATTGACGCAGACGAGGGGCTCAGGGATATGCCGATTAGTCGCTCTCCGCTCAGGCCGGCTTTCTCTATTATCATATCCGCCGTCTGGAAATCCGGCTCCACAAGAAACGCGGGGTCGGCGCAGACGTGAATATCACGTGTCACTCCAATCTCTTTGAGCAGCTTCTCGGAGCCGGTGTCGCGAACAGTCAGCATATCGACTCGATTGAAAGCCTTTGCGACAGCTTTTCGGATTGACGGGCGTATCAGAGGGCCGATGCCCTGAGCGTAAATCATAGTCCTGCAGCGAGCTATTCGAGCGAGATGCAGCCCCACAAGGTAGTAATATGGCGACCTCGCGCTTGTCGCGTCCTGAAACAGGCTGCCCCCTCCGCTAATATACAAATCTGAGCTTTTGAGAGCGCGAAACTGCCCAAGGATATTGCTGCGGGGGATCGCCCGAACGTCTCTGTGTTCGCGCATAGTGCGCTGCGGGTCCGATGAAATTACCGTAAACTCCGCCGACAGCCCAACCTGTTTGAATGTCTCTACTATTCCGCTCAACACCGCTTCATCCCCGGTGTTGCCGAACCCATAGTAGCCTGAAATAACTATACGTGCCATAGAATATCCGTTGCGGCCTCTATTTATCCCCGCCGGGAAGGTTTTTTATAAGCCCGTAGACGACTATCCCGGCAATCAAGCCCACTATCCCGCCGTTGAGCACGCGCAGCAGGCTAAGTTCCAGCGGGGTATGTATGTGACAGAACGTGTTCAGCGCGGAAATAAGCCCTATCGAGCCGACTACTACCAGAGGCGCAGCCCACTCCCGTCTGCCTCTGAGTGCAAATGCAATCCCAACAAGCAGCGCCGGATAGCCGACTAAAAACTCCTTGGTGCGCGGCCTGACATAGAGTATTTTGTCCAATATGGATCGAAATCGCAGTTCGAAGCCGCTGACCCCAAGCCCGGAATCATTGCCTGATCGCGCAACCATCAATCCTACCAAAGCGACCGCCGCCAGCATCCCCGCCGCCTGCCATATCAGCACCGGATTGGCTCCCATGCTCTTCATAGCGGAGTAAAATCGCTGCTTAACCTTCGGCCAGGTGTCGCTGTTCCAGGCGATCGCTCCCGCATACAGCAGCGCAAGGACGATAATCGGAAGAATATGAGCCAGCTTGACTCCCATAAACTGCTCTATGCGCAGCATAAAATCTCGTCCGCTCAAAAGGCCAACCACCAGCAAACCGCCGCAGGCTGCTATGGCAATAGCTCCCACAAGCCTGCCGATTGCGCGCCATAAAACACCCGGAGCGGCGGTCGGCTTTTCCGGTGCGCCTCGCGTAGACCAGAGAGCCGCCAGCACGGGAAACGTCAACGCCGACAACAGAGCCACCAGCTTTCGGCCAGTATCGCCCGCCAGAGAAAGGCCCGCGCAGTTCAAAAACACCAGGACATACAACATCACGCCCGGAGTTTCGACAACCATCGAGATCGTCAAAACGACTCCTGCGGCTACTCCTAAAGCGGCAAGGGTCTTAATCCATATTGGAATCTCAACTTCATCCAATGAGTGCGCAGTTGTGATGACATATCCCGCTTTTGTGATGGATTCCGCGATTGCCGCTATATATGCGGCGTTGTCGTGCAATAGATTTTCTCCTGCGGTCTCATACATTCTGATGTAGCACATTCTTACGCCGCGTTCCCGCACGCTTTTTTGGAATCGGTCGATAATGGAAGTCTCACTGAGGGCCGGCATCTCCGCCTGGGTTATGCTGTGAACGATGACGACCCGATCCCTGACCTCATCGGCAAGGCGTTCATCCCCTTTTTGTTTTGAGAACTCCACTCTTCCGAAGCTCAGCTCATTAGCGCGCATCGCGTCTGCCGCTGCCTCGACCGCGCCTTTGAATCCGAGCACCGTGTCCCCTTGAAAAATGACCACATCAGCGCCGCGTCTTTTGGCGTCGGCCATCATAAAATCTATTGCCTTCGGCGTGGCTCCAGGATAGTTGATGAGTCGCGCAACCACCCCTAGACCCTCAGATCGCGTAGCCGCAAGCGCATCCTCCGGGAAACCGATGGGAAGCTGCTGCAGGTATTGCAGCGGGATGTCGGAGTCTCCGCGAGGCAGAATTGACCGGCTCGGCAAAAGCCCTTCAATATAGTCCAATATCCTTTGTGAGCACCCCTGATCAATACTGATCTCGCCGTTTGGCTGTAATGTGATCTGCCCGCCAGCCACAGCGTCCTTGAACGTCTGCTCCGCAATCGCTACGCTGGTGGCTCCGGCGTTTTTGAAGTGTTTTAATACGCTGTCAGGGCTTTGTCCGGTGGCCGCGGCCAGCGCCGTCACTTCATCCCAGTCGATAACGATCTCAACGGCTCGGTTTCGCGATTCCACACGGTATCGTTGCGCCGCGCAGTAGCCTGCTGCGAGCAGCCCGATTATCAAGAGCGCTATGAGTACTCTTTTTGCCAAAGTCATCTCCTCACAGGGAAACGGATATTATTTCCACGGCCTGAATGGATACGGGCGATTCTCCTGCCACGGGCTGAGCGGCGGTCGTCGTCGCTGTCTGGTCAAACCCTTGCCGCCCAACAGCAAAATCAGCGCAACTCCTGCAACAAATCCGCCGACATGCGCCCAGTATGCAACCCCTCCGCCGACCTGCCCTCCGGTCCCGAAGGTCCCGGTAAGCTGCATGATAAACCATATCCCCAGAACGTAAAACGATGGTATGTGAGCCGTTGTCCAGAACCACCCCAGCAGCAATAGAGTGTCTATTCTGGCTTTCGGATATAACACGATATACGCTCCGAGCACTCCCGCAATTGCGCCGCTTGCCCCCAGAGTGGGAATATATGGCCCCAACCCACCGCCGGACAGACTCATAAAAAGATGAGCGAGAGCCGCCAGCACTCCGGTCGCCAGATAAAACAGCAGAAACTTGAAATGCCCAAGCACATCCTCAATGTTGTTGCCGAATATCCACAAGTAGAGCAGATTGCCGCCGATGTGCATTATCCCGCCGTGCATAAACATCGAGGTGAATATGGTGATCCATTGCGGATGCGGTCCGACGCCGGGCATCAGCACCGGTTGCACGTGCCCAAGTGCGCTTGCCTTGAGAGCAACCCTGACATCGTGCACCACCGAGTAGGGAATCATAGTCAGGTTTTTGAGCAGTCCGGTTTGCTGCAGCAGAAAAAACAGGATATTTGCCGCCACAAGCGCATATACTACATAAGGTTTTCTATAAGTAGGATTATCGTCCCGCAGCGGGATCATTATTCTATCTCCTCAGCCGAACAAGCCCAGCATAGGTGATTTTACAGGACCTGCCCATACAAAACAAGAGGAAGAGGCGCCCCGGGCGCTCTTCCCCTGTAGTGGATTGAGTTATGTTGCAGCGGTTGTTCAGTTCGTTGACTTTTCGACCGCTTCTCGAAGCTCTGCCAGGCTGGATATTTTTTCCAGCTCGAAGTGAGCGTCGATGCACTCGTGTATATTAATTTTATCCATGCTTTTGAATTTCCGATGTTCCTCGGCGGTCATTTCTCCGGGGGACTCGGTCAATATCCCATCTTCCCACTCTTCCTGTTTGACGAATTGCTCTCCAAGTTTTTTGCAATGCGAGCACCGGAATTTGACATAAACGAAGTTCGGGCCGAAAAGCCGCAAATAGTAGCCGGTCTGCATTACATCCTTGGCGAGCACACGTTGGCCGCAATTGCACTTGATTACGGATTTCATGTTTGTCAGCTACCTCCGGGAGCTATGGGTGGGCAGTATATAAAGACGGAATCAAGCCTGAAATATGGCTGCAATCCGTCTTAGTGGCTATACTAACATTATATCACGCAAATTCTCTATTGCCAACTATCGCAGGCGAGTGGTAGCGTCAAGCCTTGTGTGTAAATTGCTTTGGTCGATAAGCCTCATCCCACTGTCTATTCTGATGTGCAAACACTGCATATAGCATGCGATCAACACTACGGCGATTCGTAAAGCACGAGATCGT
>JAAYKE010000056.1 GCA_012522575.1 Armatimonadota bacterium | reverse complement strand
ACGCCAATATCTATAATTCTCAAATCACTAGGCTCGCTGCCTAAAGACAACTGGAGCAAAAACTAAACGGATGCGCAACTGGAGAAAAAGGTCAAGCCAAATCTCCACAACTATTTGACACCGTCCCGTAGCAAAAGTGCCTCTTGCCAAGTGCGTGGATAGATGCTATAATATGCCCTGTCGGAGCGCGAGAAAACAGCGCTTCTTTTCCCAAAAATTGAAGGCAGTGGGACAGGTAATCTGAGTTCAAAACTGTGACTTCGAGCTCAATTTGGAGCACTTCGTTCACACCGAAGGGGTCACTGGTTCGAATCCAGTATCGCCCACCAACCTCGTTTTTTGATTGACGGACAAAGACAAAGGCGCCTGTGGATTAGACCCGCAGACGCCTTATGTTTTCAAAGGGCAGACCTGCCCTCTACTTGAAGCCTCAGCCGCACTCGACGCAACTGCCTTTTTCCAAATCGAGGGTTATGGTCGGAATGTCGCAGACCTCGCTTGGGCCGTAGTATTGAATCGGGCCGGGGAACATATACCTGTCGTTGAGCGCCCAGTCGGTGCGGTTTGCGGCAAACCATGCGAATGGAGCGGCTTCCTGATCGACCAACGCTTTTTTTATGACCGGAGTCTGCTCGCCCTTGCGCATCTCCATGTTGAGCATCATCGTGACCGGAGTGCCTCCCGCAGCCCACTCGTCGGAGGGTTTGGTCAGGTTCTGTATGTTTACCGTATATCCGGTCAGGGACGCGCGCACCAACTGAGCGGCGGCAAAACCCAGAGAATAGGTGTAGTCCGCATCGAAGTTCGACGGCGTCGCGCATCGTCCCTCGTAGCCGAAGAAGTGCGCCAAAGGGCTGAACTTGATATTTGTTTCGCCGAGACCCTTCATAAGCCGGATTTTATCTGAGACGAGATCGATAAGCAGTCGCTCCGTTTCGACCTGCGACAGGGGCACATTGCCGTGGCTGTCTCTTTTGAGAAGCACTACTTGAATCTCAACCGGCAAGGAGCCATAGACCCGGGCGCTGGCATCGGAAAGCACGTTGTTCAGATGCTGCACACGCTCGGAATGATCCGGCAGGCCGCGGATATATTCATCGTGCTTGCCCAGAATATCGCTTAGCTCGTCGATCATCGCCTTGATATCGGATATGAACTCCGGCAGGCCTTCCGGCACAATAACCACGCCGTAGTTTTTGCCGGCCTTGGCGCGCCTGATGACGATATCGACTATGTAGTCTACGATTTCGCTGAGGGTTGTGCCCTTGGACTGTATTTCCTCTGAGATCAAAGTGATATTGGGTCTTGTTTGCAGGGCGCATTCCAAAGTGACGTGGCTTGCAGCCCGGCCCATCAGACGGATGAAGTGCCAGTATTTGGCGGCAGAGGTGGCATCGCGACAGATGTTGCCGATAAGCTCGGAATAGGTCTTGGCGGCCGTATCGAACCCAAAACTGGCCTCGATCTGCTCGTTTTTCATGTCACCGTCAATGGTCTTTGGCACGCCGATGACAACCGTTTTGGAGTTTTCCGCCCGCAGATACTCCGCAAGCAACGCAGCGTTTGTGTTGGAATCGTCTCCGCCTATTATTACAATCCCGTCGAGGTCCATATCGGCGAAGTTTTTCTTGCAGGCCGCCAACTGCTCCGGCGTCTCGATCTTGTCCCTGCCGCTGATAATCATATCGAAGCCGCCCGTGTTGCGATAGACATCTATAATTTCTGCGGTCAGTTCCTTGTAGTCACCCCTGATGACTCCCCCGGGGCCTTTAAGAAAACCGTAGAGTTTGCTTTGCGGATTGGCTGCTTTGAGCGCATCAAAAAGCCCGGCTATGACGTTGTGGCCGCCCGGCGCCTGGCCGCCGGAGAGAACTACTCCCACTTTCATGGCGTCAGCATTCAAGCCGCCTTCGCCTTCGACTATGCTGGCTACAGGCTGGCCGAATGTCTGCGGGAACAGTTGCTTGATCGTCTCGGCATCGGTGGCCGGATGCGACGGTTTGCCAAGCTCGATTTTGACAGGTCCCCCTCGCAGAGCTTTGGGCAGCTTGGGCTGATATTGGCTCCGCGCCTTTTGCAGCGCGGATATTTCGTGATTCATCTGCTTACCTTTCCTTGTTAAATTATGGTTGCGCCGTGATCCATACTTCGGACGAGGCGTACGCGCACAAAGCGCCCGCGAAACACAGGCGCTGATTATCCCGCGTTTATTATACACTAAGGGATTATTTGACGGCAAACGCAAAATCCTCTCACTAATCCGTCTAACCTCTAACTTCTAACCTCCAACCTCTAAATGGCACGTGTCGTTAAACAGGCGCAGGCGTGACTGATCGCCGATCTCCAATATGGACAGTGACGTGTTGGCCATAAGCAGTTTTCGGTAGCATTCGACGGGCAGCCCGAGTGCATATATGAGCATGCTTTTGAGTGATCCGCCGTGTCCGATTACTCCCAGCGTCTCTCCATCTTTGTGTTTGCTTCTCACGTATTCGATGAATTGTCCGCAGCGCTCGATGGCCTGCTCTACGGTCTCCGCGCCGCAGGGTCTATGTTTGATAGAGTCGCGCTGCCACAATTTGAACTCATCCGGCCTCTGTTGAGCGTACTGTTCTCTGGTCAACCCTTGAGCCTTGCCCAGGTTAAGCTCCCTGAGCAAAGGAGTCAGGTGGGGTTGCATTTGCACGTTTTGTGCGCGGGCAATAGCTTGTGCCGTTGTCACTGCGCGGCCAAGGTCGCTGGAATAGAGCGCTGACAAATTCTGTGCTGCAAGCCTGCGCGCAATCGCCTCCGCCTGTTTTATCCCAAGTTCGGTCAGGGGAGAATCGGTGTGGCCCTGAATGCGACCCTCCAGATTATCCTGCGTCTGCCCGTGTCTAACTATGTATAGGTTTATTGCCATATTATTATGCTGTCGCAGCGATGCTACGCGCTTCACATCTCCCCAGGTTTGATGATCCCCAGCTCTTCTCCTTCACGAGTCACGCGGATAGAGCCAAATTGCACAACCCGCACAGGTGAGATTGTCTTGATAGGGGACAGCACAAACAAGAACCTGTGCTTGAAGTCTATCGTTTGGAGAAGACCTACATTGAGCGTGGAGCCGTTTTCGTCTGCCAGGCCGACCATCACATTTTTGAACGCCTCTCCGGTCGACGCGATGATGTTAGCCGTCTTGAACTGCTCCTCAAGAGCCTCGCGATTGGTCATGGAACACATTCGCTCGCTCACAATAAATATCCCCTGCCCTGTCACCTCGACGTGCAGCACGGGACATTTCAGGGCGTCCTCTATAAACTTTCGATATTGCCATTTCATAGGGCGTCCGGATCCGAGCCAGGTATTGCGCAGATTGACATCGTCCATTCGTATCAGGTGTCCGTGTGAGTCGGCAAAGTGTCTGTGGTAGTTCATCTTGCGCCGGGAGGCTCGCAGCTCCCGCGTTTTTCGCATTACTTTATCTGAGGCAGGCAGACGGTGTATGCGCATTGCCGACATTTTCGAAAATGGTATCAGCAGGTGCTCTATTTCGTGCTTTTTCTGGATTCCGACGAGGTAATTCGGTCGAAGATTGTCGATTTTGCAGGTTTTGAGCTTGCGTCCGAGCCATCCGCCCACTAATCCTGTGGTGTCCGCCACCACCATCCTCGCTCCAAGGGATATCGCCTGGTCCGCCATTTTTTTGACGCCAATGCAGCATTCAGCAACGTGTTCGACAGGGCTGGTTGCGCCGACGAAATGGATTCGCCTCGGTTTCAGATCGACAAATGAGCGAGTATCTTTTTCGATCATCGCCATGCCGATAGTGCCGGGCGCGCCGATTTCCGATTGGCCAATATCGGCATCAACCGCAGCGGTAGGTATATCCGCCTGAGCGGCAGCAAGGCACAATTCAAGGCAGAACCGGGTCTTGCCGGTGTCCACATTGCCGACCACCATAACGACGCCCGGCTCGGCGATGATCTCCGCTATAAGACTTTGCCAGTCTGGGGTCCAGTCCATCAAGATAAGACTTCGTGCGGAATGAAACAAATTCCTGCACATATCAGTCAGTGCAAGTGAACGTCAATAAGCGAGAAGCATCATGAAAACTGCAAAATTGCTCATTGCGCCGGCGCTGATTGGGATTTATATCGCGATCGCATTTTTGACTGTTCCGACCCTGGACGACCGTGCATCGATCTCTGACGTGATAACCAAAGGGGCCGCCGCAGTTACTGATCGCGACCTCTCCGCTCTGGTATCGCTTGTCTCCAGGCAATATTCAGATGACCTTGGCCTCAACCACGACAGGCTGCGTTTGCTCATAGCCAGAGAACTGCGCAACGAGGCTCCGTATGATCTTTCGATCTCCAAACAAGAGATAGAGGTTGATGGCGAGAGGGCTGAGGCGAGAATGCAGGTGGTGTTTAAGCATCGCGGAGGTGATGTTTTCTATGACCGTGAACTGACGTTTATCTTTGCCAGGGAAACCGGACGACATCTGCTGGTTGCGCCCGCCCCCGTCTGGAGGGTGATCTCTTCGGAGAATCTGGGCTTATCCGCCGGGGATGTTGCGTTATAGTTTGTATAAGTATTTGAGTTATACTTTTACACTATTCAGTTGCGCGAAGGCGGTTATATTGCCGTGAGTATCGCTGATGACTCCAATTCGCATAGTATTTTACGGGCTGAAGGGAAGCCTTGGCGACTGCCTTTGTTGTGTCTGCGGATCGGAGGAATCCAACGGCATATCGCCGAGGGTGACCGTGACCTTTTTGGTCTTGCCGGTCTCCGCCTTCAATACATCCAAAGTCACGCGATCTCCCGGTTTCATCTTGTCTATCACCTCGCCGATGGTGACTTTGCCTTTTGTCGCTTTCATATCCGGTGAAATAGGTTTATCGTTGATTTTTCGTATGACATCCCCTTCGCGCAGCCCGGCACGCTCAGCAGGACTGCCCTGAGCCACTCCCGGCAGGTTTCCCTGTGAGATGATCACGACTCCATCGCCGCCGATAATCGGCACTCCCCGAACAGCGGAGGATTCTCTGAGCACATTCAAAGGCAGATATCTGACGCCGATCCAGGCGTGGGCGACTTTGCCCTCGGTTTTCAATTTGTCGGCGATACGGCTCACTATGTTGCTGGGAATCGCAAAGCCAATTCCCACGCTGCCTCCGGAAGTCGAGGCGATCATATTATTTATGCCGATGACTTTGCCGTCAAGATCGGCAAGCGCGCCGCCGCTGTTGCCGGGGTTGATCGATGCGTCGGTCTGAATCAGCCTCTCCGAGACCGCACCGCCAAGGTTACGTCCCAAAGCGCTTATCACTCCGACGGTAACTGTCCATTCAAAACCAAGGGGACTGCCGACCGCAATGACCCAATCCCCCACCTGAGCGGTGCTTGAGTCGGCGAATTTGCCGTATGGGAGATTTTTCGCGTCGATTTTGACCACCGCAAGGTCCGTTTTGGAATCACGTCCGATGAGTTTGGCGTTGTGTCGTTCGCCGCCGCTGAGCGTGACCGTTATCTGAGAGGCGTTCTGGACGACGTGGTTGTTGGTTACAATATATCCATCCGGGGTGAAAACGACCCCTGAACCCTGACCTTTTCGTGGTTCAGGCCGCCCGAAGAAAAAATCGAAAGGGGTTTCCGGTGCAGCTTTGCCGATTGTATCGATATTGACAACATATTTGCTAACTTCCTTAGCCGCCACACGTATGGGGTTGTTTTGTTCTTTGGTGATCGTCAAGCCCGAATGAGTCACCGGGCCGCCGGATTGCAACGCGAAAGACGATGGGGATCCGTAGAAATGGTGTATGCTCCACGCACACACCAGAAAACCCAAAACGAAAACTACCACATACGAGACGAACTTTTTCATCTAGCCCATGCTCCTGAACAGATTCACCATTTCGATGGCGGCTTCCCCCGCCTCGAAACCCTTATTTCCCGCCTTTGTGCCGGCGCGCTCGATAGCCTGCTCGATATTGTCGGTGGTTATCACCCCAAAAATGGTCGGTATGCCTGTGACCATGCCAACCTGTGCCACTCCCTTTGAAACCTCCGCTGCCACATAGTCAAACTGCGGGGTCGAACCACGTATGACCGCTCCCAGGCAGATCACCGCGTCGCATTTGCCGGCCTCTGCCATCTTCTTTGCAACCATCGGAATCTCAAATGCGCCCGGAACCCAGGCAATCGCGATGTCCTCGTCGGCTACTCCATGTCGTTTCAAGGCGTCAACGGCTCCTTCGACGAGCTTATTTGTGATAAATTCGTTGAACCTGCCAGCCACAATGCCTACTTTCAGGTCCTTGGCTATCAGTTTGCCTTCATATAATTTGGGCATTCCAGTCCTCCCTTTTATTGAGTCTGCTTATGATTTGTCGGTATCCTGCGGGGTATCATCGCGCAGGCAGGCATCGAACATCTGCTCATCGAGAACGTGTCCCATTTTCTGGCGTTTTGTATCCAGATATCGCGCGTTGTCCACGTTAGGGGCGCACACAATGGGGACCCTCTCGACTATTTCCAGTTCATAACCCTGCAGCCCTGCCAGTTTACCGGGATTGTTGGTCATTATGCGGATTTTCTTGAGGCCGAGGTCAACGAGCACCTGCGCGCCTATGCCATAGTCCCGCATATCACCCGGCAGTCCCAGCATGTGATTTGCCTCGACGGTATCTGCGCCGTGATCCTGAAGAACATAGGCTTTTAGTTTATTTACCAGCCCAATTCCCCTGCCCTCCTGATGGTGAATATACAGCAGCACTCCCTTGCCCTCCTCGGCGATCGTTCGCATAGCCGAGTGGAGCTGCTCCCCGCAATCACACCTCAATGACCCTAGCACGTCCCCTGTCAAGCAACCTGAATGAATCCTGACAAGGGTCGGCTCGCCGTCCGTAACATCTCCCATCACCAGCGCAATATACGGGCTGGATTCGACGGTCGCCTGGTAGCCGTGCGCCATAAAATCTCCATATTGAGTCGGGATTCGGCAGGTGGCGAACTTGAAGACCAGACGCTCGTTGATGCGTCTATATTTGATCAAATCCGCAATGGTGACGATCTTCATATCCCACCTGGCCGCAACCTCAGTAAGCTCCGGCAGACGCGCCATTGAACCGTCGTCGCTGAGTATTTCACACAGCACGCCCGCAGGTCCCAATCCCGCCAGACGCATCAGGTCGACTACGGCTTCAGTATGCCCTGCCCGCACCAGCGTTCCGCCATTTTCGGCTCGCAGAGGGTGAATATGTCCGGGTCTGGCAAGGTCCTGTGGTTTCGCCGCCGGGTCGACAAAGGTTTTGATGGTCACTGCGCGGTCGGAGGCCGATATGCCGGTGGTGGTCCCGCGCAGAGCGTCTACGCTGACGGTGAATGCCGTGCCAAGCTTGGCGGTATTTCGGTCTACCATATCCGGCAATCCAAGCTCGTCGAGGCGCTCAGGGGTCGCCGGCACGCAGATCATCCCTCTGCCGTATTTGGCCATAAAGTTGACCGCTTCCGGGGTAATGTGCTCGGCGGACATAATAAAATCGCCTTCGTTTTCTCGATCCTCATCGTCGACGACGATGATCATCTTCCCGGCCTGCAGTTCATCTATGGCCTGCGGGATCGTGGCGAAAACGCCGTTCTCTGATTGTGTAAGGTTCTCTTCTGTCATAATTCACAACTCATCATTCGTATTTGTATGCTTATCAGATGAATCCTGCATCGCGCAGCAGATCCTGCGTGATTTTGCCGGAGTCTCTGCCAAGCAATTTCTCTACATATTTACCCAGAATATCGGTTTCGAGATTGACCCTGTCCCCTGTTTGCCGAGAGTGCAGAGTGGTGGCCTGAAGCGTATGTGGAATCACCGCAATTCCGAAACTCGACTCATCGCAGGAAGCAATGGTTAAGCTGACGCCGTCGATGGCAATCGAGCCTTTCTCCACCACATATCTAAGTACGTCCTTTGGAGCGGCAAAATTGATAAATAGCGATTCGGCAATCGACCGTATGGACTCGATGACGCCGACTCCGTCCACATGTCCCAGCACAAAATGTCCGCCCATCGGTTCGCCGGCTTTCAGGCTGGTCTCCAAATTGACCTTGTCCGCGGTTCGGAGATCGCCCAATGTTGTGCGGGACAGGGTTTCCGCGACCGCATCAAAGGAGACATCATTACCGGAGACTGAGGTAACGGTGAGACACGCGCCATTTACCGCGACGCTGTCGCCAACCGCCACTTCCCCGGCAACTCCGGGGCACGTGACTACGAGCCGACCCACCATACCTCGAGTCAGGCTGCGCAGTGTCCCAATTTCCTCTATCAAGCCGGTAAACATAGTATTATTTTAACACCGGGCAGGCGCGGTCAGTCCGCATAGTTCACATATCCTTCGACCGTAAAACCATCGCCGATGCGCCGTATTTTGGTCTGCCGGATGCGAACCGATTGTGATACTGTCTCGACGCCCGCTCCTCCAATCGAGCTTATCGCATCGCGCCCGCCGATAATCTTGGGCGCATAGAAAAACATAATTTTATCTACGATTTTTTCTTCCAACGCAGATGCGGCCAGCTCTCCGCCGCCCTCAATCAGCGCCGACAGACACCCCAAATCAGCCAACTGCCGCATAAGGTCGGCTATCGAGGCGCGGTTACAGAAGTCTTTGAGCACAATTATTCTCGCCCCAACCTGCTCCAGGCTCTTTATCGCCTGCCGGTCCGCCCGTTTTGATACTGCGACAATACTTTGACCCGGAAGCCCGAACAAGGCGAGATTGGAGGCGATATTCCCGGTCTCGCTGACCACGACCCGAGTCGGATAGCATACCCTGCGGCCAACCCTCGCCGTCAGCTTTGGGTTGTCCATCCGAGCTGTGTTGGCCCCGACGACGATGGCATCCACGTCCCGTCTTATTTTATGGGCAAAAGCCCTGGATGGTTCACTTGTGATCCACTTGGAATCCCCTGTCCGGGTTGCAATCCTGCCATCCAAGCTCATCGCGGACTTCAAAATTACCAGCGGCATCCCGGTGGTGCGATGTTTGATATACGCCTCATTGAGCGCCCTTGCCTGCTCCTGCATAAGCCCGCATTCTACCTCAATGCCCGCCTGTTTTAACGCAGCCAAGCCCATTCCGGCAACCTTGGAATCGGGATCCTCCATCGCCACGCACACTCTTTTTATGCCCGCTCTTATGATCGCACCGACACACGGCGGAGTGCGCCCTGTGTGACAGCAAGGCTCCAGCGTCACATACATACTCGCTCCCGCTGCCTGCTCACCGGCTTCGTCAAGGGCCAGAGCCTCGGCATGCGGCTCACCGGCGCTATGGTGATAACCCTTGCCGACAATTATGCCGTCTTTCACCACCACCGCCCCGACCATCGGGTTTGGAGAGGTCCTGCCTCGACGTGCCAACTTGATGGCCAGATTCATATAGCCGGCATCACTCACTTGTCGCGCCTGTCATCCTCTTTCAACTGTTCAAGAAGCTGCCTGTTGAGCTGAGAATACTGCCCTAAAATTGTTTTCAGGTCCAATAATGCAAGGGCCGCTACGACTATTCCCAATATCAGGCAGATCGTCCAATATAACAACGACCCCACCGGATCTTTGCGGCTGGTTACGTGCGGGCCGACGAGCATCATAACGAATAAGGCTTCCACGCACAAAATCAGCATCACGCGCAATATGCGCTGCCCACGCGTCATAATCCGCCCGATGGAACGCCATTTTCGCAGTTCAAATACAAATACGACGGCGATCCCAACCATTCCCAACACCGCAATCCACTGAATCGCGTCGTGCATCACGCATCCTCGAATGCAGATCTCAATTCAGCGCACGCCTGTTTCACGCCCTCCGGGTGTCCGAAGACAGAGGAGCCTGCGATTAGAATGTTTGCGCCAGCGCGCACTACCTCGGGAGCCGTTTTGACGTCGATCCCTCCATCTACCGCGATATTGAGATCAGGGTTTAATTCGTTTGCCATCTGCCGCGCCATAGCGATTTTGGGCAGCATCTCCGGTATAAAACTCTGCCCTCCAAAGCCGGGATTGACAGTCATCACTAGCAGCATATCCATATCAGAAAAAACATTTTCTACCATACATAACGGAGTCGACGGGTTGAGCGCCACCCCGGCCAAAACTCCAGCCGCCTTGATCTGCTGTATTACACGATGCAGATGAACGCACGCCTCCGCATGTACGCTGATCTCAAATGCGCCCGCATCAACAAAGGCATCGATATAATTCTCCGGCTCTTCGATCATGAGGTGGCAGCACAACGGCAGGCTGGTGTGCGGCTTGATCGCCTTAACCACCATAGGCCCAAATGATATGTTAGGCACATACCTGCCATCCATAGTATCGCAATGGACGGCATCTGCTCCACTGCCGTCAAGACTGGTCACGGCCTTGCTGAGGTTGCCAAAATCGGCCGCAAGTATTGATGGAAATATCTGTACTCGATTGTTTTTCTGCATTTCATACACCACCGGGTTTCTAGTATCTCTCGTCGCTGGCCAGTCGACCGCCGACATATATCCTGATACGCACATTTGATCCATAGGCGGTCACGGTTTCGGTCAGTTTGTCGCCAGGCTCGTGATCCTCCTGCAGGACAGTGGTCGCGCCGCGATCATCATTGACCAATATCCGCACCTCCTGCGAACCGGTTGAATCGGAAGGCACGGTCACTGCGACCTGAAAATTGCGCTGTTCTCCGGTGGGTTCATCGGAGCCTTGAACCGTGGGCGGCGGTTGGGGCTGTTCGGGCTTCGGCCCTAAGCTGATCACCAGAGAAATTGAACTCTGCGGCGGAACCATCGATCCCTTTTCCGGGTCCTGCCTGATGACCGAATTGATGGGTATCTTGTCGTTATATTCGGTAGTCAACTTGTTTATAAGGAAGCCCGCATCCTCCGCTGCTCTATATGCGTCCGCCTCCGGCAGGCCGAGCAGGTCCGGCGTCGGCTTTGCGCTGGGTCCCTTGCTGAGCTTATATTTTATGATCGCCTTATCCCTGGCCACTCTGGAATGGGCAATGGGGAACTGAACCGCAACCCTTCCCTCATCATAATCATTGCTGAAGACTTCCCCGGGCACGTCCTGTTCGATGGCCATGCCCGCTTCGTGAGCCAGCTCGCGCGCCTCTTCGAGTGATTTGCCGATAATCAGCGGCACATCCAGTTTGACTTCCCTTGTGCTGAGCGTAAGGGTCAACCCGCCCGCCAGCACAACCACCAGGACAAACCCCACGATCAGCCACAGGTATGACGACCTCGAAAGCGGCCCTTCCGGCTCGCCATCGACTTCGACCTCCATCGGCTTTGCAGCGCCGGAAGTGTGTGGCTGCGACACGCTGATGGGTTTGCCCGTTCGGATAGCGTCTCTGATCGTTCGCAGGTCCAGCATCATCTCTTTCGCGCTCGCATAGCGTTCCTGCGGGGATTTATTAATAGCCCTCATCACGATATCGCTCAGCGACTTGGGAACCGCGGCATTGAGCGTCCGAGGCGGCGTGGGTGTCTGTTTGGTCCTGTTAAGGGCGACTGCGACGGCGGTAGATCCCTCGAACGGAAGTGAGCCTGTGAGCATTTCATACAAAATGACACCGACTGAATATAGGTCGGAAACCACCGATGGCGCGGCGCCTTCGGCAACCTCAGGGGCTTCATAATGAATTGATCTCATCGCCAGCAGATCGGAGACCTCCGGACACTGCCGCAGAGCCGGAGCCAGGCCGAAATCAGTTACTTTTACCTCGCCATCCGGGCTGACAATAATATCCTGCGGCCGCAAATCACCGTGGACTATGCGGTTTGAGTGCGCATAATCCAACGCCTCCAGCGCAAGAATGATGATATCGAGAGCGGTGGACACCTGCATCGCACCTGCGCGCAATATCCTGTCCTTGACGTTCATCCCGCGGACAAAATCGCTCACCAGATATGCCTCGCCGGATGCAGGGTCGGATTCTATCACCCTTGCGATGCAGGGATGGTCAAGAAGCGCGGCGTTTTGGTAGCCGGAGCGCACAGCAGTGGTGAACTGAACATTATCTGCAAGCTCAGGTTTTACCGCTTTGAGCGCGACCAGGCGGTTTAGAACCTTGTCTCGAGCCTTATATACGGTAAAGACCCCGCCTTCGCCAACATTCTCCAGCAACTCGTAACGATAGTTGATGATCTTCCCGATCAAGAATTGCTCCTCCCATAGCTGGAAAACAGCTTACCCCATTCTGTCCTTAGAATGGCATCGACTCTAGGCTTGCCCTTGCACGGATACCAGTAGCCGTCGTGATACAAGCGCGATGCGTAGTATGACCAGGGCGCGATGCAGCTTCTTAACAGAACATTTTCCAGCGGTTTCAAAGGCCCGTGGTAGATCAGTTTCTGGCCTCGACTTGCAAACGTCTCCTGCTTATCGTGGAAATGAAAGTTCACCTCGGATATGTCTTCGCCGACCACCTCGATTTCCTTGACATCGGCGCACCCAAGCCCATGCTCGTGCGCAAGCCTGAGAAATTTGAGGTTCATCGGATCAAATCCCATCATTTTGGCAGCAATGGCGTCAATGGAAACCTGATCCGCGCTGGCAAGTATATAATTCTTTATCATCGGAACCATAGCGCGAGGGCCAGGCCCGTCTCCGGCAATAGTCCCGTCCGTGACGGCAAAAAGGCCCGGATGAATCTCCTTTTGAATCGCCAGCAGGTCGACGAGGGTTTCATGGATCACAGAATGTGTCCAGTGGCGGTTTTCCCTCAACAGTCCTCCGAAGGCATTTTTCATAGCTCCGGTCATCGTCGTAAATACGTGCGTTTTAAGGGTAGGCAGATGCACCGCGTTTTTGCCGACCATCACATCCGGGATCAATATGCCGTCCGGAAAGACCTTGTCCAGCACCAGCATTTTGGCCTTCGGCTCATACTTGATCCACTTAACGCCGTCTTCATATAAATACATAAACTCCAGGTCGTGCTTATCGATAACCGTATCGAGGTGATTATTTCTTGCACCGAGCTTCGGGTCGACGACCACAGTGCGGTTCTGGGCAGGTATCAGGTTCTGGTAGCCAGCTTCCTTGAGAGCCTTTGTCACCCCATCAAGCTGCCAGGGAGTCGTGGAACACGCAGGGAAATAGTAGTGCCAGGAGATGTTGATTTTGAGGATCGTGTCCTTGTCCCTGGGAAGCTCCGTTTCAAAATCGGCTAGCTTCATAAGCTTGACGTAATCATCGACGACAGTAGCCGGGGAAGTCTTTAGAACCGCTACCTTAGACATTATCACAATCCTCCATATTACAACGCAGTCAAATTGAGGGTAAATGCATTATTGCCGAACCGATCCGCACTCAGGCTGCTTCGCATCTATCTGCGGACTGCCCGCAGCGCCCTGACAGCCAGGCAAAGCAGACCGGTCGCAACTACACACAGGTATACGTAACGTCCCACCAGTTCGAGTTCCACGCTGCCCGCAATTAAAAGCAACGGCGCAAAAAACGACACCGCGGCCAGCAGTATCCAGATAGACAGCAATATATCCTGCCAGTGAGACTTCATTTCTGAAACCGCCGGGCTTTGTGAGCTTCTATTGCCGCGGTCAGAGCTTCTCGGCTGACCTCTGCAACCGAACACTTCCCGACTTCAACGGGCAAAGCCAGTCGTAGAACCCCGCCGAGAGTTTTCTTGTCCAACTCGATCGCTCGAATTACCCGCTCGGTGGGCAACGATGCGTCGATATCTGCGGGCAATCGCATCTGTATCAGAGACTCGGCTACGATGCCGGCAGTTCCTTTAGGAGCTATCCCCTCCATCTCGGAAAGAATCGCCTCCGTCACCATTCCTATGGCTACAGCCTCGCCGTGGCGATATCTGCCGTAGCCGCTGAGAACTTCGATAGCATGGCCAATCGTGTGGCCATAATTCAGAATCGCCCTGATGCCCGATTCGCGCTCGTCATTAACGACGATGTCGCGCTTAATTTCAACAGACCTTCTGACAGCCCGCACCATTTCGGCCTCGCTTCTGGATAGCAGGCGGGCGGCATTTTGATTGAGAAATATGAGAAAGTCCTGGTCGTAAATTATACCATGCTTGACTACCTCGGCCAACCCTGAGCGCAGTTCACGGGCAGGCAAGGTGTGCAAAGTGGAGGTGTCGACCACAACCGCTTTGGGCTGATGAAACGCACCCACCAGGTTCTTGCCCTGCGGAAGATCCACACCGACCTTGCCTCCCACGCTTGCATCGACCTGCGCCAGCAGAGTGGTGGGAACCTGATAAAAATCGACCCCTCTCAGGTAGCTAGCGGCTGCGAAGCCCGCCATATCCCCGATTACCCCGCCGCCGAGCGCAACTACCGCGCCTTTTCTGTCGATGTGGGACTGCAGCAAAGCGTCGTATATCTTCTTTACCGAATTGAGGGTTTTGAATCGTTCCCCCGCAGGCAGACACATCAGATCAGATCGCAAACCGGCATCTTGCAGGCTGCTGATGGCTGCCTCGCCATAATGTCCGGCCACTACGGGATTGGATACAACCAGAACCGCCGTCGGTCGAGCGGTCGCGACTACCTCGCCAAGTCGCGCCAATGCGCCGGCTTCGATGCTTATCGTATATGACCTATCCCCTAAATCGACCTCAACGGTTGGCATTTTTCCCTCGTTAGCCACGACCAAATCCAAATACCAGTTTGAGGGCTGGTACAGACGTAGGGGGACTGCTTGCCCGCAATCCCCCCAATTTTATCACATTACCGGGCAAGCCTACGGAATCAGGTTGCCCCCCACCGCAACTGAACCGGTGGTGGAATCCGGAATAATAGTCGGTGTTATGAATATCAACAACTCGCGGTCGGTAGTTGTCCGGGAGGTGCTCCTGAACAGGCTGCCGACTATCGGCAGGTCTCCAAGGATCGGGACCTTGCTGACGCTGTTTGAGTCGTTTTTGCGGATAAATCCGCCGACTACGATAGTCTCTCCATTAGCAACGCGCCTCTGAGTGAACAGTTCCTGGTTTCTCGTTTCAGGAATCTGAGTTCCGTCCGGCCCGCTGACTATGTTTCCGGTGTCGGCAACGCCCGGGCTTAATGTCATCGTAATAGTGCCGTCTCCATTGACTCTGGGCAATACCTCCAGGCGGGTGTCGATGGTTATGAAGTTGGGCTGAGACTGCTCGATAACCGTGCCCGTGCCTGTAATAGTATTGTATGTAGTCCAATATGGAATTTCTGAGTTGATGGAGATATACGCGTTCTGGTTATTTATTGTGGAAATTATCGGCGAGTTGATAACACGACCGATGTCCTTGGTCAACTGAGTGCGCAAAGTGGCAGACAGGTTGCCCGTGGCGAACGTCGCAATAACGTTTCCCGTTCCACCGCTCATCGGCGCGGAGAAACTATCATTGAGCTTTTCCAGGCTCCAGTCAATGCCAAAGTGCTTCAAATCGTTGGTGGAGACTTCCACGAATTCCGCCTTGATGGACACCTGCTTTGGAGGGATATCCAGCATTCTGATGATGTCCTTGAAGTCCTGAATGGCCTGCTCTTCGCCCTTAACAATGATGGAGTTATCCAAATCGAACGGGACGGCGTTATCTATGCCATCCGGCCAAAGGAAGTTCTGGTTTGACGTGCTTGTCGAAGTCTGCCGTGTCGCTGGAGTAGCCGGCGTAGCAGCGGCGGCAGCGGGTCTCGTATAGCCCGGAGGAGTCGGCACCTGACCGGCCTCTAAGCCGCGATCAGCAACTCTTCCGGCATCAGAAGATGTCGCTCGGTAGTCGATAGTGGGAGCGACAGGCTGAACGTTCAGAGAACTGGTGCCATTGGCAACCGGCATCGTATCTCCGAACGGCGTGCTGATCACCGTCGTGCCCCCCGGGGTCGTAGTCACATTGGCTCCTCTTGTCCTGTTTAAGTCCGGATATATCGGCTCGCAGTTAGGCATAGGGTTAACACCCTGCCAGCCCATCAGACGCAGCAATTCGCTGGGTCTGGAGTGGACGAGTTTGATGGAAGTCCGGATTTTGGCTGTTTGTACCGGGGCAGCAACATATTCCACCGGAGGCAACTCTACCGGAATCGGCAGAGGGGCGATCTCTTCTTCAAAAGCGCCGCCGATGATATAAGTGCCGTCATCCATTTTTTTGTAGGACACCCCGGCGCCTTTCACGATATAATCGAGAGCCTTGGGAAGCGGCACATTGTTCAATGTGGCCGTTATCTTCTTTTCGAGCTTCGACTCATCGGCAATGACTACGTTGGTCCCACTCTGCTGAGTAAGAAGCATCACGACATCCTTAAGCGGCAGATCTTTAATCTGCAGCGTAATTCCGTTTGACGCAAATGCACAACACGACACCAGCGCAACGAACACGACTAGGAGCGTGATTCTTCTAACATAGAGCGCCGCGTTTAATTTTGTCCACGGCCTCAGCGTGTGTAACATAGACTTCCTCCTCCGGTCACACATCCTGCAAAAAATAACTACCAGCCTCGGTAACTGCTGCCGTAGCTACTGCCATAGCTGCCACTGCCGTAGCGGTTGCTGCTGCCATAGCTGCCACTGCCGTAGCGGTTGCTGCCGCCGTAGCTGCCATAACCGCCACCATAGCTGCCATAGCTACCACCACCGTAGCTGCCGCCACCATAATTGCCGCCCATCATACCCATACCACCCATCATGCCACCCATGCCTCCGTAGCCACCGTAGTTGCTGCCGGAACTGGAATTGCTTCCCTGCATTATAGCAAGAATCTGGCTCGCACCGGTATGATTGAGCGGAACTTTGTCGATAATACTCTCAACAGTGGTAGTTTCATCTACCGTCGAGGCTGCTTCGGTTGCAGTAAGGGCGGCCGCATCGAGAGCCGCAGTAGCAGACACATCGGGTTTTTTATTGATCATATAGACGCCATTTTCGACCCGATAGACAAGCCCTGCAGACTTCAACAGGCTTTTGAGCGCGTTATCAAAGGATACGCCGGTGATAGAGAGGCTGGGAATGGTGCCCGAAACGTCCTGTGACACAGAGAAGTTTCGGTTCCTGCCCCTGAACAGCGATTCAATCGCCGATCTCACGTCTGCGTCTTTCAACTCAAGCGTGACCGGAGTATCATCTTCGTCGGCTGCCAGCGCGACACAGCACGCCAGGCTGCCCGCAAGAACAACGGCGATAATCAAGGCTATATATTTAACAGACATTTGGTAAGCCTCCTGCGACCACTCGCAGCATATTAGTTTGTACACGCGATTTTGCACGTGTACACGCTCATGGCCACACTTTTATGACTTCGCAGTCACCTGCAAAGTTCCAAAAGGGACCTGCCGCTACAAAGGCGGCCATATATCCGGTCTGCCCCCCGCGCCACCTGGAGCAGGCGCTCTGGGCATACCCGGTCGGGACGGAATCGGCGGCGCGGACATATCATCCTGCGATTGTGAAATCGGCGAAGCCGCCATTTTGACCGTTATATATCTCGGTTTTTCATCGACAGTTTTTAATACGACTTTATCGGGTTCAATTCGCTCGACAAGCGCGAGTCGATCGGTCGTATAATCACCGGGCTGCACCACCTGCGAAACGCCATTTGTCTCGATGATAGCATACACCCTGTCGTCAAGCAGTATGCCGGCCATTCTTCTGGATGGCTGCACGATCTCCGGTTTCTCTATCTTCTTTGCCTTTTCGCCCCCTGCGGGAAGGCTCACCGGCAACTTCATAAATGGAAAGTCCGCAATTCTCGGTTTTGGCTGCACCGCTGATTTCGGAGGCGGCTTATATCCAATCGGCAAGAATGGATCTCCCCGCCATGCCTCCATAGGCTGCGCCGACGCCACCTCGGTTACGCCAGCGGGCTGCGCAGGGGCAGGTTGCGGCGCGGCTTCCGGCGATGAAGGCTCCTCAGGCGCTGCATTAGGATCCATCCCCGCATCTGCAGGCATTTCAGATTCAGGCGGCATAGATTCCGTCTGCGCGGTCTGCTCGGCAACCTCAGCGCTCGGAGCCGGCGTCCTCAGCACAAACCACCATAAGCTGAAGAGCGCTCCCAATATAACGACGCCCGCTATAGTCGCAACAATCGGCGTGTTTTTCGGATCTTTGAGCCATTCCATTCAGACAACACTCCTGGGACTAAGGGTTCGAACCGGACGTAGATGGCTCGCCCGCCATTTGAATCTTACTGCCACCCTTAGCCCTCGGGAAAATATAACAAGTCAGCGAATATGCCGCCGTAAGCTGCGGGCTGGTTCCGCCTAAAGCCGGCGGGCCAACCATCACCAGACGGCTGCAGTTGTTCCAGCGTTTTATATTATCCATAATAGGCTTAAAGCTGCCCTGCACCGATATCGATCCAAGCGGAAATATCAACACATCCTGATCGAATACCGGATCGTTGGGATTGGCCGGCGGGGGCTGAATCTGGAACCTGACGTTTGGCACTCTGACATTTTTGTCTTTTGCAAACTCCTCCAGCAACGGCCCAAGGGTCTTTATCTGCTCGTTCCACAACGCCAGCATACCGATATCACGCCGCGAAAAGTCAAGAGAAGGCATACGTTTTGCCATCTGAGCATCCAACTTCGCCTGCGCGATGCTGAAATCCATCATAGCTTTCGCCAGATCGCTTTTGGCCTTCTGCTTTGACTGCTCGTTGCCTTTGACCACGGCCTTGTCGTAACGCGCCTTTGCCACCTTGTAAGCCTCGATTTGAGGCTTGATCATCAGGAAGAAAATGGCGACGCCGACCGCCACGCAAAGCACGCTGCCAATGATTATAACATGTATTTTTTTGAGCTTAGAAAAACTCATCCCTATATCCTAGCACAATGTCGAGCCGAAAATCCATTACAAATTACGTTCCGGCACATATTACGGCTGCTCATACAACTGCGACGCAATATCCGGCCCGCCCTGTGTGGGTTGTCCGGACTGATCCGCGGCGGCCTGGCCCTCAAATGTCGGGGCAGTGATCGGCGTTTTGAGCTTGCCACTGACGGAAAAGCCGATAAAACCTGACGGCGGCGCGCTCTGGATGCCCGTTGTAATAGCTCCGATACCGGCCAGACTTGCCTCAGGGCCGCTGCCGCCGAACGGATCTGACTGCTGTGTAATCCCTCCGTCAGCGCCCGCTGCAGCCATCGGATAGCCGGGCACTCCCGAAATAGTCACCTCGGTAAAGAGGTCCTGCGCCCTATACATATTCAACAGAAATCGACCTATATCCTCGATATTTTTAGCGCGCGCTCCCATAGAAACTTCGGTCCCGTTGCATCCCATAGCCACATAGGATATTTTTTCATAGGTCCACTTTGCGATATCTTCGTAAAGCTGAGGGTATTTAAGGTTATAGTCGATAACGTTGTTGATGAAATCCAGCTTCTTTTGTATCGGCGGTATCTTGCTGGTTCTCCAATCGCTGGTTTGTTTTTCGATGGCCAGCACTTCCTTTTCGAGAGCCTCTGTACGTGTGGCGAGGTCCTCTTCGGCGCGAACCTGCGGGATCAGGAAAAACTGCGTATAGATAATACCGACCAGCGCCACCAATACAACCAGCCCGCCGAACAGGATCGCTGTGTTCCTGACGGCGGCCTTTTCGTTTATCTTGCGGGGCAGCAGGTTGATTTTGATCATAATCGTCTAACCAATCATATCTCTAATCGCCAGCCCTATAGACACGGAGAGCATCGGCGAAATCTCTTCCAGATACTGCGGTGAAGCCCCCGGCGTTTTGACCGTCACATTTTTGACAGGGTCGGCCACCACAACCGGCACGCCAAGCTCCTGGCTCAGGAACTTATCCAGATTTGGCATTCTGGCAGTGCCGCCGCACAGGTACACCCTGTCGGGCATCTTCGAATATCTGTTGTTATAGTAATCCAGTGACATTCTAAGCTCGTTGGCCAAATCCAGCAGCACCCCTGATATAGCCTGAAATACTGCGGCCTCCGTCGAGCCGTCCTCGAATCCTGCCACAGGAGCCACAGGCACGGGAGCCGTGCTCGGTTCCGCCTGTTCGCCGTGATCGGTTTCTGCGCCCGCGTCACTGAGGTCAAAGTTCGGCTCAGCCGGCGTTTCCGGCTCAGGTTCAGGCTCATCATCAAGGTCAAAAGTAGGCGCAACAGGAGGGGTATCCTCAACAGGCCCTCCCAGATCAATGGAATCGCTGGCGGCTGCAGGCTCATCTGCGCCCAGATCGAAGGTAGGCCCCATATCGCCGGAGAGATCAAATACCGGCCCTTCGGTAGTATCTGCAAAGTCTTCAAGAGATGCCGGCTCAGCCGCAAGTTCATCGGAGGGCTCCGGCGCAACATCCCCTAGATTGAAAGCGCTCGTAGCGTCCGGGGAGGAGCTGAATGCAGTATCGAATATGCTGGACTCAACTGCCGGCGGGGCAGGTTCCGGTTCAGGCTCAGGGGCAGGCTGGAAACCATCCAGCTTAACCGACGCGAACTCCCTTTTGGTGATCTCGGCCTCTTCGAGCGTCTGTCCCAGGGCTTCGGATATTTCCCTTGTAAAATTGATTCCAGCGACTCCGATGGGAGGGCTGGGAAATGTCAATAAACCGTTTTCGAATACTCCGAGGTCAGTGCGTGTCGCACCTATGTTGACCACTGCCACGGTCTCGTTTTGTGCGCCATTAGCTGACATATCCACAAGCGCGCGACTGGCAGCCAGAAGCTCGATATCGATGGCCACAGGCTTGAGGCCGGCGGCGGAAAGGGCTTCTACATGATTTTGAATGAGCTGTTCCTGCGCCACTGCAAGGAGCACGTCCATTTCGGAGGCGGCGGGGTCTGCGCCGGGCAGATCCAGCGGGTGGAAATCCATGACGATTTCGCTGGGGGAGAATGGCACGTGCCGCTCTACCTCCCATTTCATGGTCTCAGCCAGTTCCTGCTGACTCATCTTGGGAACGCTGATGACGCGCACCACGACCTGCGAAGCTCCTGAGACGGAACTTACGCATTTCTTTGTCTTGATGCCACATTCGCCCAGAAGCGCCTTTATTGCGCCTCCAAGAGCCTTCGCATCGGCGATGACCTCGTTATCGAAAGCCCCTTCAGGCGTCCGCGCGATGCCCAATCCCGTTATCGTTATGCCATCCCTGGCGAACTTGGCTTCAGCGACCTTAATTGAATCTGTGCCGATGTCCAAGCCGACTATAGCTGAAGGCACGGATTTGCGTGACGACCTCAATTTGCGATTTCTCCATTTGGCAGAGCTTGGGATTGGTATATCGTACCATCAAACTCAGCTCATGTCAATAAAAGTTGCCATCAGTTACGAAAAGCTACGCACCAATTTAATACATTATTTGCAAAGCAGACAGATACCTGCCTGCCGCGGGCAAATAACGTATATTTCACCGCATTACAGGGCAGGTGCAATCCCGCCACAGCCGCAACCGATGCCCGGTTATCTAGCCCAGAAGTTGGGGCTGATGGTCTCCCAGAACAGGTTCGAAGAACCTCCCCGCGTGCTTGTCCAGAACACCCAAATCTTTGATGACATAATCCCCACAGAAGTTCCGCTTTCATCGGGTTGAGGGTCGGCAAATGCATAAATGCCACCTTCATTGACATTGAAGCCCGACGCAAATCCGAACAAAGACTGCTCCGGAAGCTCAGTTATACACGAAACATCGTGCAATTCAGCCTTGACTTTGTTGCTGTCAAAACTAATCGAGATTGGTCCGGGAGACTGTCCGAGCCAGACTTCGTTATTGTTTTCCGGAGCGTTAAGGGATCTGTATCTCTCGTCTATTTCCGTGAAGTATATCTTCGTTCCGGTTCGGTCGACCTCCCACGGGCCAAGCGCGCCGGTCACTTCCAGTTTTGTGGCTCCATCTATTGTACCGTTATCGTTCATAGGAATGGGCGGCAGACCAAGTTGTTTGAGGTCGACGCCAATTCGCATGGTCGTATAGAAGACCGTGGAGCTATCGACTGCAGTTCCTGTCTTTCTCCAAAATACCCACATTCTATCCACCGGAGCCGGTTTATTGGAAGCCCAGTCCGGATCCAGACCCGGTATTACACCGGGATCCATCTGAGTATGTTCGATGAATGCATGCGGGCTGCCGTCTGCAGCGGCGTCGGTGGTGATTCTCCACGCCCGCGGCGTGTAATCTGCGCGCACCTCGGGGGTGCTGTAGGCTCCCTTCCTCGGACCCGATGCGATCTGCACCTCTTTCAACGGGTTGGTAAATCGGATGATACCCGCTGAATAATCGACCAGCGTCTTGCCAAGAATCTTGTCAGCCACAGAATCTTCGTCATAAGAATAGGTGTATATCCCGGTTGCGTCGTCAACTTCCGGTTTAATAATCTTTCCGCTGAGACTCACATTTCCGTTCACCCACACCGACCCATCGGTTGCGCTGATAGCAGTATCCGCAGCGAGAGTGTTGCCAGCTCCGTCGTCATAACCATCCGGGAAAAACACCCTGATGTATGGCGCATCGGGACCTGCGGGGTCTGAGCCGGAGTATGCGCCCCACCGGTCAAGCCCAAACGGCCCGTTGCTACCGGCCCTGGACCACGCCAGGTGTCTGGATGTGAAGAACCCAAATTTGGGGTCTCTGACCAAAAGTTCGTCGAACACCCTCGGCAGAGGCTGAGCGATGCGACTCGGCTGGAGTTTATTAAGGTTGTCCAACTCCGCGTTCTCCGGCTGCAACACAGGCGCAACGGGAGGCACGGACAGATACCGAGACATAATTATATCGGAGTTGCCGGTCAGTTTGCTTGCGCCGGCATATACTACGTCGAAGACCCTTTTTGCATTCGGGTCCATAAACCCGTTCAGTTTGGCGTTAAGACCCGGTTTATTATTGAATCGAATATCACGCGGAATCGCGTTGGGTGCGCCTACCGCGGACAGACAGTCCGGCGTTCTGAGCTTCGTATCAGGACTCCACTTTGTTTTTGTGGTGTCAAACACGCCGCCGGGGTCGTGAGCCAAGCTGTAGTAGATCGACGAACTGCCCGATGAGCCTCCCTGCCAGAACATCCACATATCGCTTCCATAGGGAACAGGACACGGGCTGCGCTTTGACATAGAGAAATCGTGCTCGATTGCCCATATCTTTTGCGCCGTATCGGAACCGCCATGAGTGTAGTCCGTATAGAAAATCGCGCTCTGCTGGCTCAGTTTATCCGTAGCAGGGTCCTTGAAATCAGCATTGCCTGCCCAGGCCAGCCAGGTGCGGTTAGTATTCGCATTGAGCGCAACGGCGTCGTTGTCGCCGATTCTCGGGCTGAAATGCCTCACAGAATGCAGCCCGCTCGGAGAACTGCCAAACTCCCAGGGAAGGAGTTGCGGAGCATTGGCTCCCGATTGCGACGGCATCCACTGATCTGAGGGCAGGAAGTTGTTGCGCGTTATCCACCAGCGAGATTGATCACTCGCCGTCGCCCACACCCCATTGCTTGCAGGGCTTGTTTGATAACCAAGCACGGCGCGTCGCAGGAACCACGGCGCTCCCGTCATACTGGCCTGTTCAGCTTCGTCGGAAGGATACAAATCGGGATCGCTGAACCGGTTGCTCGACCACACCAGGTGAACATCGAGCTTGTCGGCATCCCTGAACGCGGCAGGGGTAGCGTCGCCTACCCTGGGCAGCATTTCCGGGTAGATGACGCCATCGTTACCCAGCATATAGTCTATTTGCGGCAGCGTAGTGGGAGTCACTCCGCCGGTCAACTGATTTTCTCTTACGGTAGCTTTCAACTGGAAACTCGGCCAGGCAACCGGATTGTGAGCCGGGTTACCCGGCGGCAGGTAGCCGGCGCCGTCAAGGTCAGCGAAAACTGCAATATACGGCGCATTGAGATTCGGATCAATGCTCTGATAGGTTCCAATAGGCTGGGTAAGCGGAACCCTTAGCCCGACCTGCACCGGCAATGGCTCGGCTTTTTCCGGTATGGCAGCCCACCCGGCCATCGCGATCTTTGTAGCGGCGTTCATTCGGGTATCGTATTCCACATCCCATTTTCGCCTGTCCGGGACGGTCATAACAGTCGGATCAGGGTCGCCTACCCTGGGTTTGGAAAGCGTATAACCAAGATATACGTTCTGGCCGTTTGCCCTGCTGCCCTGAGCAGTTATGAACGGGTCAGCGCCAAACAGCCCGAATGACGGTATCGGCAACGGATCAAGGGAGCTTGTTATTGCCTCCCCGGACAACACGGCTCCGGGGTGAGCCTGGTCGCTGACAAGCCCGACAGCCGGATTGATGCGTATGTTGTATAGATTGACATTGCCCGCGTTTTTTATAGTCAGGGGCTTAAACCACTGCCTGATATGCGGACTGGCGTTGTATGGAGAGAAGCCAAGCCTCGATTCCATCGGCCAGCCCAACCCATGCGGCGCGCTTCCTATATCGACAAGCTGCTCCTCGACCTCAATTTTAGGATCAGGGGGCACTTTTAGCCCGACCCTGAATCTCCTGTATGTATCCTGATGGGCGGTCGGTCTTCCTCGAACATAGTTGCCACTATCGAACCTGTCATTGCGGTTGGAGTCGACATAAGCGGTCATCGTCCTTGAGTAGCCATCCAAACCATCATTGCGGTTCACGTCCACCCAGGTATTGGCGGGCTGGAATCTGGGCACATCCACCGAAACCAGCATCGTATCCGGGTTCAGGAGGGCGTCCTCATATCTCGAACTGCCGGACAATTTATCGATCTCCTTGAGTTCGCAGGCAGTATTAGTCGGGTCCTGGCCTGACGAAAGCTGTTCGTAAGCCTGATATCTTCTGTATATATGCGGGTAGTCAACTGATCCTAAACCGCCGTCCCACGGGAATCTTAGGCCATACTCCACATTAGGAATCAACGTCGGCGGATTGGTTGATACGTTCAAAGGCTGACTTTCGACTGAGTGCGGCCATCCTCTAAACGTCAAGTCGGAGGAATCAATGCGGAACCTGTTTATCTTTCGACCTGCCAACCCCATCGCGCTGCGATCCAGGACTCCCAGCTTCGCCTCTCTGGAGCTTGTGCCGTTTTGCACATACAACATATCCATAATCGGCGGCGGGTTGACCGGTATCAGGTTGTAGTTGCCTCCGCTCGTGTTGGTCCATCTGGTGTTGCCGTTGGTATGGACATCAGGATCGAACCTGTTCGGGTTGATTCCATTGCCCCAACCAAGCGCAGCCCCCTTCTCGTCTCGAATGGCCAGAGGATTGTTGATGCCTATGTTAGCTTCCCTGACCTGTTTCGGGACTACTCCATCTACCGGGGCTTGCAGGGCATCGATGATCAAAGGCTCATAGTATTTGTCCTTCTTCACCAGCTTAGCCAAGGGAATTGTGACCGTTGTCACCGGGGCGTTGGATGAATCGTTTGCCTTAATCTTGATTTGCACGCTCAGCACCCAACCCGGCCCCGGACTGGGCTGCACAGTTCCGCCTGATCCATCGAGGGAGATAGTGGCAAGCACGAAGCTGCGCCTCACATTTCCTTCGCTGTCCACCACAGGAGAATAGACCGGAGCGCCTGCCGTGCCGGCGTCATATACGACTGTATAAGAACGTACATCGCCCACAGTCGCCTTCAGCGTGGAACCCGCGCTCGCGCCGGCGCTGGCGTTTGTCATGGTAAAGGTGAACGCATTTGCGCCGCTTCCTGAGATGAACTTAGCCTCCGGCAGATTCCATAGAATAAGGCATATCTTCTCGCCCCACTCGAAGTATATCTGGTCGACGCCGGCCTTCGGCACGCGCCCTACAGGGAAGACTCCCTCCTGCCTGCGCTGCTTTGCCCGCTCGATAAGCTCACTTTTTATCTGCCTGTCTTTTTCCGGGTCCTCAGGAGCCAGCGTGCCTATGGATGCCGGAAGCACCTTCATATCCTTGCTGACGATGATATTGTTGGGCCAGTGGTTGGCGATAAAGTCGCTGTCCGTTGACGTTGTTGAGTCGACTGTTTTTAGCGGGTCGAGTTTTGAAGTCTCGAAAGAGCTTGTAGCGTTATAGAAGTCCTGGTCAAATATATCGAACTGAATTTCGGTTTCCGGCGCAGCCTGGGTTTTGCTGGAGTTGTCGTTTGGCTCTCCGGGGAACGGCCATTCTCCGCCCTGCCATACGCCTCCCCATCCGCCGCCTCTGCGGGTAAATGCAAACAGGTGGCCGTCCGCGCACCCTACAAAAACCCAGCTCACAGGCGTAGTGGCCACCTCTATATTGGTAATGTTGGGGGACGAGAACAACATATCCGGGCATGTCCAACCCGAATATTCCCAGTTGTTGGTGGTGCCGTTTTCCGCGTCCCTCCAATGCAATGTGCCGGACATATCGCCGACATACATCACACTGTTTCCCTGCGGTGACTGGCCATCGAGCGCCACCGAACCCTGCACCGGCGACATCAGAGAAGGCTCGGCATACCAGTCGCCGGTTTGGTTGACCGGGCGTCCCTCATCATCCAGATACAGCCTTTCGCCGGTATCGGCCAAAAATGAGTAGACGTGTCCGTCCGTGCTGGCGCACCATACCCTCTTGATTCCATGCACTGTCGCCAAAGCCGGGGTCGAGTATCTGAACGCTCCCAGTGGCGGCTTTATGGTTGGAGGCGAGTCCGGCGATCCGGAGCTACTCGCCTGCGGATACTGCCATATCGGCCCCATTGTGCCGTTGCCTTTATCGACTGCGCCGGTATCCATGCTCAGGCAATAGAATATGCCGTCCGTAGATCCTATATATAGTCTGCCCGGCGGGTCGAGCGTAGGCGATGAGGTGAATGCTGCCGTTTTTTCATCATTATTTACGTCGTCCGGGAAAACCCACTTCTGGCTGGGGCTTGGCGTTTTTACATTCTGCAGACATCGCACAGTGCCATCCGTAGTCGCAACGTAGAGCTTGTCCGCGCTGTAAGCAGGGGATGCGCCGATATCACCCCACGACGGCTGTTCGAGTTCTGATTGCTTGGGGGATCGCACCTGCCTGATCCTGGGATATACCCAATCGAGGTGACCAACATATTTGGAGCCTCTGGATTCAACCGAAAAGGACATAGCCCTGCCATTGACGCTCGTGGTAAACACGTGACTGGCGAACACTTCCGAACCGATCATAGGTTCCGCATCGGTGACCGGCGAGCTGTAGCCCAATCCTTCTATGGCATCCGGCACGATCATTATCGCATCGGCGACTACGACAAAATCACTGGCGACTCTGCCGGGGCCGCCAGCCGAACCGGGCGGCTCATTGGCTGCCGTATTGTTGAGAACGACCTGGCTTGGGTTGAAGAAGCTGCCGCCCAGCTTAACCCAGGAGCCGTATGCTTTTGGATCTCCCTGATTAACCGTGACGGTGGAGGTCTCGTTCGGGCTGCCGGATTCGTCCTGATACGTAATCGTATAAGTGGCCATATTCGAGCGCGCTCGGCCGCCGGTTCCGCCTGCTCCCGGCATCCAGGCATATATCGAATATGACAACCCTTCGGCTCCGTCGGGGGCTGCGCTTATTTGGTCTGTAGTCTGAAAAGTCCAGGTGATGGTGTTTCCGCCATCGGCGCTGCATTCGGCATAGCTGAATGTGCCGCCGAATGAGTCAGGGTTGGGCAGATCGGATAATGTATAATTTCTGAAGCCAACGGCATCCTCTTCGGGGATAGTAATGCCGGGGCCTTTCCATAGCAATTTACCGGTGGTTGCATCAAGGGCATATATTTGATGATCCATCGCAGCAACAAAGCAGACGAGCTTAATATCGTTGCCGATCTTCGCTTTCACCAGAGTCGGGGAAGAATATATCCCGCCGGAGATAGGGCCTTCTATGGGCAGGCGTTTGGTCGGATCAGCGTTTGGATATCGCCATTTGGGCTTGCCCAGATACTTGGATATGGCCACCAGCTTTTCGCTGTCCGGTATATTGGGGTCCGGGCTTCCATCGGCGAGCGCAGGGTTTTGAAGGGTGGGTGTTATCCCATATACGCAGTAGATGGCTCCGTAGTCGTCGGTTTGTTCAGAATCGTCGCTTCTGGCTGCTGTCGAACGCGGCTCGACCGTTCCGATATATGTGCAAAGCCCTTTGCCGTTCCACAAAGAGCCTTTATCCGGGTCTTCCGGAGGCAATTCAACCGGAATCTCTGCGCTGGCAGGAGAGGAGTAGATTTGAATGCCCGTCTCCAACAGCGAAGGCGTAAATTTGATCGCGTCCGCCACTACAACGCGATCCGGATAGTCTGCTCGAGGAATTTCATCCAGCACGCGCGCGGTCAACTCTACCCTGGTGTTGGCATTTGCTCCAAAAGTGAAATAATCTGAGGTGAGCAGCTTCCAGGCTCCTGCGGAGCTTTGGTCCAGCACATAGGTCTCCCCGCCGGGGTGCGCGTCATCATAGACCGTATAACTCGCCCTTGATGTCGCCAGAAAACCTGATGCCGGCGGAACCCATACATATACCTGGTATTTGCCTGCGGGCAGATTTGACGGCCAGAACCAGGTCGCCGTTGGAGCAGTTCCGGTGGCGACGTTGATTGTTTTGGTCATGTGGAAATCGCCGTTATAGGCATCGGTATGATGCCCGATGCTCCATTTGCCCGTTCTTGAGAACCCGGTTCCGCTGAAGTCATCCACTATCATAGCGGACTCGTCCGGGTAGTCGTAGGCGCTGTCAAGGCGCGGGAATACCCAGATCAAATTCAGAGAACTGGGGCCGTTAAGCAGACCCTTTATATCGGTTGAATTGGGATTTTGACCGCTATGGCGGACGTCGTAGTGGTACCTGCCCCAGATTGCATTCTGGGCCATCACAGGAGCACACAGCATCATCACCCCAACAATAACAGTTATAGTACGAAGGGTGCGCGCAATCGTATCCTTCATAATGACCTTCTCCCCGAAAGCATTTCGCTCTTTCGTAATTCAAGCAACAATGGCCTTAGAAGTTACTTCTTCTGACTTGCAAATACGGCCTTTTGTTCCTTTTAGGCCCATACAGCCGGCCTGATTCAATTATACCACGCTCGCCGCAGATCGTCAGCGTCCTACTGGCGGATAGCGCATTATGCGGGCATTCTTATCATTGGCACGTTTTGTGCACATCAAAAGTTTGAATATAGTCCGTAATCCTCCCATAGGGGTCAGCGTATGTACACTCGAGTAACTCTGATATCGTTTGTCCTTTTATTCACCCTTGCGATTGCCATTTCAGCCGTAGGTGATACTACGACCCATTGGGCCGTCACTACCAGCATCGACAAGGTGTTTCTGGTCAAATATGAGAACGGAACAGTGGCGAGCTATCAGGCAGCAAGCATCTCCGGGTCATTTTTTACAGGCGTAAGCAGCTACAACGGCTATGTTTTTGTGGCTGATAAAATATCCGTGAACGGAACCTCTACTGCAGTGCTGCGGGTTGGCCATGTAGTGGACCTTTTTACAGACCCTGCCATCGAATGGGTAGGCGAACCGATTGTTCTGGCTCAGGGCAATGAGGTCCTGAGGGATCCAAAAACGGTGACAGTGGACTCAAACGGCGGAATATATGTGATCGGTGGCAGATATCAGGATAATTACAACAAACTGCATTCCAATTATGCATATATTACATCATCTAATAATTGGGCCGGCGCGGATGTGTCCGTTGTAAATCTGCAGACTACATCGCTGGCTGATATAGATACGCTGGGAACCCACGCCATGATCGCGCATCGAGACGTGTATTCCATAGTTGCCGACCAGACATGGGTTACCAGAGTGGATGGCTCAACGGTAATGTCCACGCAAAATCTGGATGATCAGGGCTATCTGCCTAGCGCGATAGCTGCGGGGACCAATGGTTATACATATATCGCCAACGGAGCGACAGAGGATGATCCCGCAATCGGCCTGGAGAATATCGGCAGCATATCAATTATGGATAACGAACTGATGTTCAGAGTAGGGCCGGCATTCCAGCTGGACACATTCCGACCTACAGACATATCGTTCTTTACATTGAATGGCGTCAATTATCTGGGACTGGTGGGAGATGACGAAGGCTTCAGCCAGGCGATTCGATTGACGCTTGGCGAGGACGGACTGCCGCTGCCGCTTAGCGGTTTGTATCACAGGCTGGATGCGTCTACCGATCATTTCTGCACCGTATCGGCGGACGGCAGTTTGATGTGGGCGACAAACCCGCAGACTAACACTGTAACCGCGCTGGATACTCTGACGTGGACATCTCATACTGAGGCACTCCCCGGAGCCGCAGGATATATCGCGATGCTGACTTCCAGGGAAGTGCCCGAACCGGCATCAGCCCTGGCATTGTTCACCGGGATAATCGGCCTTGCCGGGTATGCGCGGGTTCGAAGAACATCACGGTTCTGATTAGTTCATCGCAGGCAGATACGGTTTAGGGTTTAGAGGTTAGAGGTTAGAAGTTAGAGGTTAGAAAAGCAGGTATCTACGTGGCGCAACCCAAGCAACCAAGTGACGTTGCAATACCGGCTCGAGCTTCGGACATCTGACCTCGGACATCGAAAAAAGCGGTTTTGTGTTATAATATCGCGGCGCGGAATTATCCGCCCCAGGAGGACGGATTGGAAGCTATTCTCACCGCGGTGACGCATTGGATTACAGACTCCCTCAGCAAGCTCGGTTACTCCGGCATTATCCTTATGATGGGCATAGAGAGCGCCTGCATACCCCTGCCCAGCGAAATCATAATGCCCTTTGGCGGATACCTTGTCCACGAAAACCCGGGTCGATATACGGTTTGGATGATGGGAGTATCGGGAGCCTTGGGCTGCGTTTGGGGCTCGGCGGTTGCATATTGGGCCGGAATGTTCGGAGGGCGACCGTTCATTGAAAGATACGGCAAATACATACTTATCCGCACCAAGGACCTGGACAAGGCCGATTCGTGGTTTGCCAAACACGGTGAGGCGGCGATATTCTTCAGCCGGTTGATGCCGGTTATCAGAACATTCATATCGTTTCCCGCAGGCGTATCCAAAATGCACTTCTGGCGTTTTCTCATCTACACATTTTTGGGATCGCTGCCCTGGTGTCTTGGTCTAGCGTGGATCGGCAAAGCCGTTGGGCCGAAATGGGATACGGTGCTCAAGCCATACTTCCACGACGCCCATATCGTTCTGGCTGTGATATTTGTGGTTCTGATCGCGCTGTATGTTTATCATCACGTGCGCGGAGAGAAGGAATATAAGGACTCCAAGGCCGATTAGTGGTCGATGAGATCGGTTGTTGCATTGCACCGCAGGGCTGATGGCTCGCGATCCTGCGGGCGCGTCAACCCCGCGGTTGTGATGTGTATCGACATGGCAATCACGCTTGCGCTCTCTCGGAGATGACCTCCATTATGGCCTCGACGACCTCCGTTTCCAATGTGTAATGGATATTGGGCAATTCCTCCAGCAGGTTCAAAATATCGTCTGGAAACTGCTGTTCGTTGGCCATCTGCAACAGGTCCTGCTTGGACGAAGGGTAGTCGAACATCTCGGCAAACGTGGCTACTCTGACAATTAAATCGTCTATTTCGGGCATTATAATCACTCCTTATAAAATCATTGCTCGAAGCTCAACTATTACAAGCGCGGCCTGAATTCGCATAGCTGTCGATGGGCAGGTAGATATATTTATTGCTAATTATGCACGACTTACAATATCACGATACCCTTTTCGCGCCATATCTGAACTCCCCGGAGCAGCTCATTAGCCATTGACGCAATGGGGCCTTTGCACTACACTACAATAGTAAAACAATCTATTTGCTTGCCTGCCTGCCCGCAGGAGCTTGAAGGGAATTACCAATGATTATTTGTCCTAGACTGATCGGATTGGCTGTTGGGATATGTGTATTGGCTGCCACAACTTGCGCCATCGGCGCGCCGGCCAGGACAGTCGAAGAAGCCTATCCCGGATTTGCTACCGATGCGCTGGCCTATGCGATACTTGATGATCTGCCGGAAAACGAAATCCTGTTGTCCGGGGAATATAAAATAGGTCCAAGAGACCTCAACGAACAGATACGACTAGCTCCCGAGAAGCTGTGGCCGCAGATGAAACGCAACCTGTTCTTCGTGCTCGAATCCCTGGCTGGCACAACGCTGCTGCAATATGAAGCCGAGCTTTGGGCAGAGAAAAACCCGAACTCCGCTCCCGAAAACCCTGAAGACCTCTTCATAGTGTTTATGGAATACATTACCAGAGACGTGACGGCCACCGATGAGGAAGTGAAAGCATATTACGACTCGGAAAAAGAAAATCACCCGGAAATTGACTTCGAAAAAGCCAAGGATCAACTCAAGGAATTCGTGATAGGGCAGAAGAAATCGACTGCCCGATCGGAATATATCAGGCAAATGGGCAAACGCTACGTAATTAAAGTAGACAAAACCTGGCTTGCCAAGCAGTACTCCGCAGCAATCGACAACCCACTGGACAAAGCGCGCAAGTCAGGCAAGCCCACATTTGTCGCTTTCACATCCACAACCTGCAAGCCCTGTGAGCTGATGGAACCGATCATCGAAGCGGTGAAAAAAGAACACTCAAAGACCGCGAATATTCTGGTGGTTTCAATGGACACCGACCCGGTTCTAGGCTCCAGATATGCAATAGAGGCGCTGCCTTCCCAAATATTCTTCGATAAGAACGGCAAGGAATCGTTCCGTCATACGGGACTGTATTCGAAAGAATTGATTGTCGAGCGACTTCAGAACAAACCTGTTAAGAAGTAGCGTTTGTTTCGGGCGAGGCGCGAATTGAACAAACCGGTGATAGGAATAACCCTTGGCGACCCATCCGGAATCGGGCCGGAGATTGTGCCGGGCGCGTTGGCAGACGGAGAAGTGCGTAAACACTGCGTGCCGGTGGTGATAGGCCATGCGGGTCTGCTGAAGCGATGCATGGCGGATGCGGGCTTTATGGGGACGGAAATTGCTCCGATCCGATCGCCGAAAGAGGCGAAAGGAACCGGTGCAATCGATGTTTTGCATGTAGAATCGCAAGGCATGGCGGATATACGTCCGGGCGTGCTCAGCGCCGATGCCGGAATCGCTTCTGAATTATATGTGCGAAAGGCGTGCGATTTGGGATTGGCCGGCGAAATAGACGCCATTGCAACCGCTCCGATCAACAAGGAAGCTCTGAGGCTGGCGGGAATCGAGCATATCGGCCATACGGAGATGCTGGCCGCATTTATGGGCGCAGACGACCGTCAGCCGCTGACTCTGTTTATCACCGGCAATATGCGCATATTCTTTTTATCCCGACACCTCTCCTTGCGAGATGCGATCGACTACATAGACAAAGCTCACGTGTATGATTTCATTGTGCGCGTGCACGCTACCATGACCGATCTGGGCTATGTCTCTCCGAGAATAGGGCTTGCGGCTCTTAACCCTCACGCCGGGGATGGCGGCCAATTCGGCGATGAGGAAGCCAAACATCTCATGCCCGCTGCCGGGATGGCTCGAAGAGACGGCATCGACGTCAGCGACCCCATAGGCGCGGACTCTGTTTTTAATATGGCGTTGGAAGGCAGATTTGACTGCGTGATCTCACTTTACCATGACCAGGGCCATATTGCCGCAAAAACACGCGATTTTCATGGCACAGTAACCGCTACGCTTGGACTGCCGACGCTGCGCACATCGGTAGATCATGGCACCGCATTCGATATCGCCTGGAAGGGCGTTGCCAACCCGACGGGTATGAAGATGGCGATATTGGCCGCTGCTGATATGATTTCGAATAAGCAGGCTCGTTCGTAGAATGCAAAAGCAGCCAAAGGTTTCCGTGCTTATTCCGGCATACAATGCCGAATCGACCATCGAATCCGCTCTTACAAGCATCCAGAAGCAGTCTTTCGATGATTATGAAGTAGTGGTAGTCAACGACGGCTCGACAGACGGCACCGAATCAATCCTCGATCGCATTTCAGGCCAAGATGCACGGGTCAGGGTGATAAACACGCAGCGTTCCGGGATTATCTGCGCTCTGAATACGGGAATCGAAGAGTGCGCAGGGGAGTTGATTGCGCGAATGGATGCCGACGACATATCGCATCGGCGGCGTTTGGAAATGCAGGTGGAATTGATGGACAGGCAATCGGAGATCAGCGTTTGCTCGTGCTTTGTTCGAATGTTTCCCCGCACAAACCTGCCCGGCGGGATGGCGCGCTATGAACAATGGCTGAACTCTCTTGTAGATAGCGAGCAAATCGGCAGGGATATGTTTGTGGAAAGCCCGATTCCCCACCCCAGCGCCGTTATGAGACGCCGGGAACTGATCGATATCGGCGGATATATGGAGAGCGGATGGGCGGAAGACTATGACCTTTGGCTGAGATATCACGCTGCGGGCAAGCGATTTATTAAAGTGGAGCGCGATCTGTTGTTCTGGCGACACTGCGACAATCGCCTGACATTTACCGATGGACGCTATTCAGTGGAGAACTTTTTGAGAGCCAAGGCGCATTATGTTGCTCAGATGTTGGCGCACGATGCCAACGCAGGGCAACGAAAGATTTTGATGTGGGGCGTGGGCCAGGCAAGCAGGAGACTGAGCAAGCATCTGATACGAAACGGCGTCCCGCTGGCGGCTTTCATCAGCATTAACCCGAATAAAAGAGGGCAGGTTTTGCGAGGCAGGCCGATTGTGGGGCCGGGATATCTGAGCGATCATGGGGCTGCGGAGACGTATATAATTGTTACAGTCAGCTCGCATCATGCCAGAAACCTGATTCGCGAGCAACTGAGCCGTTTAGGATTTGCGGAGACGCGAGACTATATATGCGCGGCATAATTTGGTTTGGGCAGATACGCGCCTGCCTGCAACTCCCATTGCTGTAACAACTCAGTCTTCGTGAGTGGTTGTATTGGCTGGCCTCTGTCCCAGCCACGCAAACTATGTCATTTCGAACGAAGTGAGAAATCTGCTTTTCCGTAAATCGCGAAAGCTCGAAAGAAGCGAAACCCGGAAATGGAAAGGAAAAAAGCAGATTCCTCGGAATGACAAAATTTGGAGGCCACTCGAACCCTCTCAATAAACATTCTAACCTCTAACTTCCAACTTCTAACCTCTAAACGGCCTAGTCCGAGACGGAGATCGGACACTACGGACAGGAGTACTCATCATTCGTGAGCTGTTACCCATTGCTCATTGACACCGGAATAGCTCAACAGTATACTTAGCATTGACAGGTGTCGTGCAAATTATCGGGCCGGGATATTGGTCTGTATATGTGCGCGAAGCCTTTGGCGAGTGCGACCCCGCGCTTTCCATCATCCGATTGTTTTGAAAGTTGATCTGGTCCGATATGCGCTTACAAGGGATATTCCGAACCCGACAATATTTCTGCCTGATTTGTGCGCTCATCCTCGCTGTGTTGGCATTTCACGGAATTGCAGCCGCGCAGGACAATTCCGAGTGCCAGATGTGCCACGACGACAAAACCCTGACCACCAGCAAGGGAAAATCTGTGTATGTCCGGGAGTCCGCGCTAAAATCGACTCCGCACGGACAATTTGGATGCGCGGATTGCCATACGGGACTGGACGCGGCCAGGATTCCGCATGCTGCCAATATCGTCCCTGTGGATTGTATGGGATGTCACAGTGACGCCGCATCGCTGCACACTACGCATAAGGATCAGGTTACGACCAGCGGATCACCTTTGCAGATCAGCGCTTCCTGCAAGGAGTGCCACGGCTCGCACATGAGCAAGCCGCTGTCTGTCGCGTGCTCGACGTGTCACCCTGAAGCGCATAGCGACTTTTCCAAAGATCGACACGGCAAGGCTCTGTTGGCAGGATCCAACCTGGCCCCGGACTGCTTTGCCTGTCATAAGAAAGATATTTTCCATCCCGGAAAGCGCAGCCCGGCCCAGCTCAAGCTCGCACAGCAGAAGGCCTGCATGTCCTGCCATGTGAATAATCCCGGCATAAGCAGTCGCACAACGCCTAATTCGCATTTTATTAAGGGCGTTGAGACAAGCGCGCATGGCATGGCCCTGAAATCCGGCAACGGCGAGGCGGCGAACTGCGTAGACTGTCACGGCAGCCATACTATAGAAAAAGGCATCGACCCCAAGTCGAGCGTGAACAGAGATAACCTCGCGACCACGTGCGGAAAATGCCACCCGGATATTGCCAAAGAGTATGTCGGCAGCATTCACGGCAAGGCGGTTGCAAAAGGAAGCAAGGACGCTCCTGTGTGCACCACCTGTCACGGCGAGCACAATATACTGAAAGCCAGTGATCCGAAGTCGCCGATCGCTCCCAAGAACGTAGCGGAACAGGTCTGCGGCACGTGCCATAGCTCTTTGATGCTTTCTGAGAAATACGGCATCAGCAGCGACCGGTTCCAGACGTTTTCGGATAGCTATCACGGCCTGGCTATGCGCGGCGGAGCCGTGAACGTGGCCAACTGTGCGAGTTGTCATACCGCACACGACATTAAACCGTCCAGCGATCCGACATCTAGCGTGAGCAAAAAGAATATCCCGCAGACTTGCGGACAGTGTCATCCCGGCGCAAATGAGCGATTTGCCGTTGGAAAAGTGCACGTTGCGGTGAGCCAGAAGCAGCAGCCTGTGCTCTGGTGGATCGGGCTTATCTATGCCCTGCTGATTATCGGCGTTATCGGAGGGATGTTTGCGCACAACTTCCTGGACTTCTTCAAAAAACTGCGCAAGCACTTCAAGCTGCACGATCTGCACGGGTTGTATATCCGCATGTCGTTATTCGAGCGCATACAGCATATTTTGATGATGTTGAGCTTCTTTGTGCTTGCGATCACCGGTTTTATGCTGCACTACCCTGATGCGTGGTGGGTGGTGTGTATTCGCAAGTTAAGTCCCAATGTCTTTGAACTGCGCAGTTTGCTGCACAGGATTGCGGGAGTTGGGATGATAGCGGCCTGCCTGATTCATGGCGTCTATGTCGCCTTCAACGCACGAGGCAGGCAGCTTGTCAAGGATATGTGGCCGCGTCGCAAGGACGTTGTCGATGTGATTAAGGTTGTGTTGTATGGCTTTGGCCTTGTCAAGGAGAGGCCGAAGATGGGCCGATTCAGCTACGTTGAGAAGGCGGAGTATTGGGCTTTGCTGTGGGGATCGGTGATTATGACGATCACCGGTATCGTCATGTGGGCCAACAACTACTTTATGAACCTGTTGACTAAGCTGGGCTGGGATATCGCCCGCGTCATACACTTCTATGAGGCATGGCTGGCGGTGCTGGCGATTATCGTGTGGCACTTCTACTTTGTCATATTCAATCCGGATATCTACCCGATGAACGGAGCCTGGCTGACCGGCACGCTCACTGAGGATATGCTGGCCGAAGAGCACGGGCTGGAATATGATGAGATTAAGGATAGGATTCGAGAGAAGAAATCTGAGCCCAAGGCTGAGTGATTTGATCAAGCCTTAAGTATATTTTCAACCAATCTGTAAACAGTTGTGCCTCCAAGATCGCGCGGCCAATCGACGAGCGGATTGTCACGTTTCCTGGCACGGCTAATTGCTTTATCGATGTTTTCTGGAGTTATTGTGTGGCTATCTACTTTTTTGTCGTAATTGGGGAGAAACCGTCTCAGTCTGTTGCTGCAATCCTGCGCTGATTTGATGTTATTGCCATCCTCAAAGTGGAGGAGCAACCAATATTCGAATTTCGGATTACTGAGAGCAAATCCGCGATTTTTGCCCGATTTAGCCCAGGCACACAGCTTAGATAACTGTTCTTCAGCCCATTGATCCCGATCTACCACCAACCAGGATTCGCCAGGAAACTTTCGATTTTCATCTTTTTTGAGGCGAGCATTCATTTTCCTCAATACTTGCTGTGGAGAACTGTTGTGGCCACTTTTGAGACAAGTAACTCGCACAGTACTATTTTCGCTGTTAAATATGCCAAAATACGACGGTTCTGTTTTCCTGCCTTCCGTGGCAATAATAAACAATTTGCGATACTCACGAATTGCAGGTTTTCGCGCAAATTTGCGTCTATTCACATTAACCTTCCTTCTCGTTTGGCTCCGTAAGACACCTGTTTGCCAATGCTCCTCCCAATAGTATTCGTGGTGTTCCGCCCAATCGACCTTGCAAATAGCTTTTTTGAATATCCTTGTCGTATCGAATCTCCTTGTATTCACTGAATGAGAACATAGTAGACGCTCCAGACGCATCGCGTTCAGCCACCCACATTTCATCCCTTCGAAGGAGATCTTGATCCATAAGCAAAACATCGTGGGTAGTAAACAGCAACTGCGCCCTGCTATCTGTGGTGCAAGTTGACAAGTACATTTCAAGCAAGGCACGAGTTAATTGCGTGTGCAGGCTACGATCGACCTCATCAACAATGTATACTTTTTTTGCATTTGGAGCCGACAGTTCAAGAAAGGCAGGTAATAAATCAATTACACGCTTCGAACCATCCGATTCTTTACGAACATCAAATGTGACCTCGGTGCCATCAGTTTTCGGGTGATACGTGACAAGTCTTTTTGCCACCAACTCCTCGCCTTTGCGTGTCACGACGAATCGATCGCCCCCCGGCTCACTTATTATACCTACGCTATCTCCCTCTTTGACATCTTCCTGCAATTTGGTCGCCAATGAACGCGACAAAGGTATATTGCTGAACGGGACATCCTCACCACCCAAGCGCGCGATACCAGTATCAAACTGCTTCAGCAACTCATTCATGGTGGAGAACAGCGGGTGCTCATCATCATAGAAAAGATCGAATGGCTTGAAGCGAGAATCCGGCGCCACCAATTCAAGAACATCTTTGAACCAATCGTATACCGGACGAAATCTGTCTACTTTCAATGACACCAAATTGGTTAGCCAAAGCTGATTATCCCGGGTACTTTCGAAAACGCGCTTTATGAATGAAGCATCTTCATTGAAACCGACACTAGGTTTTTGGTTGATTCGATGATATATCACTTTTTCGCTGTTGCCAGTTACCAATACAAATTTTTCCTCTACGATCTCTTTGTAGGTAACAGCAAAGCTGTATTCGTAAATATTCTCATCTATCAGCAGTTCAAAACGAAATTTTGATGGGCGACGTTCAGCGCTGGAATCCAAAAGAAACGGGGAAACAGGTATCAAGCTATCAGGCTGAGTGCCTCTGACAATTAACCACTGTGCGAAACTCAGCGCTGAAAAGAAATTAGTTTTTCCAGACGCATTCCCACCATAAATCGCCGCTATAGGCAAAATTCTTGTCTTGTATTTCTGGAGCCGGGGAACTCTGTTTCCGTGCTGACGCTCCCTACTGGCAACCATAGAAAAAGTGGTCTCATCGCGAAAAGACATCCAGTTTTCCAGCGAAAAACTCACTAACATTTTATTGGCTCCTAACGAGATAATATTGCTTGGATATATTGTATTATGGCACAAACACTGCAATTGTCAACCGCTAATGAGAAAATATCTCACTATACTTTTGGGGTCTCAAAAACAAATCGCCCGGACTATGGGATCATAATCCGGGCTTTATGTTATATGCGTTACTGACTTCCCTGTCTGAGATCAATCCAGTCTGTAGTCGGATGATCCTACCTCTGTGATGTAGTAGGAGCTTCCGACTTTTTGGAACGTGTACGACACGTATACAGTGCGCACATTATCTGCAGACCAGAACGAATGCTCCCCAAATGCGGTCAGCGTTCCATCGGCTCGCTCGCGCACCTTGTTCCACACAAACCCGGTGGTTTCGAGGTCGCCGAGGGCGTCTCTGGTCATCGCGAGATAGTCATCGCCTACTATAGAGTAGTCGTATTGTCCGTCAAGGAGCACGGCAATCGATCGATCCGCGCGAACATGCCTCTCTATAAGATCGTATCTGCCGGAAATCCAGGCGCTTCGGATATCGGATAGCGTATCATCTACCCTGTCATACCGTGAGTTGTGATAGTATGTGCCATCGATATAGATCGGCGTGGAGACATAGTTTACCCTGGTATATGACAAGCTGGATATGCGCGTTACCGTCACGTATGGGAACAATCCAAAGCTGAAATATACCGACCGGTAGCTGAAGCCCGGCGCATAAATGGGCGCCCAGTATGCGAAATAGCACGGCCTGTCGTAATATGTCGCGGGATAGTAGTAGAATCCCGTTCGATATACCGGCGGCCTGTAGGTCGGCGGCACGTATGTTACCGCTGGTCGATATCCTACGACATACTTTGTGGTTCGAGGCAGAGCCGGCCTGTATCCCAGCACGCGCGTGCTCAAGCGAGCGCTAGATGTTCTGGTTGTCGCCTGGCTGAGATTGTTCGCAGCAGACTTGCTGGGACTGTTAACCGAATTGCCAGAATCCCGCTGAGCGCTGGTGCGAGAACCATCCGGTCGATATATGGATTTGTCATCTTTCGTCCCGGATCTGATCGGCCTGTTATCGGTCATCGCAGGTGCGCGATTAGTTGTTTCGGGTCTGGCTACTCGGCTGCTCGATGTCGCAGGCTCGGCTGTGATTTTTTCCGAACCCCGGGTCGATCTATCGACAGGCGAAGTAGGACGCGGCCTGGTTACCTCAGGCTTTTGGGTCGATCTGTCGGCAGGCGAAGTGGGACGCGGTCTCGTTATCTCTGGCTTTTTTTGCGTATCGACGCCGGGATAGAGAACGGCTTCACTCGTTTTTGCAGCCCCTGGGATGTTGCTCGGCCCGTGGTCGCGGTAGCCGCTATCTCTCGATCCGCCCGAACTATAGTGGCTTGTTCTGCCGCTCGGCCTGGTTGTGCTGTCTGTTAGAGTGGCTGCCGGAGCCTGCCTAGAAGTGTCAGGGGTCGGGCTACTGGGGCGCTGATAGCTTGATCCGATTGGCCGATGGCTATCGGGGCGGGCAGCAGGCTCGGTTCTGACGGGAGCGGGTCTGGGAGCGGCTGTCACACTCGGTCGGCTTTCGACGCGGGTATATGTGCTCCTGTCCGGCTGAGGAGTCGCAGCCGGGCTTGGCGTATATCTCGCGGGTGAACTACTTCCACCCGTCGCGGTGTTTCTGGGCGCAGAATATGACGGGCCAGATACTCGCGCAGAACTCGGTGCAGTCACGGTTGAAGTCGTTTCGCTCTTGCTCTCTTTTGAGCTGTGATCGGGTCGTCGTTGGGACGCTCCAGCGATGACTGCGGTGGCAATAATTAAACAAATCATTATGATGGTCAGTCTACGCATATCAACCACCTCCATATCATGTAAAGACGTTATACTAAACGGTATATCTCATTTAATGCAAAGGAAAGTTTGCAAGCATTGTGAATGCGTCAAGTAAATTGTCATTCCGAGGCAAATGCCGAGGAATCTGCTTTTTTCCGGGTTTCGCTTCTTTGGGACTTTCGCGATTAACGAAAAGCAGATTTCTCACTACGTTCGAAATGACATATTTTGTGCGGCTGGAACAGAGACCAGCCAATACAACCACTTACGAATTGTGAGCTGTTACCAATCACAGTATATGAACAGATTTTTGCATTTGTCAAGTTATATAACCGGTATATTTCTTTGACGATGGGCAAAGCTGTTTAGTTCTGTGAGGATTTTGGGTGCGGCGATATGGCAGTTTCCCGAATATAGAGAAACCCGAAGTGAGCTATATCCGGGATGGGAAAATATCGGGGGCGATTTCGGATCGCCCCCATTCGTGTGTTTATGCAGTTTTACTAGCGCAGAGGATCGCTGTTTCTTGTTATAACGGTCACATGTGCTCTTGCGCTTACTCCGGGCTCGGTTTCGCAGGCGAACTTCACCCTGTTGGCTCCGGATTTCAGAGTCGGGGCCTCTCCCTGCGGTTGAACCTCAGCTATCACATCGCCGGTAGGGCCGTAGACTTTGCAGTCAGACATCGATGTGAACTCCAGATAGCTGTAGCTGTCCAGCTCGACAGGGAAGGTAATCGTCTCGCCGTTGATCGTAACCTTCGGATTGATGAGCTTGCCCTTGACCAGAGGCAGAGCCTTGACAGGGCTGAGGTAGCACTCCGCCTGATCATATTGCGGCAGGTTGTTATACCACAGCGACACGGAGCCGACGCTGCCGTAGTTGACCTTCTCGCGGTAGATGCCGTAGACGGTCAGGCTGTATGGCCAGAAGTAGTCCTGAATGTTTCCGGCCTCAGGCTCGATCAGTTCAAAATATTTCCACCCGGTGAAGTCTACCTTTATATAGTGATCCCCGATGCCCCAGGCGAGATGCGGGGGACTCATCACCTGCAGGTTGAGCAACTGCCCTTTGCCGTCGCCGTAGACCCATACTCCGATAGCCTGCTTGTCACCCAAATTCAGCGATGGCTCGAACTTCCTGCCGATTTTCACCCAGGATCCATTAGGTTTATCGAGTGTGCTCCACGCATAGAACTTGCCGCTGACGCCTTCCTTTTTATGAAGCTCGGATACCTCAAGCTCCGCAGCGACGCCCTCTTTTGCGGATCGGTCGTCGAACTCGTCGAGTTTGTCGAAGTCAATCAAAGTGACCGCGTCAGGGGAATCGTAAGGCGCAGCGGACATCAGCGCCTCTATGCGAATGCGCGGCTGCTGTTCCTGATACGGGTTGCCGGATATCCAGGAAGCGTCGGCCTCAGTGACCTTGCGCTTGTCATATTTGACCGGATAGAGCTGCCATTTGTCATCGGCGTCCTTATCCAGAGTGAACTCCGCGCCCGGCTTGTCGAGCTTCTTTCTGACCGATTCCGGGAAATAATTCGCGTGGCGGAGTTCTTCGTAGTTTTTGAATATCGGAGCAAGGCTCGCATACAGCGGCACGCTTTTGATAGTGCTCGGATTGATCGCCATTATTGCGAACCCGGTATTTGTGGCAAGGCATCGGCACATCAGGTATTCTATGTCGTCCGGGAAAGACCGCTCGACCTGTATGTCGCCCGCCGTATGCAGCGTCCACCAGCCCAACTGCGCGGGCAGCATCATTCGCACCGCAGCGACGTTTCCGAAGGCATGCTCGTGTCCCGGAACGCCGTGGCAGTGCAGGTCTATGAAGCGTTTCTGGCTTCGGGTCGGGAAGTCCATCGCGCCGATTCGCGAGCGAACGCACCAAAGGTGAGGATGGAATGTGGACATCTCCATAAGTGAGGGCTTGTCGAGTCGTTTCGCCAACTCCCAAACAAACTTCGCGCCATAATGCCATCCATTGCCCGGCCCTCCGAGCACATCCTCCCCGTCGAGGGCATCGAGATAAATCATATCGAAGCCGCATTCGTTGTAGGTATCGGCGACGGACTGCGCGACCTCGGCAAGCAGGGTTGAGTCCCCATCGGGAGCGATATAGCCGAAGCACTCGGTGAGGTGATGGACCTTGGCTCCCTTCGCGTGAGCCGAAATCTTAGTGCCGTGCGCTCCTCGCGTGCATTTGGTGAACGCATACGGAGAGGTTTTTGAGATATCGCTGTAGATAATAAGTTCCTGATCGACCATCAATGTGACGCTGTTGCGCGTAAAGAAGCCGGTGATGGTCGACATATTTTCCGTGGATTCCACAACGGGCACATCGGTAGATTCTGCGGAGATATCCTGAGAAAGGGTAAAGGTCGCATCTTTGCCGAGCCTTGGATCGGGAACAGGCGTGACCCAATCGCAGGTCTTGTCCATAAAGAAAGCGTAAGGGTGCAGCCCGGCCTTGATTCCGGCGGCATGCAGCCTGTCGATCACGGCTTTGAGGCTGGCTCGACCGTTTGGATATAGTCCCGGGTTAGGACGGCAGTCGCCGAACCTGAACGAACTGCCTCCGTGGAAGTCGATTTGATTGACGCCAAGCAGCTTGGTGACCTCGATCCACTGGTCTACACTGGCCTCGGTGATGCCGTCGAAGTTGAAGAGATACGACCCTCTTGCGATCTCAGAGTCCAGCGCCCACGGCCCTCCGAGAGGCGATTTCGGCATATCCGTCGCATCCGTGACGACCTGTTGCATAATCGGCCTGAACTTGTCCATCGGGCAGGCTACCACGGCGACCTTCGCTCCTGCAAAGCCAAACCGGGGATAGCACATCACTTTAAGTCTGCCGCAGGGACCAGGGATATCGACCGCCCTTGTCTGCAAATTGAGTCCCAGCGAACAGCACCCGAACGGTTCGGACGGATCTCCAGACAAATTAAGCTCGACATAGCCAAAAGTAAGCTCCTGCACCCCTTCGCCGGTCACAGAGACTACTTCAACGGTGGCGTAGTTCTTCTTCGACTCGACTTTGAATACTGCGCTGACCCCTGAGTCGGCAAAGTCAATCGTGATCTCTCCGTTTGCCTGTGAAACCCGCGATGCCTGATAGTACTTATCAGCTTTCTTGACAACAGCAAATTTGGATGCTGCTTCCTTTTTGAGATAATCCTTGCCTGTCGTTTTGTCGATGAAGCTCTGATTGAGGCCATCAGCAGCCACAACCCACTTAACATAATCGTTTTCGAGCACGAAATCAGTCTTACCGACCATTTTAGTTGTCTCCATTTTGCCCTTTGCAGCGTATGCTGCGGTCATTGCCGTGATGAAGATCGCCACGACAAGCAAGATCACCCACGCCGCTCTCATTATTTCCTCCGTTTGCTCTTTCAAGCTTTTGCTATTCAATACTTCCAGCCATTTCATCTTTCTTCCTTCGCTAAGGTTCCCCGTAATATAATTGCGGCCCGCCCCGGATCAGGGACAGGCCGCATAGCGTGTCCGGTCGAATGTGCCGGACATATACTGACAAGGCTTACTAGTTCTGCTTTTTAATTGTAAGCGCGTTCATAACAGGCGCGGAACCGCTCACGTCAAGCGCTCCGGTTGCGGACACGTAGTCAGATGCGCTGAATCCGTGGTTCGCAAAGTTGATCTTTATCGGCATACCGGAACCGTCATCAACAAAGAAGCTGTTGGCATCAATCGGCGCAGTAACCTTACCCCACAGGGTAAACGCCTTGCCTGCCGCTGCGTTGCTCATGATCGCATCCCAGGCTGCCTTATTGCTCATACCATAGGAGTCGATATGGCTGAATACATCAAAGACAACGCTCGGCCCGGCAGCCGCGCAAAGGTTGCCCGCCTCGTCTTTGGCTGTTCCAGAGGCGATGGAGATACCAAGGGTTCCATTGCCTGTAATTTCAGAGAGAGTCACTATTCGGCTGGTCAGTCCCGTTCCGCTGACGGCTATCGATCCCGCGTTGGCGGAATCGGTCTTGTTGAGCGTGATATTGCTGTTGGCCAGAGTAATTTCACTGGCTCCGGCATAAGTCACCGTGTAGGCCACCGGACCAACATTGGTCGACGACTCCGACGGGTTTGATATGCTGATTGTCGGAGCAACCGTGTCCAGAATGATCGATGAGGATACGGCCGCAGACCAGTTGCCGACCTTATCCTTGAACTTCACGTAGACCGTCTTGGATCCATCGCCAGACGGAAGAGTGTAGCTCTTGGAGGTCGCATAAGCCTCTGCGGTAGAATAACTCGTACCGTTGGTGCTGAACTGCATCTGAGACATACCGCTGAGCGGGTCAGTCGCGGCAAGGGTCAAGGTAACGGTAGCTGACTTGGTATGAGTCGCGCCCCCGTTGATCTTGATGGAGCAGTTTTTAGGCGCGGTAAGGTCGATGTAGTCTATCTCCAGCCTCGGAACTTTGCCCGTTGCGCCTGAGTTGTAGGCGCTTTCGAATACTTTTGCGAAATTAGCGTCGGATTCGGATGAATCGTTTTTGATATAAACGCCTCTATTGGCAGGAGGAACGCCCTGTGTATTGCCGTTCCATTGCCATGTCCGGTCGGCAACATCAACACACGTCACTGTCGCGCCTGAGTATTTGGCTCCAATTCCGACATTGTTCCAGGTGCCGTTGCTTTGGTTCCAATCGTTGTTTACCTTATACAACGATATTGACGCCTCTTTGGTGGCGCTATACTGGGTGTATTGATTCAGCTTCACTCGAACACTGTTTGATGTGTTCAGAGCTTCCGCCTGAGTCGGCGCGCCGTCCATATCCCACTGAGCCAGTCCGCGTCTGCTAAGCAGGGTTGCAGTTGAGCTGTAGCCGACTGCGATGCCGCCATATCCGCATACATCAGGAGTGCCGCTGCGGGTATAGCAGGACATAGAAGCCTCTGCTGTCCACGTGCCGCCAGTGCCGGTCTCAAACGCGGCGCTCTTTGCCGAGTAGTTCGGTTTTGCGTCATAGGCATCGACCTGATAGGTGTAGCCTGTGTTGGCAGCCAAACCGGAGTCGGTGTAGGAGTTGGTGGCGGAAGTGCCGACCTGGGCGCCGTTGCGATATATTCGATAGCCCGCAACTGCATTGTTGTCTGTGGAAGCGGTCCAGCTCAGGCTGATGCTGGTCTTGGTAGCCGAAGAACGCTTCAGGTTTGTCGGAACAGTCGGCGGCTCGTTGTCGTTAATGTCGACGACAGTTACGTTCTTTGTAACTTTCGGGCCGAACCACTCGTAACCTTCTCGAATCATCTGCCACTGTGTGGTATAGGCTCCGCCAGTGGCGGGAGCCTTCAAAGTGATAGTGAAAGTAGCATTGCTTCCCGGCTTGATCGTCCCGGATACGGGATAAAGCCGAGTCGTCATCAGAGGGTCGTTGGCTGATACTGCGCCAACCTTGAAGTTGTATGCGCTCATCCAGACCACGCCACGGTTACGGTAGGTGATGGTGGCGTTATAGGTCTGACCAGGATTCATAGTCGTCGGAATGGTGTCGGAGACATACTCGCAGGAATATTTGCCCCAAGTGGGAGTATTGCCGAAGTATGAGCAGATTCCGCTGTAGGCTCCCCACATTGTCAGAGATCGGAAGAACTCGTTCTTCAGGTAGACAGCATCCCTGGTGCAATGGTCGTGGAAAGCAAGCTCGACGAGAATGGCAGGTCGGTTGGGGATGCGGATCTCGCCGTAGTTGCCCTGCCCATCCTTAACACCTCTATTGACCCATCCGGACTCACCGGGGAAAGTGTTGCGGATGGTGTTGACCATTCCATTATTCACGGCGTTAGCAAGCGTAAGGCTGTTGGCAACGTGGGCCGGTTTTTCCATCGCTGTATCGCGGAAAGTCTCGGTACCGGTGCCGCCGCCTGCGTTGGTGTGCATAGCAATATAAATATTCGAGCCGACGTAATCAGCATAAAGCGGACGACATCTGATATCGTCGTTGCCGCGTGCCGCAGCGGTATCAGCTCCGCAGTTGCCGGTGTAGCTTCCCCATACCGAACATGGGACGCCGATATTGCGCAGCCACGATTGAGAACACATCTTCCACCAGGCCAGACCGGTAGCTGAGTGGCAGCAGTTGCTTTCGGTAAGCTCTCTCACGCTGTAAAATGTGCCGCTGTCCTGGGTGATATACTGCTTGAGATACTGCACCAGCCTGACGCTGTTGGTGTCCTCAAGCACCGCCTCGCCGAATCCGCAGCTATCACCGCGCTGCCAATACCAGCCGCTGCCATTCCAGAATCGACCGTGCGAAGCTCCGACGCAGATTTTCTTGCCGCTCAGGCCGACTGCATTACCCTTGATGAGCGGAGCAGCGGCCTCTCCTATGGATGGAGCAGACGACAGATAGGATGACAAGAGCTTGCCGTTGCAGGTGAGTTTAATTGAGGCAACGGACGGGAAATCGCCAAGAGTGGAGCTGAACTGATCGAAGATGTCCTTTATAAGGACTTCATCGAGGCCAGTCAGAACCTCCGAAGAAAGATCGATTTCGGCAACACTGCCCGCTATCGAGAGCTTTTTGACTTTAGTGCCGGCCGGGATTTGCGAATAGAGACCTACTGCAACCTCTTCCACAAACGGCCCGGCAACCAATGCCCGGACTGCGGCCTCAGCAGACGGAACGCCGTCTGAGACTGCCCGGTTGACTGTAACCAGTCTGCCATCGGCGAAGAAACGAACTACCACAGTGTTGGCATAAGCCATGCTGGCCATAAATACCAATAACACTATGGCGACCAACAAAACGGAGCGTTGAGCGCAAAACTTTCTCATAATACCCCCTCATCCAATAATTTGCCTTTACGCACAAATGCGCAGGCCGAGGCAGGAGGCACATGGAAGGTGCGCCTGCCGGGTCGGCCTGGAGGCGCTCATTAAAAAATGCTATCCAGCCTAAGTATGCCGCATAATCCGGCAAGAGTCAACCAATTATTATGGAAACGGTGACAATTCAAAGCCCGGCATCTATCATAATCTTATGATTTTCGGCCCGAGCCGAAGCCCGGGCCGATTCGATGTGCACATATTATGATATGTATCTCATACCTAGTATTTAGTTATCAAATCGACCTCACTTTGTATCGCTCGCGAGAGGCCGTCGATGCTGAGGATTCCTCGAGCGGCTGCGTAGTCTCCAGTGGAAACCTTGGTCTTGTAGCCCGGCGCAATAACCGTGATCGGCGAGCCGGAGCCATCGTCGAGGGTGAACTTGTCGTTGTCCACCTCGGTCACTTTGCCCCAGAACTTGAAGAGGTAGATAGTGGAAGCTGAGTTCATCTCAACTCCCCAGGCAGACTTGTTGGAGGCTCCGCGAACCAGAGTAGTCAAGTAGCTTCCGGAAGTGTCCGTAGCGGAATTGCCCGCGCCGTCCTGAGCTACTACACTGATGAAATGACTGCCAAGTGCGCCGGACGCAAAAAGATCACCAGCCCAGATGTTTCCACCAGTATTGGTAAGAGAAACACCGTTAGCCTTGACGCTGGTGACACCAACGTTATCAGTCGCATCTACAGTCACGTGAACAGCATCTCCACCGAGAACCATCGCAGGAGCGACGGAGACTGAGTTAATAGTCGGAGCAACGCTGTCGCTATTGTAAATGAACGGGCCAAGGTCAAGAGTGCCGTTGGCCACGCCTGCGGAGTTGACTCCCCGCAGGTGCAGATACCAACTGCCGGTAGAAGCTGCGGTCTGAACCAAAGTCCCGTTCGACCACGCCCCCTCAGAGCCTGTCCAGGTATGGGTGGCCTGCTTGTCCCAGGCTACCATATAATGGTCGACCTTGCCCGCGCCGAATCCGCCGACTGCTGTAAACGTGAACTTGTTATCGCCGTATGTGACGTTGACGTTCTTGTCACAGGTCACATTCGATGTGCTCGGCGGGACAGATAGCGTCGTGCCACTGCCGTTAGCTCCTACGCTAGTCAAGGTACCCGCATAAGCCTTGACGGTACGATTGTAGGTCGTGTTAGGCTGCAGATCAGCCTCATCAACATAGCTGATATCGATTACTTCGCGCTCGGCTACCTTGGTAGAGCCGTTGTACACTCTATGACCAATCTCGTTGTTCGCCTTGTCTGTGAAGTTCCATCTAATGGAAGTCGTCGACAGAGCAGTTCCCGAAACGTTGGTCGGTGCGGCAGGAGCGGTCGATTCGAGGGTGATATCATCCCAATAGGTAGGCTGGTTGGGCGTATAGTTGTAGCCCAGATATGCGCGTCTCAAGACGGTATTAGCCACGCTGGCGGGCTGGTTAGTGGTCAGCTTAAGCGCTCCGTCCACGTAGAATTTGAGATCGTTTGAGCCGGTGTATGGCAGAATCTCGATGGTAAACTTGTGCCACCCCGCAGATCGATCGCCAAGGTCGTGGTAAATCCAACCGCTATCATATACCGCCGCCATGTATTTGAGCGGAATGCCGGGCGGGTTGCCGTTTGATACGCCGATCCAGTACAAACCCTTGTTAGATCCGGATGAGTTATATGTATACGCTCTCATACCAATTCTCAGGTTGCTAACTGCGTTATCATACATCCAACCGGAGAGAACGCCTGACCTGTAACCCCCTGAGGTAAGGTTAGGCGAGAAGTCGTGGTAGATCCAGCTAACGACATTTCCGGGGAAATAGACCGAGTTTGCGCCGGATATGCTGCCGTGGTTCTGCGCGCTTGAAAGCGTAGGCATGACGTTGTTGTCCGCTACAGGATCCAGAACCCAGTTGTTGAGGTTCGCAAATCCATCCTGGAATATTACAGCGATAGTAGTTGCCTGCACCGAATTACTCTTAGGAGAATAGTTGGGCTTGCCGTCGTAAGCGTCAACCTGATAAGTATAGGTCGTGTTATTGGCAAGGCCGGTGTCATTGTAGGTCGTTCCAGTCGCAGTGCCTATTTGAGTTCCATTGCGGAATATGCGATAGCCGGCAACGCCAATGTTGTCCGTAGAAGCGTTCCATGCAAGGGATATGCTAGACGAAGTTGTCCCGGTTACGCGCAAATTGGTCGGCGCGGTCGGCGGCTCGTCGTCGTCTATGCTCACTACGGTGATATTCTTTACGAGCTTAGGACCGAACCATTGGTAGCTCTCTCGCAACATCTGCCAGTCGGAGACGTATGTCCCTGGAATCATTGGAGCCTTCATCGTAAAGTTAAAGGTAAATGTCTGTCCCGGTCGAATGGTGCCGGAGACGTTGTGGCGGGTGGATGCAAACGGGTCGCTGTCGCCGAACGCACCAAGTTTGAAACCGTAGGTGCTCATCCAGCAGACGCCGCGGTTTCGCATTGTGACAGAGACATTATAGGTTTGTCCGGGCATCATCGAGGTTGGAATGGTGTCTGAGACCAGTTCGCACGAATACTTATCCCACGTAGGGGTGTTGCCGAAGTATTCGCAAATGCCCTTATAGACTGCCCACTCGCTGAGTGAGCGGAAGAAATCGTCGGTGAGGTATAGGCCGTCACGCTCGCAGTTGTCGTGGAAGGCAAGCTCTATGAGACAGGCAGGCCTGTTGGGAATGCGAATCTCGCCGAATCCGCCCGCTGAGTCCAGCACATGTCGATCATACCAACTGCTCTCACCGGGGAATGTGTTGCGAATTGTGGCGACGATGTTGTTTTGAATCGCAGTTGCCAGGTTAAGGCTGTTGGTGCGATGGGCTGAATATGTCATGGTCGAGTCACGATATGTAACTGTTCCGTTGGCGTTGCTGGGGCTGCTGCCGGCGGCGTTGGTATGATGCGCAATGTATATATCTGCGCCCATATAGTCCGCATAAAGAGGTCGACAGCGGATATCGTCACTGTTGCGGTTAGTAGCGTTCTCAGCCCCGCAGTTACCCGAGGAACTAGCCCAAACCGAGCACGGAACACCTGTCTTTTTGAGCCAGGACATGGCGCACATCTTCCACCACGCCATACCTGTGTCCGGATGGCAGCAGTTGGTTTCGTCAAGCTCACGCGGGCTGGAGAAAGTGCCGCCGTCCTGAACTATATATTGCTTTAGGAATTGAACGAGCCTGATACTGTTTGTGTCCTCAAGGACTGCCTCGCCGAAGTTGCAGAAGTCGCCCCTCTGCCAGCCATACCAGGTTCCGGTGAAGAGTCGCCCGTGCGACGGCCCGACGCAGATTTTTTTGCCGCTCAGACCGACAGCGTTGCCCTTTACAAGCGGAGCAGCCGGCTCCCCTATTTCAGGTGCAGAGGGTAGAAATGAAGAAAGAAGTTTGCCTCCGCTGGTGAGCTTGATCGTCATAATCGAGGGAAATTCGCTCAGAGTGGAGCGGAACTGGTCGAAAATATCGACTAGTCCGGCCTCATCAAATCCGATAAGTATCTCCGAAGAAAGATCAATCTCCGCAACGCTGCCCGCTATGGAGAGTTTCTTAATCTTGACTCCGGCAGGGATTCGAGAAGTGATCCCAACGGCAGTTTCCTCGACGAATGGCCCGGCAACTAATGCTCTGACCGCTGCCTCCGCCAATGGAACATCGTTGGTTACTGCCCGATTAACAGCGATCAGTCTTCCCTCTGAGAAGAAACGCACCGCTGCAGTGTTTGCGTAAGATACGGTGGCAGTCAACGCCACCAGCATAATGAGTGCAATAATCAAAGCACATCGAGCATTGTGATTTCGCATAATACCTCCTTATTGTCCGGCTGGATTTCTGCGTGCGATGTCGCAGGTCCGCCCGGCTAGAGCATTCACACTCTTTTCTTTGTACAATGTCAGTATGCCTTACATTGAGCCAAGCGTCAACTGAGATTATCAGGCAGATGAGGAACATATTCGCCAGCGGCATCAAAACAGCGTAATTGCCGAGTCACTTCTTATTATGGGAAAAGATACAATATCAATGAGGTTGGATCAAATATACAGGAATGGAGCGGGAGACGAGGCTCGAACTCGCGACATCCAGCTTGGAAGGCTAGCGCTCTACCAACTGAGCTACTCCCGCACCACAGAGTAAAATTATAGTAACATTCGAGTCCGCCAATGTCAACCAATTTGTCAAACTTGCGGCGTTCCGGACTGCATTAATTGAATCGACCCGGGTTGGGCGCCCGGGTCGATTGCGTGGATGCTACACACCTTTCGGCTAGTATTTAGTTATCCAGTTAACCTCGCTCTGAATCGCTCGCGACAGGCCGTCGATGCTGAGGATTCCTCGAGCGGCTGCGTAGTCCCCTGTGGAGACCTTGGTCTTGTAGCCCGGCGCAATAACCGTGATCGGCGAGCCGGAGCCATCGTCGAGGGTGAACTTATTGTTGTCCACCTCAACTACCTTACCCCAGAACTTGAAGAGGTATATAGTGGAAGCGGCGTTCATTTCGACTCCCCAGGCAGCCTTGTTGGAGGCTCCGCGAATAAGAGCGGTCAGATATGATCCTGATGCGTCTGTGGCATTGTTGCCGGAAGCATCAGATGCAACTACGCTCACGGGGTGGACTCCCAATCCGGCCAAAGCGACGATATCGCCTGTCCATATATTACCGCCGGAGTTAGTCAGAGAAACGCCATTGGCCTTTACGCCGGTAACACCAACGTTATCCGTTGCATCAACTGATACGTGAACCGCATCTCCGCCGATAACCATCGCAGGAGCAACGGTTACGGAGTTGATCTGCGGAGCGACGCTGTCGCTATTATAAATGAACGGGCCAAGATCAAGAGTGCCGTTCGCTACGCCTGCGGAGTTGACTCCCCGCAGGTGCAGATACCAACTGCCGGTAGAAGCCGCGGTCTGAACCAAAGTCCCGCTTGACCACGTCGCTTCAGAGCCTGTCCAGGTATGGGTGGCCTGCTTGTCCCAGACTACCATATAATGATCCACCTTGCCCGCGCCGAATCCGCCGACTGCGGTGAAGGTGAACTTGTCATCGCCGTATGTGACGTTGACGTTCTTGTCACAGGTCACATTCGATGTGCTCGGCGGGACAGATAGCGTCGTGCCACTGCCCGCAGTTCCGGCGCTTTCAAGAATACCGGCATAGGCTTTGACGGTGCGATTGTAGGTCGTATTAGGCGCAAGGTTAGTTTCGTCGACATAGCTTATATCAAACACCTCGCGCTCGGCTACCTTGGTAGAGCCGTTGTAAACTCGATGACCAATCTCGTTGTTCGCCTTGTCGGTGAAGTTCCATCTTATGGAAGTCGTCGATAGCGCAGCACCCGAAACGTTGGTCGGAGCAGCCGGAGGAACAGACTCAAGCGTGATGTCATCCCAATACACAGGCTGATTGGTCTTATAGTTGAACCCAAGATATGTTCGTCGCACAGTTGAACTGGCGGCGCTTGCAGGCTGAGATGCGGTCTGCTTAAGGGCGCCGTCCACATAGAACTTGAGATCGTTTGAGCCAGTGTATGGCAGGACCTCAATAGCGAGTTTGTGCCATCCCGCAGAACGAACGCCGAGGTCGTGGTACTGCCAACCACTGCTCGTAAGGATCGCTCCAATATAATGAGTCGGAATGCCAGGCGGGTCGAGCTGATACACCCCGATCCAATACATGGTCGAGTTGTTGCCAGCGGCATCATACATATACGCTCGCAAGGCTACTCTCAGACCGCTTACAGCGTTGTCATAAATCCAGCCGGACAGAGTGCCGGATCTGTAGCCTCCGGAGGTCAGGTTCGTGGAGAAGTCGTGATAAACCCAGTTTGCTACTTCCCCTGCCATAAACACAGAGTTCGCGCCTGTTATACTGCCGTGGTTCTGAGCGGTGGACAACGTCGGCATTGTGTTGCCTGACGCGACCGGGTCGAGAACCCAGTTGTTCAGGTTCGCGAAGCCGTCCTCGAATATGACAGCAATAGTCGTGCCCTGAACTGAGTTGCTTTTGCCTGAATAGTTCGGCTTGCCGTCGTAAGCGTCGACCTGATATGAATAGGTCGTATTATTGGCAAGGCCGGTGTCATTGTAGGTCGTTCCGGTCGCAGTGCCAATCTGTGTTCCATTGCGGAATATGCGATATCCTGCCACGCCGATGTTGTCTGTAGAGGCATTCCAGGCAAGGGATATGCTCGATGAAGTTACGCCGGTCACGCGCAAATTGGTCGGCGCGGTCGGAGGCTCATCGTCATCCTGAGTAGTGACAGTTATGTTCTTGGTAAGGGTTGGGCCGAACCATTCATAGCCTTCGCGAATCATTCGCCACTTGGTGGTATATGTGCCGCCTGCGACAGGAGCCGTCATGGTGAAATTGAATGTGTATGTGTTGCCCGGCCTCACTGTGCCGGATATTGTCTGGCGAGTGGCAGCGGAAATAGGGTTGCTGCCGTCGACTGCACCGAGCTTGAATCCGTAGGTATTCATCCAGCAGACTCCGCGGTTTCTCAGAGTCACCGAAACGTTGTAGGTCTGCCCGGCGTTCATCAAGGTTGGAATCGTATCGGATACAAGTTCGCCGGAATACTTGGCCCAGCCGGGAGTATTGCCGAAATAAGTGCATATTCCGCTGTAGATGCCCCACATGGACAAAGATCGGAAGAAATCGTCGGTTAGATAGACTCCGTCCCTCGTGCAATGGTCGTGGAAAGCAAGCTCGATAAGACAAGCCGGTCGGTTGGGGATGCGAGTCTCTCCGGAGCCTGCAGCGGAGTCTTTAACACCTCTATCCCGCCACTCCGATTCACCCGGAAAAGTGCTGCGAATGGTGTTGACTATCCCGCTGTTGACTGCAGTGGCCAGCGCAAGGCTATTGGCAACGTGCGCGGGGTATGACATTTTGGAGTCGCGCCAGGTTTCGGTTCCCGTGCCTCCGCCTGCATTGGTGTGATGGGAGATATAGATATCCGCGCCGACATAGTCCGCATACAGAGGTCGAGCGCGAAGGTCGTCGTTGGATCGCCCGGTGGCTGTCTCTGCGCCGCAGTTGCCAGTGTATGTGCCCCAGACAGAGCAGGGAAAGCCATTGTGCATCAGCCAGGATAAAGTGCACATCTTCCACCAGGGCATATTAGCTTGGGGATGACAGCAGTTGGTTTCATCAAGCTCCCTGTGAGTGAAAAAAGTCCCGCCGTCCTGTACGATATATTGCTTCAAAAACTGGACAAGTCTGATGCTGTTGGTGTCTTCAAGGACTGCTTCGCCAAATCCGCATGGGTCCGATCTCATCCAGCCCCAACTGCTGCCGTTCCAAACTCGACCGTGCGATGGCCCTACGCATACCTTCCTGCCGCCAAGGCCAACCGCGTTGCCCTTAACAAGAGGCCTTGCGGGTTCCCCTACTTCGGGAACAGCAGGCAGGTAATAAGCCAAGGGCTTGCCATTGGAGGTCAGTTGGATGGACTTAATAGATGGGAAGTCCCCTAAAGTGGAGCGGAACTGGTCGAAAATATCTCTCAGTCCGACTTCGTCGAGGCCGGCAACTACATCTGCAGACAGGTCGATCTGAGCGGTATCGCTTGTGATCGACAACTTTTTGATGGTCACTCCTGCCGGAATCCGAGAAGTGATTCCGACAGCTTTTTCTTCAATGAACGGGCCTGCTAGCAAAGCCCGCACTGCCGATTCGGCCAGCGGGACGTCATTAGATACCGCTCGAGAGACCGTGCACAATTCCCCTTCGGAAAAGAAACGCACAGCTACCGTAGCGGCGCTGGCCGTGGTTGCCAGCATCATCAGTATCAGCGCTGACGCCAGCAACAAAAAACGATTGGAGCGATCTTGACTCATCATTCCCCTCTTTTCTTAATAAGTTGCCCGCAAAAGCGCGCCCGAACAAAACGAGCGCAAATGCAGGTATTTATACCGTTGTTAAAGGACCTCTGCTAATGAAGTATGCCTTATATAGATCAAACTGGCAACCCGACAATTTGGCAAAGGGCCAATTCGTTGGTGCAATCTCGAAGGCAGTCGTCTATAAGCCGAGCAGTTTTACGGCATTGTCGCGGGCGATTTTGTCGAACGCCTGCTGGGTGATCCTGCCCTCGGCAAGCAGAGTGTTCAGCAGGTCCGCTAACGGCGCGGGCTGGTCGTGGGCGCATATATCCAAGCCAAAGTAGAGGCAATCGGCAAACTCAGTTAAAAAATCCACTGCATAATTCAGGTCTCTGGCAAGGGCGTTATATCCGCTGTATGCCGACAGGTCACAGCGCATATTAGGATTTTGCCTGAGCAATTTCGCAACTGATCCCTCTGAGCGCACCGGATAGCTCGGATATCCTCCTCGGTCATCGACTGAGTCCAGCGTCGATATTTCCGCCCAGAACGCCGGGCCGTGGCAGATTATGATCAGGTCGGGAAATGCCTGTAGCGATGCCTGCAGTTGCACCAGTCCGGGATCGTCATAAAGCCCGTATGCGGAGCCGATTCGAGTGGATATATCGAATGTGAGGGGCATTTGGGCGCGCTGGGCATGCGCGAAAAGGTTCCACACGAGAGGGTCCGTAAAAGGCAGGTTGGGCATCACTTCGCCTATGCCCTTGCAGCCTCTATCACGATAGTATCTCAACAGGTAACCCAGATCGGCATCGCTGCTGTTTGAGACCGCCCTGGGATCGATATTGCAGAAAGGGATGAATCGATGCGGATATGTTCGCGCTATTTCCAGGATTTCTTCGTTTGACTGAGGCAGATAGACTTCCGGGTTAACAATCGGCATCAGACAGCCCTTGTCCACCCCGAGTTCATCGTAACGCTCAATAAGCTGCTGCGGCGTCGAAAAAACCGGCTTTCCATCCGGGCCGGGATAGGGTTGGCGATAGGCATGCGCGTGCAAGTCGATGAACATAAGCCGTCTCCACGTTGGAATTCACAAGCGTAGAATGGCTTCTCGATACAGTTGCATCTATCCTCCTGTGAAAGTTGCGGAGGACAAGGAAAACAACATAGGCTTTGTGGGTTAATGCGTATTATGACGCTTATGCCAAATCATTGTAAGAGTATGCGCTGCCAGTATAAATAGGAATGGGTATGTCCAATATGCGTATCTGGCTTCTGCGCTTGACATTACAGCCGCTACGAACGTCATATACAAGACAAACAGGAGCGTGTAGCCGCGGAACAATGGCTCGATACTACGCCTCCAGAATCCTGGTACTGCAACAACCAGCATCAGGGTATTTACTACGGCGAAAACCAACGTTGCCTTAGAGGGTTTCTGAGGCCAGAAAAGATTCGTCCACTGGCGCACGGATTTCATAAAACAAGACGCAACGAACTCCCCAGGGCGCGCTTTAATTTGACTGATTGCAATTCGTTTTAAGATTTTATCCCTTTCATATCCGGTCTTTGCCTCAACCTTTGCCTTGACATCTTCTGGCAGCGAGCCTAAATCCGACGACACCATATTTATCGCGCTCCAATTGCAATAAAGCACTCTCCCGCCCTGGGATGGCATTGGGGTTAATACGCCAAACAAACGCTGATTCCTTATTGCCCACGGCATAAGCACAACTCCAGTGCATATCAACAGAACAACAATAGCAAGCACAGCTTTGCGCAGCGGCCACCCACGCCATATCGCCAAAACTAGAAAGATTAATGGAAGTGCAATTGGCGTTGGGCGAACATACATTGCCAAGCCTAATACGAGTCCGCCTATGACCCACGGCCACAGCTTCTTAGACCAAATGGCATATCCGACTATTAATACTAAAGCAAAAACAAGAAAACCAAAGAGCGAGTCGTTATACAGTCTTGCGTCGACAAGCGCTAAGGGCGGATATAGAGCCATTACAAGCCCAGCCAGCAAAGCTGTTTCCTTTTGCAACGTGACCGCATAACCCAACGCCACAACAGCTCCGCAGACAACGGTGGTTAAAAGACCCTGAATTAGAAATACATAAAGGAAATTGCGACCGAACAACAGGTAAATGCCTGCCAGAAATGCCGAGTAACCGGGCGATTTGTCCGATAAGGGAAGATTTTTGAACACAAAGCCTTGTCCGCTGGCAAGTGACACTGCTACTTGGTCATAGAGTCGGCCATCGCCTTCAATCGGTAAAGTGGCCACATAAATGGCAAAACCGGCACGAACGATAAAGCATAAAACCATGCAGAACACAATTATTCGTCCGCATTGCTTGAAAGTTTGATTCAAAGTTGCCGGGAAGGGTAAATCGGCATTTTGTCGCTCATTCATGGAACAATTCCTTTGCTATTGCAAGATGGTTTGTAATACAGTGTTAGACAGGCTGTTTAGGATTCCTCTGTATCAAATGGATCGGCTAGTACGGTAGCGTCAAGCCTTGTGTGTAAATTGCTTTGGTCGATAAGCCTCATCCCACTGTCTATTCTGATGTGCAAACACTGCATATAGCATGCGATCAACACTACGGCGATTCGTAAAGCACGAGATCGT
>JAAYKE010000055.1 GCA_012522575.1 Armatimonadota bacterium | reverse complement strand
TCCATGCGCAGGGTTGCAAGACCTATGGCTCCATTTGCCGACCCGTCGTCGTGCGCTTTGTCAAAACCGCCATAGTAGAAATATAGTTTGTCCCTTACTATTACAGGCGCACGCGCCGTGTAGATTTGCATGGAATCCCAACTGCCGCTGTCACCCAGCGATATGAACGGCTCCCGTTTTGCTGTGCGGTTCCACGAGATCAGGTCGTGGCTCCACGCAAGCTGCACATCCACGGTGCGCGGGCTGCCTTCCTGGGCTTCATACATCACCTCAGGAGCGGAATATTTGCCGTATTTTATCCAGCGAGCGTGATACATCCACGGCAGGCCGATATATATCCCCTGATACGGAAAAACCGGCATGCCGTAGACCTGAGTGGCGTCCGGGTCGAAATCGTCCGCGCCAAACACGGCGGTTTCGATCGGCTTGCTCCACTTTATGCCGTCCTCGGAGAGCGCGATTCCCACTGCGCGATGGCGGCGGTTGGATGTCTTATAGGTCGCTGTGAATCGATTTGTGTAGGGATCAAAGAAGAAATTGGTGACATCGGAACTGGAGAAAAGCTGGTATTGTTCTTTCGTGCGCTGCCAGTTCCAGTTCAACCCATCCGGCGAATATGCGACGCACGGCCCGCCCCTGTCCGATTTATCATCCGTCAGGTCATAGCCAAAGCCGTACATCGCCCATCGCTTGTCGGGAGAGGTCGGGTTTGGGATGCGGATGACGCCGGGGATGTGACATGCGCCGTGCGGCGCGACTATGTTGTTGCTTTTCGACCCGTCGTATTCGATGATCCCGAGTTCGGGTTTAGTCCACCGAATGCCGTCTTTTGACTCGGCATAAGATACATCCCCGCAGTTCTTGCCGATCCCCTGATACCACATCTTGAGCTTGCCGGAATCCCACATCACCGTGCCATAGACATACGGTCCCCAGCCCTCCCACGCACGGTCTTTGCGGATGACGGGATTGAGATCATGCTTTTGTGCGGCGTGAAATTCGCGGGACAGCCCATAGGATTCCTCGACCACCATCGAATCGAGAAACAGGCGACGAAACGGAGGCTTGCCCGCAAGCGGGTCTGCCAGTCCCGCAGCATAAGAAGATACAGCCAGCAGCGCAACTACGCACGCATAAAACGACGTTCGTATGTTCATCTATCGACCTTTTTCCTGATCCTTTGTCGGCGGCCAGTGTCCATCCTGTTATTTCCCTGATAGACCGGCGGCAAATAGTCTGCGGGCGAAGTTGTCCGTCACTTCCACGGGATTAGTTTGACGGTGGCTGCCGTAGCGGTTCAGGGCGGCGATGACATCGTCCTCATCAGATGCCTTCAAGCCGTAGCTCGACAGGCTCGCAGATACTGCTCCGGAGTTACACAGCTCTATGATGCGTTCGGCTGCGTCCTGTGTTCCCATCGCCCGGCTGACCTCGTCATACGCATCGGGACGCTCCTGTTTGTTCAGTTTTATAACCTGCGGCAGCAGGGCGGTGATGGCCTCGGAGTGTCTGATTTTTCCTACAATGCACACCGCCGGAGCCAGGGAGTGGGACGCGCCCAGGCCATTTTGCATAGCCAGCCCAGCAAAGCAGCTTCCCAGCAGGCAGTTCAGGCGTGCGTCGAGGTCATCAGGGTATTGCTGGCAGACAGGCAATCCCGCGCTGAGATGTTCGATTGCCGCCAGCGCAATGTGTCGAGTGTAGGGAGTCGCCGCCAGCGATACCGCGCTTTCAATGGCGTGAGCGAAGGCGTCCATCGCCGTGAGAGTCGTAAAATATAAATCGAGATCGACGGTCAATTCCGGATCAAGCACGGCGACTGCAGGCGTCATCTGCGGATGTGAGATACTGCGCTTGATCGCCAGAGAATTGTTGGTCAATACAGATACGCGAGTGGATTCGGAGCCTGTGCCCGCGGTGGTCGGAACGGCAATCTGCGGTAGCGGAGGGTTTGTGATTTCCCGCTTTTTGAGCTGATAATCCTCGGTTATCCCATCATTAACCGCCATCACGGCAGCCGCTTTCGCGGTATCCATCACGCTTCCTCCGCCGATAGAAATAACCAAATCCGAGCGCTCATCTCGCAAAAAAGCGGCCATCTCGTCTACTCGTTCTACGGCAGGTTCGTCTGTAACAGGTTCGGAGATGGAGGTCCGCACGCCATTCTTATGGAGGGCTTCGCAGAGCCGGGAAAGGCGCGCGCTGCCGGCCAGATGCGAGCCGGTCACAATCGCGGCACGCTTGCCCAGCCCGGCGGCCTCATCGGCGATTATATTGAACCGCCCTGCTCCGCAATGGATGGTGGCAGGGCTTGTTATTTCAAATGACACGTCAATCACCTCCCGGCGATATTATAGCACGCCGGTAACGGCATAAAACGCCGCATCTCAGCCGTCGGCAAGTAACACCTCACTTTTCGTGAGTGGCTGGTCTCTGTCCCAGCCAGGCAATCTATCAATGAACACCCGCTGTCCGAGACGGAGATCGGACACTACATTATTCGCGTAGTGGCTGGTCTCTGTCCCAGCCAGGCAATCTATCAATGAAAACTAGCTGTCCGAGACGGAGATCGGACACTACGGACAGAATTACTCATCATTCGTGAGCTGTTACACCGGAAAACAACATTCAAGCAGGCAGGAAGCCGCGCATCAAAACAATAATCAAAGAGTAAAAATTGCTCCATATTTCAAATGCGGAGGAATGACACTATGGCGTCCAAACGAATACCTTACAATAGAAACAGGCTGCATGCTGCTGGAGAACAGCGCAGATTTACCGGGGATGCTCTTAAAGAAATCGCATTTCCACTCGGCGGAATCGGCTCCGGCACTGTGTCGCTCGGAGGCCGCGGACAACTGCGCGACTGGGAGATTTTCAATCGGCCTCAAAAAGGCAATACCCTGCCCTATACATTCCCTATGATCTATCTCAAGCCCGATGGCGGGGATTCTATCGCGCGGGTGCTGGAATCCAAGCTGCAGCCGCATTTTATCGAATGGGGCGGGATGAACCCTCACAGGGTGTGCGGGCTGCCGCGTCTAAAAGATGCAGTGTTTCACGGGGAATATCCATTTGCGAGCATCGATTTTCAAGACCCTGCGCTGCCCGCCAAAGTCGAGCTTACCGCGTTTAATCCTATGATTCCGCTCAACGAGAAAGACTCCTCGATCCCATGCGCCATTTTGCGATATAAAGTTACTAACACGGGGTCGGCAAAACTGAGTGGGTCGATCTGCTGGTCGCTGCATAATCCCGTCGGCGACAGAGACAGGGTCAATGAGTTCGTAGAGGCAAAGGGATGTCGAGGCGTCAAAATGATCTCTGCGCCGCTGAAACCGGAGGATCTGACCTATGGGTCGATGAGCCTGGCGACGACGCATAATGATGTTTCATGTCGGGAGCATTGGCCGGTTGAGGGATGGTGGGATGCGGCGCAGGCAGTGTGGGATGATTTCAAGGACGACGGCGACCTTAAAAGTGACCGCGAAGGCCAGAAAAACTCCGATATAACCAGCCTGGCCGCAAAATTTGTTCTCTCGAAAGGGGAGAGCGTGGAGATTCCGTTCATCTTTGCGTGGTATTTCCCCAACCGGCACAATTATTGGAACACCGAGCCTGAGGTAAAGGAAGCCAGACTGCGCAACAGATATGCGGACTGGTGGAACGATGCCTGGGAAATTGCTCTCTATGTGACCGGCAATCTGCCTCGATTGGAAAAGGAAAGCCGACTCTTCGCCGATGCGCTGTATTCCAGCACCCTGCCGGCTGTCGCGCTCGATGCGGCGGGGGCGAATATGTCGATTATGCGCACGCAGACAGGGTTGTTTTTGGACGATGACAGGTTCTACGCATTTGAGGGATGCGCGGATCAGTTCGGGTCTTGTCCGATGAACTGCACCCATGTCTGGAATTATGAACAGGCTCTGGCGTATTTGTATCCGCGGCTGGAGCGCACAATGCGCCTGACCGATTTCACAAATAACGTCGATGCCGACGGCAAGATGGCGTTTCGCTCTCTGATTCCGCTTGGGGATTATCTTTGGAAGTTTTATGCCGCCGCCGATGGGCAGATGGGCTGCATCCTCAAGCTCTATCGGGAATATCTGCTCAGCGGGGATGTCGATTTCCTGAAGTTAGCCTACCCGAACGCGCGCAAATCAGTCGAATATGCGTGGAAGGAGTGGGATAAGGACCTCGACGGCATGATGGAGGCAGTGCAACATAACACCTATGACATTGAGTTCTACGGCGCGAACACCATGATGGGCACGCTATATCTCGGCGCGCTCAAGGCAATGGAGAAGATGTCTGCGATTCTGGGTGAGGATGCCTTTGCCGCCGAGTGCAAAAAGCTGTATGAAAGCGGCTACGCAAAACACGTTGAAAAGCTGTTTAACGGGGAGTATTTCATTCAGGACTGCGGCCCTGATGACGACCGACGCTATCAATTCGGAGTCGGCTGTCTCAGCGACCAGCTTCTTGGCCAATGGTTCTGCGAAGTAGTCGGCCTTGGACATACTCTGCCGCAGGACAACGTTCGATCGACCTTGAAATCCATTTTCAAATACAACTGGAAAAGCGACCTTTCCGATCACGACAGCATCCAGCGCACTTACGCTCTAAACGACGAGGCCGGGTTGCTGCTTTGCACATGGCCAAAGGGAGGCAGGCCGCGCTACCCGTTCACATACGCCGATGAGGTCTGGACGGGAATCGAATATCAGGTGGCGGCGCATCTCATATATGAGGATATGATCGACGAAGGGCTGGCGATAGTAAAGGGAGTCAGGGATCGGCACGACGGCGTCGCACGCAACCCGTACAATGAGTTTGAGTGCGGAAATCACTACGCAAGGGCGATGGCGAGTTGGTCGCTGCTGCTCGCGCTGTCCGGCTTCCACGTCAACACCCGCGAGCGTTTCATCGCCTTTGCTCCAAAGATCAACGCCGACGATTTCAGATGCTTCTACTCTACCGGCACAGGCTGGGGAGTATATTCTCAAAAGATATCTGCGGGCAAGCTGATCGCGCAGATAAGCGTGGAATGGGGCGTATTGGAGGTGCAGGACGTTCGATTCGGTGCGCCAAAGGCAGCAAGGATCACAAAAGTCAATTCCTCCGGTGTCGGAAAAGGATTTGGGGCCGATGTGAAGTCAGATGGAAAATATCTGCTGGTTAAGCTCAGCGAGCCGGTGAGAATAGGAGTCGGGGAGCGATTGGCGCTGGAGTTGAGTTAGATAGAAGAGCTTTCACAGGCCGCCATATCCATATTCGACCTAAACTTCTTCGGGCAGCGTAAAAGGTTGCGGCGCAGGGCTGCTTGCGTGCGGTTGGTCTGTCCCGTCGTCCGCACTAAAGCGATTGTCCGCCGCCAACTGAGTAGCCGAGTCACTTGATGAATCTGCAAGCGGCGCGGTCGATGACGCAGTCTGCAGAGGCATCAGGAGATCGGACGTCTCATAGGTGATCGCCATCCCCTGCGCCTGTTCGCAAATAAAGTTGCGCAGCCGCTGCGGTTCAATGACCTCGGCTTCCTTGCCGAAACCCAGAAGCCATATCGCTATCTCGTGGATTCCTCCTACCGTAGCCTCGAATATGATACCGCCATCGGGCTGCCACTGCACTTGCTGGGTATGGTGTCGCCTCGCCTCGGCAACCATCTCCGCCACCTCCGGACTGAATTTCACCCGCACAAGAGTCGGCTCCCCTCCTCCCCATGCCTCCCAGCTATATTTGAAATAATCCTGCACGGAAAAGTCCCTGGGCATCTCAAATTTGACGTCCGTAATGCAGGCATCTCGAAACCTCAGCAGCTTAAACATCACTATTTTATTGTGCTCATGGCTGTAGGCGACCATATACCAGCTATGCCGCCTGAAAACCAGAACGTAGGGATCGATGGTATATTCCTTGACCTTGTTGCTTTTCTGTGATCGATATACGATGTGGAGTTGCTTTCGCTGGCTGATGGCGTTTTCTATCGCACACGGTATGTGCGCAGGAATGCTGCCCTGTGTGACCGTGAATCGGATATCATAGCCACCTGCAAGCTCTCTTGAAAACTCCAGAGCGCGTCCGGAGGCGCATTCTTTGATCTTGAGCCACGCAGATTCCATCTGACTGCGAAGCGGAGTCTGCCCGCCGCCGGTCAGAGAACACATCGCCGCATGCACCGCCACCAACTCCTCGGCTGTGAGGTTATGGCTCGACGAACTGGGTTCTTCGACAAGATAGTACCCGCCGCAATTGCAGTTGACCGATATTCCGATCTCGGAATGAAGCTCTCCGAGCCATCTATATACGGTGCGCGGCGATCTGCCCAGGTTGGATGCCAGCGTGTCTATGGTGACGCCCGGTCGAGCGCGCAGTAGTTCAATCAGGTCGATTAATAATGCAGTTTTTGCCAATGCAATCTCGCTTAGTTGCTTTATATGTGTATAATAATTAGCGAAATGCGCGGGTAATACCTTCTTATTGTAACAACTCACTCTTCGTGAGTGATTGTAGCGGCTGGTCTTTGTCCCAGCCATACAAACTATGTCATTTCGAACGAAGTGAGAAATCTGCTTTTACGTAAATCGCGAAAGCTCGAAAGAAGCGAAACCCGGAAGCGGGAAGAAAAAAAGCAGATTCCTCGGCATTCGCCTCGGAATGACAAAATTTGGAGGCTACTCGAACCCTCTCAATAAACCGTCTAACCTCTAACTTCCAACTTATAACCTCTAAACAGCCTTGTCCGAGACGGAGATCGGACACTACGGGTAGGAGTACTCATTATTTGTGAACTGTTACTTCTTATTGGCTACGAAGGATAATGCCGGGGTTTGGGAGAATAATTCACCTGGTAATCTTGCGATTTGCGCTATAGATAGACTGTAAAGGAGACTCTTAATGTATAAAATAGCGATCATAGGCGGAGACGGAACCGGCCCGGAAGTCGCGGCGGAAGGGCTTAAGGTTCTGCAGGCGGTGAGCCAAAAGACCGGATTCAAATATGAAACGGTGGATTACGATTTCGGAGGGGAGAGATACCTGCGAACAGGGGAGGTATTGCCGGATTCCGCTGTCGATGAAATGAAGAAGTTCGACGCGATCTACCTTGGAGCGATCGGCCACCCGGATGTCAAACCCGGCATTCTGGAAAAAGGCATTCTGCTGACCCTGCGGTTCGCCCTCGACCAGTACGTCAATCTGCGCCCTGTCAAGCTCTATCCCGGAGTGGAAACCCCGCTAAAAGACAAAGGGCCGGAGGATATAGAATACGTCGTCGTGCGCGAAAACACCGAAGGGCTTTATGCGGGCGCGGGCGGAGTGCTCAAAAAAGGAACCCTGGACGAGGTCGCAGTGCAGGAGTCGATCAACACCCGCAAGGGAGTCGAACGCTGCATTCGATATGCCTTTGAACTCTGCCGAAAGAGAAATAAGGACAAAAAGCTCACCCTCTGCGGCAAAACCAATGTTCTGACCTTTGCGTTCGACCTGTGGGAGAGGACGTTTTATGAAGTGGCCAAAGAGTATCCGGACATCACACCGGATTATGCCCACGTGGACGCTACCACGATGTGGATGGTCAAAAACCCGGAGTGGTTTGACTGCATCGTTACGGACAATATGTTCGGCGACATCATCACCGACCTTGGCGCGATGACTCAGGGCGGGATGGGAATAGCGGCGGGCGGCAACATCAATCCGGAAGGGGTCTCGATGTTCGAGCCTATCGGCGGGTCTGCGCCTAAATATACCGGCAAAAATGTGATCAACCCGCTGGCCGCCATCGGCGCGCTGCAGATGATGCTCGATACGCTCGGAGAGGACAAGGCTGCCGAGTTGGTGGACAAGGCGATTGCCTATGTCACCGGCAACAAGCTCAAGAGCATGAGCGCGGGCAAAATGGGTTATTCCACCACCGAAGTCGGCGATTTGGTCGCGCAGTTCGTGGCGGACGCATAATAATTCGCCTGACCTTTCTGACTTATGGGCGGCAACCTTCGGGGAGCCGCCCTGCCAGCCAATCGGGTGATCTCCGAACCACCCATATCTTACTCTTAACCAGCGCGCAATCGACGCTCATCTGTAGTAATTTTTATGGCAATCTACGCTATTTCGGATATGCACCTTTCCCTATCGGGTGACAAGCCGATGGATATGTTCGGCGAAGTCTGGCGGGATCACGCGAGCAGAATTGCAACCAACTGGGACTCAACTGTTAAAGATGGCGATACGGTGCTGCTGGCGGGGGATCACTCCTGGGAGCTGAAGTTCGATCAGGCGCGGCTCGACCTCGATTTTATAGCGGCGCGGCCGGGACGAAAAATACTGATCCGCGGCAACCACGACTACTGGTGGGGCAGAGAGGCAACCACTCGAATTCAAAAGAAATTGCCGGAAGATATGACCCTGCTGCACGGGCGGGCGTTAGTGGTCGAAGGGATTGGTATCGCGGGAACCCGTGGCTGGCGAGTGGAATCACAGGAGGAGCCGACCGCCGGCGATGATAAAGTAATGATGCGCGAGTTGGCATATCTTCAGCGCGGCCTTAGTGAGATCCCTTCGGATGTGTCGCGAAAGATCGCCATGCTGCACTATCCTCCGTTCGATGCAAACCTCGAGCCTAACACTTTTACCGATATCCTGCAGGCGCACAACGTGGACATTCTGGTTTATGGCCATATACATACCGGCGGATTTCTGCAGGGCAATATCGGTGGCATAGAGTATAAACTTGTCTGCGCGGATTATCTGAATATGCAACCGGTGCGGGTGATCTAACCGGGTTCCTCCATTGCGACTATTCGCGTGGGAGCGCCATCGAGGCCGACGAAGTTGACCGGCATCGCGGCGATGAATACCCGCTCCGAGGTGATTTCATGCATATTAGCCACCGTTTCCAACAATACCATCCCCGTAGACAGCAGCGCTTTATGAACCTGCTTGCCTCGTGAAGTGTGCACCGACGGCTGCTCGATGCCAAGCAGTTTTATTTTTCTTGCCTGAAGCCAGGCCGCCGCACCTTCGCTGATACCTGGAAATTCGGTAAAAAACTCCGGCTTATTCCACCGCCTGCCCCAACCCGTCTTGAGCAGAAGCCTTGCGCCTTCGCTTACACGCGATTCGAACAAATCCAGATCAGCGGATGTGATCTCCGCCCGTGGAGCGAGTTCGCCGAAATCTAACACCTCAGCCCACCCGATAAGCGCATCCAGCGCATAGCTGTCCACTCCCCGGCTGTCGTGCATTACATGATGCGGGCTGTCGATATGCGTGCCGGTGTGCGCTCCGAGTGTAACCGTGGTGTTATTATAATCGTTGGGCGGAATTGTCGAGGTTTTAGTAAAATTGACCTCATCGTCCCCGGGCCACACCGGCATCCCGGCAGTTATTTTATAGGTCAGGTCAATTATTCGCTTCACGTGATTCTCCTTTGGAGATATATATGGAGTATATCCAAATAAGGGCAGTCATACAACCGTATTGACCTGAATCAGACGAACGAATGATGGCCGCGTAAAATAAATGTGGAGTTTTCAGTATATGAGTAAGAGACCTTTTTCATTAAAATAAGGTTGGAGAAAACTAATGAAAGAAGGTCTCTATGGAAGCTATTATACATCAAACGGTTTTG
>JAAYKE010000054.1 GCA_012522575.1 Armatimonadota bacterium | reverse complement strand
CTTACGAGGTGGCTGGAGTTGATCACGGAGTTCCTCCCACATAGCCTCGGTGAGATGTTCCATCTCTTCGGCATACCGATCCAGCGTCGGAGCCAGTTCGGTGATAAGGCTGTCCGCTCCCTCATGCGTCGCATGAGCTCTGCCTTCTGCTACTGCTTCCCGCAGCACGCGGGGATTATCCAGAAACATACAGGGTTTGAGTTGGTTATCCGTCCAGGGGTAACGATTCCGGATTGCCTGGAAGAAGGAAGAATTAAGAGCTTCGCTCAGACTCTTCTCTTTGATGTTGTCCACAGCGAAGTGAACAAATGCACATGGTTCCACATCACCATTGCTGTTGATGTGTGCGTAGAGCCGGGCGGCCATACACCCATTTGTTGCCCATCCATCGTTCCAGAAGTCCGCAACGAAGATGGGTTTGGTTGCCCTGATATGCTGAACGCGTTCCCTCTGACGTTCGCGCTCCACTGGAGTCAGCATCTGCGATGGGTCGGGCTTCATACCGATGGGAACATATGTGAAATACCACCCGAAGAGACACCCTTTCTCAATCAGCATATCAATGAATTCATCGCTCGCCACTACATCCACGTTCTTGCGGGCTGTCATGCTGGAAAAGCCGAAAGGCACTTGCTTTCGCCGGAGAGTATCCATCGCCCCCATAAGCTGTGCAAATGTGCCCCGCCCACGACGATCATCAGTCTGTTCTTCGAATCCCTCGATACTGATCGCCGGTACGACATTTCCCAGTTCCGCAAGCCTTCGAGCTATGCTGTCGTCGATCAGTGTGCCGTTGGTGTAAACCTGGAAATAGGCATCATTGTGCTTGGCATAAATGTCGAACAGGTCTTTCCTAACGAAAGGCTCACCTCCTGTGATCGTGAAGAAGTACATGCCCATCTCTTTGGCTTCAGTGATTATTCTGTCCAGCAGTTCCAGAGGCATATCACTGTCTTTTCGATACTTAGCCGCCCAGCACCCGCGGCAGTGCAGGTTACACCTCTCGGTCGGGCTAATTACTAGAAGAAAAGGCGCTGCCTGATCATTGGCCATCAATTCATTGCGGCGTTCTGCGCCGAAGTAGATCGCGTTCAGGCCCAGGTTCTCCACGAATTTGCGCCTGCAGTTAGGATTGATCTCTCGCAGTAATCTGCGGCCGAGTGTCAAGGCAGGATGCTTCTGCTGAAACAGCCCTCGCAACTGCCGCATTTGCACCTTGTGTACTTCTTGCAACGCGATCCCTTCCAATACACGCGTCAATCTGATCAGGTTAGCATCCGAACTCTTCGCCAAAAGGCGCGGCAGTACCCGTGCTGCTTCCGTGGCTGCATAGCGCTTCGTTGATTGTGTGATGTCCATCATAGTTAACTCCTCTCGTCTAAATCACAGTAATGGACCTCCTTGAAAATCCCAAAAGACCCAAAAACAGGCAACAAAAAAAGGATATTATCTACCCGATTCCTCCAAGGCGTTCCATCACTGTGCCAAGGAATCCCAGCAGAGCTCTTTGCCTTGCCGCCTCCATTTGGTCGATTAGAGTATCATGCCGCCGAAGAAATTCTTCCAGCCTGTCGCGCAACTCAATGCTGCTCAAGTTGTTCCTTGGTAGACTCCCTCCCACTTCAGCCAGCGCCAGAAGCCGTGCCCGTGCTGAGCGCACTCGCAACAAGATATCCCGGAGCAACGGAATTTCCTGGATCTTACGCCGGGCATCCTCAACTGTCAGCAATAGCGCGGTCATCGTCACTGCCCAATACGCCAGCGATGAAGCTTGAGAATCCAGCGTCCGAAGCAGTTCTTCTGCAAGATCTCGGTACTCGTCCTGTGGATGTCCCTCGACTGCGGCAAGTATTCTCTTCTTGGTTTCCTCCCATTCCTCATCTTTGAAGTGCCCACCAGCCAGGTCTACAAGCATGGCTCTTCCTCTGTCCGTAGGTCGGAACACTACATGTGAGCGCCCTCCATCGGATGCGCGCTCACCAAGCGCGTACTCCCGGGTTACTGCCCCCCTTTTTTCAAGCATAGTCATCATATCATAGGCTGTCCACTTACTCACTCCGAGTCTTGTGGCGAGGTCAATATAGCGCACAGGCTTGTCCTGTTCGCGGTAAATGTCGACCAGCGTGCCGAGGAACTCCGTTTGTCGAGATGTTAGCTGCATTTCTCATCACCCAAAAGACCAAACAACCGACTCAAGTATACCAGTGGCTTCTATCCTTGTCAAGTGCCGTTGCTCTGAGGTAGCGTCAAGCCTTGTGTGTAAATTGCTTTGGTCGATAAGCCTCATCCCACTGTCTATTCTGATGTGCAAACACTGCATATAGCATGCGATCAACACTACGGCGATTCGTAAAGCACGAGATCGT
>JAAYKE010000053.1 GCA_012522575.1 Armatimonadota bacterium | reverse complement strand
CTACACAGCCAGTGCGAGTGTATTGGTTGCTGCGATTGGCGGGTTGCTTTTTGTAACCAAGACCAGTGTGCGTGGCAAAATCGGCGAATGCATCACAGCGATGAAGTCGTGCGCTGGCGATGCTGCGACTATCATAATGGTGGTGCTTATCAGCACTGTGTCGTGGGCCGTGATTATATTGGGCTGGCAGATCGCCCTTTCCAGTTTATCTATGAATCCCGGTTTTGGAAACGTGACCGCAATTGTGTCGATAATAACCATCATCGGTTTGCTTTCCTGCATTCCGGGCAGCCTTGGAGTGAGCGAGGTAGGGGTGACTGAGTTCATGATACACTATGGTTACGCGCCACCCCAGGCCCAGGCAGGCGCGTTGGTTTTGCGAGCCTACGGGCTTTTGACGGTTGCGCTGTCTCTTGTTCATTTATTGGTATGGAGGCAGGTTGTTGGGCGTGCCATTGGTGAGAAAGCCGGAGAATGCAGGAAAAAGGCGTGAAATTGTATATTCGTGAGGCCGTGTCCGGTGACAATGATATGCTGCAAAGCTTTCAGAAGGCTGCTAGCTATGGAGAGGGTGGCAGTGTTTCCTCGGTCAATCATCCGGATTATTCGTGGCGGACAAAAGTATATGAACGCGGTAAAGTATTTATGGCTTGTGATGAAGCTGACAATCACCCGATGGGTTCGGCAAGTTGTGCAGTCAAATCCGCCAATATCAACGATTTGTCAACGCTAGTCGGTTATTCGTGGAACTACTATACTTCTCCTGATCATAGGCGAAAAGGCGTCGCAATCGCACTTATAGCTAAGGTCGAAGAATTCTACCGTCAACAGGGCGCGTCACTTGCCTATGTATATATTATGGACTCAAATGCTCCGTCCATTGCTTTGTTTGAAAAGTCCGGCTACTCGCGGCATAAGGCTCTGTTAGCACGCTATAAACTAATATATCGTAAATCAGATAGCAACGACAAAAATAACGTTCGAACGCTCGTTCCCAATGATCTTGACGAAGTGTCTCGCTTGATAAATGCCACATGGGAAGGTCACGATTTATTTACTCCATATTCAGCAACATCGTTTGCGGCGTCAATAGAACGGGTGCCTGGATTTTCGTATGATGATATATATGTGCTGGAAAAGGACGGACGAATCGCCGCCTGTGTAGGTTGTTGGGATAGAGGAAAGGCGGTAAGAACCACTGTCAAGTCTATGGGCACAAAAATGCGCATTGCCTCGATGGTCCTAGACGCGACACGATTGTTTACACCAATGCCCAAGGTGCTTAAGCCAGGCGAAGTAATGACTCAATATAGATTGATGCCAGTCGGCTATAAACACCTGGACGATTTGAAAGCGTTACTAAAAACGATCAATAATCGTGCTTTGAGCAAAGGGATATATGCTATATGCGGCGCCTCCGAGAATGATGCTCCGATCGCCCATTGTTTGCAGAGCATGTTTAGAAACGATGTCAATTTGTTGCTGTATGCCAAATCACTGGATGGCAGTACAAGATTGTCCGATAATCCTGTATACGTAGATGTTGTTGACATTTAATGAGGGGTGGGGTTTACGTGGAGAAAATACCATTTAACCGAGCTTGTTTTGAGGGCAAAGAACTGGCTTATATCGCTGAAGCGATATCCAACGGCCATATATCCGGAGATGGGCCGTTTACTAAGAAATGTCACTCGTTTCTGAAAGAGAAGCTTGGATGTGAAGCCGTTTTGCTGACAACTTCGTGCACTCATGCGCTGGAAATGTCCGCCTTGCTTCTGGGTATCAAAGAAGGCGACGAGGTCATTGTGCCTTCTTTCACATTCGTTTCGACGATAAATGCGTTTGTTCTCAGAGGCGCGAAGCCGGTCTTTATCGACATAAGAGAGGATACGCTGAACCTCGACGAATCTCTGCTGGAAGCATTGATTACGCCACGTACCAAGGCTATTGTTCCCGTGCATTATGCGGGCGTAGGCTGTGAAATGGATGCGATCATGGACATAGCCGATCGGCATAATGTTGCTGTAGTTGAGGACAACGCTCACGGGTTGTTCGGCAAATATAAAGGCCAGGAGCTTGGCACATTCGGCTGTCTGGCGACTCAGAGCTTCCACGAAACTAAGAACTTCACATGCGGAGAAGGCGGAGCGTTGTTGATTAATGCACCCAAGCTAGTCGAGAGAGCAGAAATAATCCGCGAAAAAGGTACCAACCGAAGCAGATTCTTCCGCGGACAGGTCGATAAATACACCTGGGTGGATGTCGGGTCGAGCTATCTGTCATCTGATGTGCTGGCTGCGTTTCTTTACGCTCAATTCGAGGTATCTGAGGCAATTCAGGCCAAGCGCAAGCGAGTCTGGACGAGATATTATGAGGGATTAGTCGATTGGGCAGACCAATCAGGTATCAGACTTCCAATTGTGCCGAATGACTGCGTGCAACCATACCATATGTTTTACTTATTGATGCCGTCGCTCGACGTCCGCCAGAAGTTCATACAATATCTTGCTTCACACAACATCCAAAGCGTCTTTCACTATCTCCCGCTGCACCTCTCCGACCAGGGCCGAGAACTCGGCGGGGACAAATTCCAGTGCCCGGTTACAGATAGAGTCAGCGATCAACTCGTCCGACTGCCTTTCTATAACGATTTGCCGATAGACGATCAGAACCGTGTGATCGAGTGCATAAGGAGCTTTGATGGCTAGATGAGCACCCAAGAGACGCAAACGCCTAAGGATATCAAGCAAGAAGCAAAACCGATCCGCTGGTGGACAGTAGCTCTGTGGGCCGCGACAATCGCTCTCCTAGCTATGCTGCCGACAATTGTGCAGTACAAGGGGCTTTTTGTCGTATACGGCGATTTTACACAACAGTTCATACCAATGAGGATTGAAGCCAAACGACTACTAATGACCGGCGCCCCTTGGTGGAGTCATAATGCTGGGCTTGGTGCTGGTGCAGGAGTTTTGTTGACTGGTAGCCCATTCTTTTGGATCTCTATGTTATCTCCGGAGAAATGGTTGCCCTGGGCGATGGGATATACGGTTGTCCTGAAGCTTGCTACTGCAGCGTGTTTTTCTTTTCTAGCTCTTAAGATGTTCGTTTCAAGCCGCAGTGCCGCAGTGGGTGCGATCTTATACACATTTTCAGGCTTCACCATCATCAATACAGAATTTCTCCCCATATATGCAGATGTAATTGCTTTTTTCCCACTGCTTATAATAGGAACGGAGCGTGTATTAAGGAATCAAAATCACGGTTTTTTGATTCTAGTGGCATCTATAGCAATAAATCTGCTTGTAAGTTTTTACATGTTTGCTGCTTCCAGCTTATTTTTTGTCCTTTATCTGCTAATCAGACTCTTAAGTACGGAAACCAAAAACAAGTCACGTATGCGCTTGATCCGAACCTTTATCGGCGGCTATTTACTGGGAGTAGGTCTTGCCAGCATTATTATATTTCCAAAGATATATGTCTGCGTCATTGATTGTGCCCGTGCCGAACTTCGCCAAGAACGCTCGTGGCAGCAGTGGTTGTTTTTTGGCCCGCAGAGATGCCTGGAATTAGTCAGGGTGTTCTTTATGCCTTCCGAGGGCATGTTTCAACACGCTTTCTATCCAAACACTGCAAGCTGGTCGTCAACCGGAATACACCTACCGCTATTTGGAGTAACACTCGTAATAGCCTATATGGCACGCCATAGAGATTGGCTTTTCAGACTATTGCTTGTGTGCACGATTATCACTTTTGTGCCACTACTCAATGCTGCCTTCTGTGGCTTCACAATGGTGGCTTATACAAGATGGTGGTTTGCGTTGGCGTTTCTGTTGGCTCTAGCCACGTCAAAAATAATTGACGAATGGCACACAGTACAGTCTGTGGCTTTGCGTAAATACTACTTGTGGTCAATAGCTATCTGCACATTGCTTACCGTCCCATTCGCCATAGTGAATTGCTACCCAAATATGCTGTTAAAGCTATACAAAATTGTACCTATTGGCAGAATCAAGTGGTGGTATGATGGAATACTGGAAGATAGCTTCATGGGCGGTCCGAAGCTAATGCTTGCGGCTGGAGTGCTTTGTGTAATCAACTATACGTTGTTATGGCTGGTTTTGTTTGTACCTGGCTGGCAAAAACGATTAATATTTTGTCTGGGCATAGCGGCTGCAATAAATTGGGCCGGTTTTATCCAACTCAACAACAAGCCGTCCTTAAAATATGTGGTGCACCACGCTATACATAACGCAAAGGAACATAAAATACCTCAGTTCGGGCAGTGCCGGATTGATTATCCACGGAGCGTCTTCAATTACGGCCTGTATATTAATTCCCCCTCTCCGATATTGTTTAGCAGTATACGAACCCCTGGTCTTGCTCATTTCCAAGAATTGACCGGCTGTTGTGATTATCTCGCTGTGCATTCAGCAATGCCCTTCGACAGACCCGCCTTGCGCTCACTGCTTTCAGTAAAGTATTTCGTGAACTACGACCCCGGAGATTTCGAGCTTACTATGCCTGGATATCAGTTTGTAAAAGAAACCGCCGGCACGCAGATTTATGAGAACGAATATTTTGTCCCAATGGGGTTTTCGTATGATACATATATCAGCGAGAGCCAGCTATCTCAATACTCGGATTGTATCGAAAAAGTGATGCTCAAAGCAGTTGTTTTATCTGATGATCAGATATTGAAATATGGCCAGAATATGCAGCAGTTCGCTCCAGTTCCTGTGAAATGTGCCGATTTCGACTGGATGTCTGATGCTCAGGAGATGAAGAAACACACTTGCACTGACTACACTGCGGACAGCCAAGGCTTCGGGGCTAAGATAGACTTGGAGAAGCCGAAGATGGTCTTTTTCAGCGTGCCTTATGGCGCGGGATGGACCGCATTCGTCGATGGCAAGCCGGCACAGATTGAGAAGGTAAACATAGGGTTCCTTGGCCTGATGCTACCCGCGGGGCAGCATAACATCGAGTTCCGCTATTTCCCGCCTGGTCTGCGCTTAGGGGCCATCGTATCTGGTGTATCAGTGATTATTCTACTGGGCTATTTTATAATAACAGCAATAGTTTTGAAACGATCCGCCAATCGAGCACGTGAGGAGTTTCAAACATAAAAATGAGCGATCAGAATGTGCAGAACTCCGCTAAAATCGAACAAGAAGCAAAACCCATTCGCTGCTGGACCGTAGCCCTATGGGCTGCCGCAATCGCTCTCCTAGCCATGCTGCCGACCATTGTCAGATATAAGGGGTTATATGTCTTTAGAAGTGATTTCATTAAGCTTTTCGTTCCTAAGCTCATCGAATTCAAGCGTCTGATTACGTCTGGTACACCGTGGTATTCTCACAATGTGGGACTAGGCGAGGGAGTAGGCGCTCTGCTTTCTGGTAGCCCGTTTTTCTGCCTGTTGATGGTCTTCCTTGAGAAATGGTTTCTGTGGGCTATTGGTTATTCTATCGTCCCCAAATTCATTGTTTCTGCTTGCTTTGCTTTCATTGCGCTACGTATGTTCGTAAAAAGCCGAAGTGCAGCTGTTGCAGCACTTCTCTACACATATTCTGGCTTTACAGTAATCAATAGCGAATATCACTTGAATTGGGCAGACGTTATAGCAGTCTTTCCTTTATTGATAATAGGTATAGAGTGCATATTGCGCAAGCGGCGATATGGCTTTGGTATATTTGCACTTGTGGTTATGATAAATGCACTGACTAACGTCTATATGTTCGCTGCGAGTAGCCTGTTTCTGTTCTTATATATAGGGCTGAGAATGTTGGGTGGTCAGCCAAATCACGCAGAATGTCGATGGTTGTTACTTACCAAGGTGCTTTGTGGGTACTTGTTGGGTGCAGTTGGCGCCAGTGTTGTTCTATGTCCAACTACATATTACATATTCAATTCGCCTAGGGCATCCCTACACAACATCTCGCGGGCGGAGTGGGTATTTTATATGCCTCAACGATACTTAGAACTAACTCGTGTATTTTTTATGCCAATTGAAGGGCATACACAGCACGCATTTTATCCCTACACGGCAAATTGGGCATCTTCGGGAATACATTTACCAGTGTTTGGTGTCACTTTAGCTCTTGTTTATTTGGCTCGGTACAGAAACTGGCTCTCCAAGCTAATAATTATTTGTGTAATCATGTCTTTTGTACCGCTCACAAACTCCGCATTCAACGGATTTACAAATGTGATATACACCAGATGGTGGTTTGTACTAGCATTTATGCTGGCATTAGCCACAGCAAAGATTATCGACGAACTAGATTCGTTGGAATCTAGCAAGCTTCGTGGGTACTATTTAATTTCTTTGTTGATTTGCGGTGTTCTCACAGTTCCAATAGGTATAATCAATATGTTCCCGAATATATACTTATATCTATACAATAAGCTGGGAATTAATGTGCTGGATTGGCTATACGAAGGCTTAGTTGGCGATAGTAGCTTCGGTGGACGCACTTTGATGCTATATGCTTTGATGCTGTGCATATTTAACTACATATTGTTGTGGTTTGTGCTATTTCACAAGCTGGGTAAAAAGCTTATCTTTCTTTGTGTGGCATTGGCGTCAATAGTCAATTTTGCTGCTTTTATTCAAATAGAGAACCGTTCGTGGAAGTTGGATTTCGTTGTTAATCAAGTGGTAGCGGGCACAGATGGTCTAGATATTGTAGATCAACAATTCTGGCGAATAGATTATCCTCATTTTATAGCCAATTATGGGTGGTTTACTAATTTATCTTCCCCAAATGTATTTATCAGCACTAGAAATCCTTATGCGGCAGAGTTTCAAAATGTGTCAGGGTGTGGGGCTACTTCTGGTGTAGGCGCACTTATGCCCTTCAACAGACCCGCACTCCGCTCCCTGCTGTCCGTCAAATACTTTGTTAACTACGACCCCGAAAACTTCAAGCTCACTATGCCGGGCTATAAGTTCGTAAAAGAGACGGCTGGCACGCAGATTTATGAGAACGAATATTTTGTCCCAATGGGATTTTCGTATGATACCTATATCAGCGAGGGCCAGCTATCTCAATACTCGGATTGCATAGAAAAAGTGATGCTCAAAGCGGTGGTTCTGTCTGACGATCAGATAGAGAAATACGGATCCGATATGGAGCAATATGCAGCAGATGTAAAGAAATGTGCCGATTTTGACTGGATGGCAGATGCTCAAGAGATGAAAAAGCACACTTGCAGCGACTACACGGCGGACAGCAAGGGGTTTGCGGCCAGGATAGAGTTGGATGCGCCCAAGATGGTCTTTTTCAGCGTTCCTTATGGTGCGGGATGGAACGCCTTCGTCGACGGTAAGCCGGCACAGATTGAGAAGGTGAACATCGGGTTCCTTGGTCTGATGCTGCCTGCGGGGCAGCACGATATCGAGTTCCGCTATTTTCCGCCAGGACTGCGGTTAGGAGCCATCGTATCTGGTGTATCTGTGATTATTCTGTTTGGTTATTTTATAATAGCAGCTAGAATATGGAGGAGAAAAAACGGCGAGGAAACGCTCGGCCACGATCCAATATCAAAGACGATGACGGAGACGACTTGATTTAATGAATGTCATTTCGGTTGAAAACGTTTCTAAAAAGTTTATCCTTTCGCACGATCGGCCAAAGAACCTTGCGGATATGGCGCGTGGGATGCTGCGTCGGCGAGTCCGCGAAGATTTTTGGGCGCTAAAAGATATAACCTTTGATGTGAAGCAAGGGGAGGCGCTGGGTATTATCGGGCACAACGGAGCAGGCAAGAGCACGATGCTTAAACTCCTGACTCGCATAATGAATCCCACAAAAGGCCGCATTCGAACTCGTGGTCGCGTGTCTGCGCTGATAGAAGTTGGCGCAGGATTTCACCCGGAGATGACCGGTCGAGAGAACATCTACCTCAACGGCTCTATTCTTGGCATGACTCAGCGTGAAATAGCGAATAAATTCGATGAAATCGTAGCATTTGCGGAGTTGGAGAAGTTTATAGACACCCCTGTTAAGCGTTACTCGAGCGGAATGTATGCCCGCCTCGGCTTTGCCGTAGCAGCCCACGTCGATCCGGAGATTCTGATTGTCGATGAAGTGCTCAGCGTAGGAGATGCCGCGTTTCAGGAGCGATGCACCAAGCGTATGAGGCAATTGAGATCCTCCGATAAGACAATTGTCTTTGTCTCGCACAATATGGGAGCTGTTACGAGTCTGTGTGATAGGGTGGCTGTGTTGGATCATGGCTTGGTTAAGGAAATATCTGACGGGGAATCTGCTGTTAGGGCTTATCGTGAATTGGTGGCAGAACATAAACGTGGTTTGATTCGTCAGACTCATTCCCATTCTGATGCTGCTGAGGTTCCTTTATCACCTTTGCGGGTAACTAAGCTAGAACATCTGGGTGATAATGCCGATTGGGTGGCAGAAGCAGGGCTACCGTTGGGTATAAGGGTTCATTTTGAAGCTACTGAGTTAATCGAATCCCCGCGAATTGGGGTGTTTGTGACTGACGGAATGGGCAGGATGTTAGCGCACACAAGTAACGCTATCAGCGGAAATCTGCGTGATGTATCGGGACCTGGTTACTATGACGTAATGATCCGGAGTTTGCCATTGGTGCCGGATGTATACACAGTGGTGGCAAGGATAGCGGATGCCTATGGTGTCTTGTTGTATGATGAGGGATTCACGACGGCAGAGCTAACGGTTATTCCTCCAAAGTCACAAAAAGATACCGGCGCTCCGAGGTATGGTATCGCATGGCTTGATGCTGATTGGATATATCATTAAACCATGCCGGAGCGGGACATAAAGAAGGTTGGGTATAATTTGAGTCGAACGCGGTACGTTAAATATTCGCTTTACAGCATTATCGCTGCACTATTGATAATTGATGCTCTTTGGCTGGGTTCCAAGCTGTGGTCAAGGATTAAACCTGCTCCGCCGCCGATTCAATACACTTGGAAGCAGTTGAATCAACAATACGTTGACAGTCTGAAATCAGCTCTTGAAAAGATGTTACTAGACAAAGATCATCCGGGCGCGGGTATGTCGGGAGAGGAGTTTGATAGAGCCATGGGGGCCTCTATGGCTATGATGGGCCACACTGTATCCTTTGAATTAACTCAGAACCAGCGTGATGCCAATGTGATCAAGACCTACATAGATTGTAGACTTACCGCTGATGGCAAATTCAAGGCAGGTCTTACTCGTCTAGACGAGTGCATGATGGGGTGGCCTATAATAGAATTATACTTGTCGACCCAAGACAAAAAATACGCCAACGCTGCTAAAGAGATTTACGCTTTTCTCGATAAGACAGCGAGCACGACAAAAGACGGCACGTTGCAGTATAGTGCTGACAACCCTGATGATAGACTTGTTGACAGCCTTGGCCTTGTTTGCCCATTCTTAAGCTACTATGGCAAGGTATTCAACGAACCTAAAGCTCAAGAATTGTCGGTACGTATGCTAAAGGACTTTTTAGAATACGGCATTGAACCGAGGTCCGGCTTGCCTTGTCATGGATTTTCCACTAGCCGAGAATGCCCGCTTGGCTTGATAGGATGGACAAGAGGCGCGGGATGGTTGATGCTGGGTCTAACTGAGACAATAAGACATCTGCCTGCGACATCGAGTTATCGTCAGGACTTGTGTGATGAGTTTCGTAAACTGACAGATACTTTAATAAGTTGGAGAAAAGCAGATGGATGCTGGGGATGGAATGCAAACAAGCCCGATTGCCATCTGGATACATCCGGCTCGTCTATGATCGCCTATTCAATTGAGCGTGCCATTCATAGTGGGTTCCTTGATGTCAGTTACTACTTGGTTACTGACAAAGCATTGGCGTGCCTTGTTAAAAATACTAGGTCAGATGGTCTGGTAGATAATTCTTTAGGTGATAGTGGCGGCGTCGGCATATATCCCCAGATATATGGCCCAGCGGCGTGGGCGCAAGGCCCTACAACAGCATTATGTATCTTGATATTGGACAGGGAATCTTCAAGTGACAGCAGGCCGAAGAATCGACTGTAAAGCAATGAGTAAATCCAACGCACCTGTTTTTCTCTTAGTCGGCAACGGCCCGTATGCCAACCGCGGATGCGAGGCGATAGTACGCGGCACTGTTCACATACTATCACAGCGTTTCGACGATGCCAGGTTTGTATTGAGCAGCTTTGGCGGGGAAGATGCTGTTGCGGACGCGCATTACGAGACCGATAATAGAATTGTCCACTGGCCGCATGGGTCTATGCCTGCCGGCAAATACAGCCTGGCATGGTGGAATTATCGTGTGCTACACAGAAGATCAACCGATTATCGGCATTTCCATTTTCGTGCTCAGTATGAGGGTATAAAGAGATCAGCCTGTGCGCTTCAGATAGGCGGCGACAACTATTCGATGGATCACCATAAGCCCGGTGAGCATATGCTGCTGGATCGGATGCTTCTGGAAACTGGAAAGCCGGTGGTTTTGTGGGGAGCGAGTGTCGGCCCTCCGGAGGATGGTGATATGGCTTATGAGCGCGAAATGATGAGCCATATCAAAAGTTTTGATCTTGTATTGGCGCGAGAGACAAAGACGGTAGAGTATTTGACGTCTTGCGGAGTCACGGATAACGTTAAACTGGTCGCAGACCCTGCGTTTTTTCTCAAGCCGACTGAGCCGACCCTTTCAGTGGACATTATGGAATTTATCGGCCACTCTCCGACAGGTGTTAATCTCAGCCCCATAGTCAGCAAGTTCAGAGAGGGTTCCTGGGCGGATACGGCTCGGATGTGCATCAAGATGCTGCTGGATTCCGGCATAGAACGTATACTGCTAACTCCGCACGTGACAGTGGCAGACGGCAACGATCATACCTTTATGACAAATGCAGCAATAGGGCTTCCGGAGTGGGGTGACAGAATAAAGATATTGCCTGACAATTTGGACGCCGGACAATATAAGTGGGTAATATCGCAATTACCGTTATTTATCGGCGCCCGCACCCATAGCACTATCGCTGCGTTGTCATCTCTGGTGCCGACAATATCTATTGGTTACAGCATCAAATCAGTGGGGATCAATCAGGACATCTACGGTCATACCGGCTGGTGCATTCCAATACAGCAATTAACGCCAGAATTGCTTTCGGACAAGGTGGCGGATATGAACGTAAACCAAGACAGTATCCGTAGTGTTATTGAAGAGGGTGTGCAGGCGTCTAGGCAGCGGGCGCTGAAAGCGGCGGATTATCTGGCAGATTTACTTTCAAGAAACTAACCATGCGAATTCTACATATAGGATCTGAGTGCGGACACGGCGGAATTGAGACTATGCTGGCGACGCTTAGCGCAGAGCAGGTCACGTCAGGTCACGAAGTCGATCTATATTATATAAAAGATCTTGGCGGAGCCAATCAGTACGAAAACATCTGCCCGGTGATCTTTCTAAAGGACAAAAACCTGGGCAGGCTTTTGCTGGAACGGAATTATGATGTTATTCACGTGGTAACGTGGGTTACGCGAATTGTTGATATATCCAAGTCATTGTCCAGAGCGATGTATACCGGGCCTGTTGTGGTAACTGCTCACGGGTATAGAGGCTGGGAGGCGCGGCTGCGATATGATAGCGTGACTGCCGTATCAAAATATGTGGCGCGAAGCATTCAAGAACGCTCAACAAGTGAAGTTGAATGCATATACAATGGCATAGATATTAACAGATATTATTCGGCAAACAACAAAAGCGGGGAAACTCCAATTCTTGCCTGGGTTGGGCGAACTCACGATCCGGACAAAGATTTTATGGGTCTGCTGGCGTTTGCTCGCACCAGTGCCGCTCAGGGTTACCGAATTGTGGTAATTAACGTGTCTTCATCAGATCAAGACAGAGATATGCCCTGGCTGCCCGCAAGCTCGGAGCTCATCCATCGAATGAGAGCCAAAGATATGCCGGATTTCTACCGAAGAGTGGCAGCATCAGGAGGTTTTCTGCTGTCTACTTCACGCAGGGAAGGGTTTGGTCTCAATCTCATTGAAGCAGGAGCATGCGGCTGCCCGGTGATCGCGCCTGCTGTAGGAGCTATGCCTGAACTGATAATAGACAAGCAGACCGGCGTTCTTTTCGAGCGAACAGATGGCGTGAAAGGTATCGGCGCTGCAGTAGAGTGGCTATATTCAGATAACAACTATTGCTCAGTCGCAGATGCTGCAGTCGACCACGTGCGCGCCAATTTTTCTTCAACAAAAATGGCTGAGGAATATAAGCAGCTTTATGACAGGGTGATAGAAGAGCATCCTGCGCCTGCTAAGTCCAAAGTCGTTGCTCGCGCCATTTTGTCGAAGACCTATAGATCACTGCGCAAACTACGCGCTGTTTGAGGGTTGGAATGAGGGTTGTACACGTTGTCTTGACTCATAGCTACGGCGGCACGGAAGCCGTTGTTGCCACCGTGGCTCGTCGACAGCGCGAACTCGGGCTTGATGTCGAAATATATAGCTTTGCAAACAGTGATTCTGATGGCCACTTCAACGGCATGTCCGGCGTTACATTCAGAGATCAGCGCACATTCGCCGAATTCTTGCTAAACAAAGAATATGACGTCATTCATGTTACCAGTCCCGCATCGAAATGGGCTGGAGAGGGTATAAGAAAGTCATTTTATAAGGGTGGGGTGTTGGTAACATCCCATTGTCCGCGTGATCACTCACAAGAGCTGCGATATGATATACCAACAGGCGTGTCTAATTATGTCGCTCAAACAATTCAGCAATTCTATTCAGCGCCGGTCAGAGTGGTCTATAATTGCGTCGATACGGATGTTTTTCGTCCCGATTCCAATACAACTGCTCCCGATGGAGAGCCGTTAATCGGTTGGGCTGGGCGCAGCCAGGACCCGGTAAAGGATATCGGGATTCTGATGGCGCTGGCAAACTCCCCGCAATCAGAAGGGTTTAAGATATTCGTTGCCGACGCCTCGCCGGTAGACACAGATTTGTCCGCGTGGCTGCCGGATTCTGCCCGGTTTGTTCGACGGCTTGCCTATGGCGAAATGCCCGGATATTATTACGAAATAGCGGCTTCAGGTGGTTTTTTTCTTTCTACTTCACGTGATGAGGCTTTTGGGTTGAATCTACTGGAAGCTTTGGCTTGTGGTTGCCCTGTTATAGCGCCAGCATTAGGCGGAATTGGAGAGGTAGTCAAGGATCGGGTGACGGGATGTCTTTACGATCGCTCAGAGGGTTTGGCGGGAATCAGAAGAGCTATAGATTGGCTGTATTCCGGTGACAACTATGCGAGATCAGCAAAAGCTGCCGTTGAGCATGCAGCAGAAATGTTCTCAGCAGATCGTATTGCCAGACAATATGTGTCGCTCTATGAAGAAGCGGCCCGTATCCGTCGAGTAAGCATCTTTATGCCGCTAATCAGAGGAGGTGCAAAGACAGCAGCCGCAGCACGTCGTGTATGGCGCGCCAGAAAAGAAAAGCGCGAGGGTCACGTATGAGCAAAGTGACCCTGATTATGCCAACCTACAACTGTGCGTCGTTTATTCGTGCAGCTCTGGATTCTGTCTTTAACCAGACTCGACCGCCCGACGAAGTCATCGTGGTGGACGATCGCTCTACGGACAACACATCAGAGATATTGCTTTCCTACGGCGATCGAATAATCTGCATAACATCTCTTGATTCTGGCGGATATGCCTCGGCTGTGCGAAATGTCGGCCTGGCAGCAGCCACAGGAGATTATATAGCTTTCCTGGATGCTGATGATGTCTGGTTTCCGAACAAACTTGCTGAGCAAATTGCAGCGCTCGATGCCAACCCCGATGTGCAGATGGTATATGCCAACTTTAACCGCACAGACGAAAACGACAACGTAATACACCCGGCCCCGAATCGGCCGCATGCGATAGAGAATGGTAGAATAGTAGAGACGGATGAGTATTGGGAAGACGCTTTTTGCCAACTTGCAGTCAGGTGTTTTATGCATACTTCTTCGGTGGTTGTCAGAAGAGCGATCCTCGATAAGGTCGGGTTTTTTGATGACGAGATGATCTTTTATGAAGACGCAGACCTTTGGATGCGCATTGTTCACTCGCACAAAGTGCTCAGAGTGCCGAAGATATTATCAAGCTATAGGGCACGACCAAGCAGCCTGACGAAGGGGCGAAGAGAACTTTTTGTAAGGGATTCCAAAGTGCTTTATAAAAAGGCGCTGAAATTGGTCGCAGGCGAACCGGAACGACGCAGATTTGTGCGATATGCCGGAAGGTTGGTGGTGGCGTCGGCTCTGGTGACCACTGCATATGCACCAATAGAACTCTCAAAATGGCAAAGGATTGGCATGTTGTACCAGGCGTTGTGGCTTGATCCGAAGCTGTGGGTCAATGAGCCGCACGTTTGGAAGAACGCTATGAAGCTCTTACTGTGCTTCCCCATTAGAGATATTGTAAATGGTAAATCATGCCAAAAGTAAGCGTCATAATACCAACCTATAATCGCGCCGAGTTGCTGTATCAGGCAATTGCCAGCGTGCTTTCTCAAACGTATGGCGATTTCGAGTTGATTATTGTCGACGATGGCTCAACGGACAACACCCGATCTGTCGTCGAGGGAATCGGTGATGACAGGATTCGCTATATCTGGCAGGAGAATCAGCAACGTTGTGTTGCGCGCAATACGGGAATTGATGCAGCACTGGGTGACTACCTTGCTTTTCTGGATTCCGATGACCTATGGCTTCCCAGAAAGCTGGAACTTCAACTAGCAGCATTGAACGTTCACAGCCAAGCCAGAGCCTCGCATGGTCGTTGCATACGAATGGGGCCGAACCTGGAATATATCTATCCTCAGGAACTGCTCGTTTCCGATGATCGGGTTCGCTGTTGTGATGTTCGTGAAACGCTGTTGGTGAGAAACATATTCTCTTCACAAGGGGTTGTGGCGCATCGCGAGGTCTTTGAACAGGCAGGAGGGTTTGATCCGGCGCTTCCACACGGCGAGGATTGGGATATGTGGATACGCCTGAGCGCCTTTACGCCATTTTGCCTTGTTAACGAACCGGTCGGCATATATCGGGTTCACCCCGGCTGCAGAACCAGCAACCCGGTCAGCACGCTGGCCGGTGATATGATAATTATCGAAAAACATCGCGAGTCAATGACTCTGTTAATGAAAACAAAGGCTGAACTATATTCCTACGCGATACACGCGGCAAAGGCTGCTGATCAGAGTTTACCTGAAGCTGAGGAGTGGACTATGGCTGCACTTGAGAGGGCAGTCGAGGTTAGAGATCATAAAGCGATAATGGATGCATTTGTCGGTTTTGCCGTGGCCGGAGACTGCTCATTGGCAGAATACACCTCACGAGCAGGCCGACTGAAAGAAAGAGTTGCACAGATCAACTCATTGGGAGGAAAGGAAACTGTCCGGGTTTGGATGTCTTCTTTCTGGCTGTCAGTTGCGCATGCGTTCCGTGCTCGGGGGCTTCACTATCAGGCGGCGCAAGCTGCTCTGCGAGCGATGAGAAGCGGTGGGCTGCGTGCGCTGGATCGCGGCTTATTGAGCACAGGCACTCGCTCAGTGTTGTCGGCTATAGGGTTCTCTAAAGATGATGCATCAGCGAAAAGAGAGCGTGAGATATCTGACTTTTTGCGAGTATTGTTAAAAGAGGAGAAGTGAGTTTTTGAAAATCGGCATAATATCGACTTTGGAGCAAGGGATATGGGGTGGTGGTTGTGATCAACTTTGGCTGAAGGCTGCCGAAGATGCTCTCGCTGATGGTCATCAAGTCGCCATTTCTTTGACTCACGGACCAGAGACTGTGAGTCGCACAAAGCACCTGGCAACTGCTGGTGTTGAATTGTTTTGGCGTAAACAGAAGCGAACGATCTATTGGCGATTAAGAAAATGGCTAATTTCTCGACTAAGAAAGTCCAATTGGCGTGCGCCGGCATTCATTGGTGAATTGTGGAGAAGCCGGTCATCCGAAATCAGGAAGATATTTGAGTGGAAACCGGATGTGATTATCGTCAATTTAAGCCTTATATATGATTGTTACTACTTGCCAAATCTTGCAGAAGAGTTGGCCAAATATAATATTCCCTATGTAACAGTGAATCACGCTGCAAGCGAATACTGGCTGCCCGACAACGCAATGCGACACACAACAAAAAGAGTACTTTTAGATGCCAAGGCAGCTTTATTTGTTGCTGAAGGTACACGGCGAATGGTCGAAAGGCATATCTCTTGTTATCTTGAAAATGCAGCAATTGTACGCTTTCCTGTAAATGTAGGAAATAATGTATTGCCAATGCCTGTGGCAGATAATCCAGAATTTGCGTTTGTGGGACGTTTGGAGAATAGTAGCAAGGGACTTGACTTATTATTTGAGGCCTTAAGTTCGGATGAATGGAAATGCAGAAATTGGCGACTCACCCTCTACGGAAAAGGTGTTGACAAAGACTATTTAGATGAACTAGCCAGACTTTATTGTATTGCGGACAGAATTGTATTTGCCGGGTATTCTACCGACATAGAGAGTATATGGAAAAATGCTCATATTTTGGTTTTGCCGTCAAGAACAGAAAGTGCTCCAGCAGTCCTGGTCGAAGCCATGCTATGCGGTCGTCCGGCTGTTGTGACGGATGTTGGAGGCGTTATCGAATGGGCTTTTGAGCCTGAAACAGCTTTCATAGCAGATGCGACTACAACTTCCTCTATAGGTGCTGCAATGGAGCGCGCCTGGCAGGCTAAAGATAATTGGGAAGCTATGGGGATTGCTGCGCATAAGTTCGCTGCAGAAAGAATTGATCCCACTCCCGGACGAACCCTTGTCAACCTAGCTATCCAGCTTTCCAGGGAAGAGTAACGATGCGCATCGCGATTTGGTACAATTTTCTTAGCGGAGGAGCAAAACGGGCGCTGTATCATCAGGTCAAGGGTCTGGCCAAGCGCGGTCATCACGTAGAATCGTGGTGCACTCCGCAGTCTCAGGATGGCTATTTGCCTTTTTCCGAAATAGTCCAATCTGAACACGTGATTCCGGTTAAAGATTGGAGTTCCCCTCTCGGACGGTTATCCTGGCGAATCGAAGCAAGGCGCAGATCACGCGCTATTGATGAGCATTGTAGAATCTGCGCAGGTGAAATTGATACCGGCGGGTTTGATGTTGTGCTGGTCAATGCGTGTGCTTATACGGTAGTGAGCCAAATTGGCCGCTATCTCAAGACTCCCAATGCTCTTTATTTACCGGAACCCAGAAGGTGGCTATATGAAGCCGTCTTGCAGATGGGCCAGTCAGTGAAAATGCAGAAGATCCCTTTCTTGAGACCAATTGCCGCTTATATGAGACAGATGGAACGTGACGAAGAACGTGAGTTGGCTGGCTACTACGACTCAATTCTGGTTAATTCGCTATACAGCCGCGAATCACTGCTCCGAGCTTACGGTTTGGAATCCAGGGTTTGTTATCTTGGGGTAGATGCAAGCTTGTTTAGTCCGATCGAAGTAGAAAAGGGCAACTATGTGGTAGGTCTAGGTGAGATAGATGAGCGTAAAGGCGTGGATCGTGCGCTTCGAGCTGTAGCAGCAGTCGAAAAAACCAAGCGGCCGCAGCTTGTTTGGATTGGCAACCGCGCCAATCAATCGTATCAAGCACATATCGAGTCATTGGCTGAGTCGCTTGATGTGGATTTTGCGCCGAAGCTTATGATCGGTGATGAGGAGTTGCTTGAAATACTGTCCGGCGCGATCGCGATGATATATACTTCCCGTCTTGAGCCGTTTGGATTGGCGCCTCTTGAAGCCAGCGCGTGTTGCACGCCCGTCGTCGCAATTGCAGAAGGCGGGGTCAGAGAGACTGTGCTGGACGGGGTCAACGGTCTGTTGGCGACACATGTTGATCCCGCATTGATAGCCGCTCTAATAAGCAAATTGATAGATGAGCCGGAATATGCCCGATCGCTTGGAGTGCAAGGCCGCCAACTCGTCATCGATAAATGGAACTGGGAGCAAGCTACCAGTAATATTGAATCTTGCTTACAAGCGCTTCTATGAAGAATCAGCAAATTGTCCCGACAGGTTAAAGTGAAAATACTATTCCTCTCGGCGTGGTTTCCCTATCCACCGGATAACGGGGCAAGGATCCGCGCCTATAATCTCATAAAGGGGCTGGCGCAGGAGAATGAGGTCTATCTCATTTCTTTGCTTCAGGAGGATTCCAACGAGGAGAATTCTCGCTATCTGGACAACATCTGCGAAGTAGTTTCACTGCACAATTCGCATTGGTTCAAGCCCGGCGGCATCAAATCCTTACTTGGGCTATTCTCCAGCGCTCCCAGGTCTGTGGTGTGCACCTACGATAGCCGTGTGACTCAGGCAGTTCTGGGGGCAATTGATAGAATCCGACCGGATGTTTTGATCGTTTCCTCACTTGGAATGGCGCATTATGTGCCCGGCAATCTGTCCGTTCCGAGCATACTGGATCAGCACAATTGTGAGTATGCGGTGATGAAGCGGGCAGCCGATAAGTTGCCGAATGGGTGGAATCGCTGGAGGGCTGCTGCCGGATGGAAGAAATCTGCTCGATGGGAGGCAAGGATGTGCAAAAAGTTCGATGTTGTTACTGCTGTATCAGAGCAAGACCGACAGTTGATGCTTCAGGCCGCTCCAAATCTTCTCAATTTGCATATACTTCCAAATGGTGTGGACACTGCGCTATATCAACCTGAACAGTGGTCCCCTGAACCGAAAACACTTATCTACAACGGCGCGCTTACATATAGCGCCAATCTGGACGCCATCAAATACTATATTACAGATATTTATCCGCATCTAGCCGATACCGGAATCACGCTGCGAGTGACGGGCAGGCATAGCGGCATCGACCTGCAGGGAGTGGAAAAATGTCCCGGCGTGGAACTCATTGGGTACGTGGACGATATTAGAGATGTGCTGAAAAAAAGTGCGGCTTGTGTGGTCCCTTTGCGCGAAGGTGGCGGAAGCAGACTGAAAATACTCGAAGCAATGGCTGCGGGAGTGCCCGTTATTTCGACTGCGATGGGATCTGAGGGAATAGAGGCCACGCCCGGAACGCATATTATAACAGCCGATAGCCCCAAAGACTTTGCACTGGCGATAAAGCGAGTTCTTGGCGATCAGTCATTGGCTCGATCGCTAAGCTCGAATGCACGCCTGTTTGTGGAACAAAGATATGATTGGTCGACAATCAGCACGCGGCTTTACGATATCGCAAACTCATTAGTTGGCAGCGCAAGGACGCACAACCGAGCTTAAACATGAACGAGGGTATGGAGAACAGGATAGGGCTGAACGAGGGCTGGACGCCGGAGCGTGTGGCCTTTACCAGTCGTCAACTCGGCATCATTATTGCGACGGGTATCGGCGTGGGCATTTTTGCTGCAGTGATGCAGCTTTATTATGTTTCCGCACTAATCGGAATGCTGCTGCTGGCGGGGTTGGTGGCCTGGCAGTTTGAGTCAACCCTGGCTTTGTATGCGCTGATTGCGTTTATCCCTTTCGGCAGGACGCCGGATATTGCCATTGGCGGGTCGGGAGTAGGCAAAGGTCTGTATGTCAGCGAAGTGATGCTGGCCTTTTTGTTGGCCGTCTGGTTTCTAAAATATGTGTGGGGCAACCTGCCCAAACACCGTGTATCCAGCGCATTCTACGCTCCTGCCGGCCTGTATTTATTGTTTTGTCTGATAAACGTCTGGCACTCCTATCTATACTGGGATCCCAACGTCAGTCAGCGTTATCAATACTCGACAGTCAATTTTATCGAGTTGCTGCTGCGTTTTCTTAGTGTCGGCGCGCTCATAATGATGGCTACTTCCGTGCGGGATAGAAAATGGTTGGGTTGGATTTCGCTGGCTTTGATGTTTGCCGGCGCATACAATTGCTTTAACGCGTTTTTTAGATTGAACATTCCCATATCCGCTTCCTGGTGGATTCTGCTTTTGTTTTTGCCTGCAGGGTATATGACTGCTGTGATGCTCGACGGTGACAAGGCATTGCTCGTAAGGGTTGCAGCCGTTGCAGTTTTGGTTATTTTCGTTTATATGGCATTTGTCAGGCACGTGTCGTGGGTTTCCGGCTGGTTGGGCTTGTTTGTGGTCATTGGGGCTGTGTCTTTTCTGGTTAACAAGAAGGTGTTCGTCGCCCTTGCTGCGATTGGTTGCATAGCCCTGGCTATGTCCTGGTCATTTGTCGATGTAAATGTGATCGCGGCCTCTCAAGAAGAGGGAGACTATGACCGTTTTGATCTTCTTAGAGCGTCGGTAAAATATGCGTCAACGTTTCCGATGGGAGTTGGGCTTGGCAACTATCGCACATACAACTCCTTTCACTATGGCGAGAAATGGGACACAACGACATATACCTCAGCACACGGCACCTATGCCCAGCATCTCTCTGAAACCGGTTTTCCCGGAGCCATTTTGTTTATTGGGATATTATTTCTAGGGTTTAGATGGATATATATAAATTATAGAGAGTTGCCACGCGGCCCATCCAAAACCATTCTTCAGGCGGCATAAGGCCAGATGGCCGGAATCAGCTTATCGGCCGTTATAGGCGACTACATTGTTCCAACCTATCATAATGGTGGGATTTTTACATTCTCAACAACCATCTATTCATGGCTGATATGGGGAATTGCGATAGCTCACGTAAGAATCAGCAGGGAAGAAGCTCTTGGATCTGTCGATAGCAATAGTTAGCTGGAATACTTGCGATCTGCTCGAAGACTGCCTGAGATCTGTTTTCGAGACGACAGATGACATCGACTTTGAGGTAATCGTTGTCGATAACGCTTCCGATGACGATAGCGTCGAGATGGTGCGTTCCCGCTATCCGCAGGTAAAAATTATCGAAAACTCAGACAACGCAGGTTTTCCGAAGGCAAATAATCAGGCTTATGCGGTGTCATCAGGTCGGCATTTTATGCTTCTCAATCCCGATACTATATGCTGCCGAGGCGCGCTGGCCGGTTTGGTCGGATTTTTAGATGAGCGTCTATATGCAGGCGCGGTTGGGCCGCTGGTTCTCAATCCTGACCAAACGCTGCAATACTCCTGGTCCAGGTTCCCTACTTTCATTAACGAGGTTCGAGGGGTTTTAGACAGGCGAATCGAGGGGCATCCCACTCCCGCTACTGCCGATCATGTTAGGGCAATCGGGCCATTTGAGACAGATTGGGTAGGGGGATGCGCTCTAATGATACGACGTGCGGCAGTAGAAGACATCGGCCTGATGGACGAGTCCTATTTTATGTATAATGAAGAGACCGACTGGTGCTACCGCCTGCGCCAAAAAGGTTGGGGCGTATGGGTGGATCCATCGACTGAGATTGTCCATTATGGCGGCCAGAGCAGCAGCAAGGCCAGTTCTCAATCAGCGAGGCATCTTCGCAATAGCAAGCGTCGGTATTTTTCCAAGTATTATGGCTCAGTAGTTGGTATGTTGATTTACTCTATCCTCGCCATTAAAGCCTGTGCGTTCCAGATTTTGAGATATACAATTAAAAGAACTTGATTTGTGTTAATTGGCAGATTACTTAAAAGCGTTTGCTGTTTGGAGCAGTTTATTTGGTTTCGATAATCATAGTTAACTGGAACACTCGCGATCTTCTCATTAATTGTCTTAAGTCGATTGAGAAGAACGCATCCGGATGCGAGGTGATAGTTGTCGATAACGCCTCATCTGATGATTCTGCAGATGCAGTCAGGAAGCAGTTTCCCTATGTCTAATTGATCGCCAGTGAGGCTAACCTTGGATTTGCTGCGGGCAATAACCTGGGAATCGCGGAGGCGAGTGGGGATTATGTGTTGTTATTAAATCCGGATACTGTTGTAAAACCCGACGCCGTAGATGCTATGCGAGGTTTCCTTGCTGGCAATTCAGACGCGGGAGCTGCAGGTTGCCGTATCGAAAACCCTGATGGCTCGCTGCAAGAATCATATTGGATGACTTTTCCGAGTATCGGCTGGCTTTTTCTCAAATCGCTTTATTTGGACAAAATAGCTCGTCGATTTCGCAGGGAGAAAATTGCGAAGGATACTCCTTTTCAAGTAGCCCACTTGCTGGGCGCATGCATTATGGCTCCGCGGTCGTTATTACAGCAGTTGGACGGGTTCGATGAATCATATTTCCTGTTTCTCGAAGAAACTGACCTCTGCAAGCGTATTATTGATTCCGGAAAAAGTATCTATTATCTGCCCTCGGCAAGCATTATCCACATAGGCCAGCAAAGCAGTCTGCAAGCTGCGGAGTGGACCAATATAGAACTATATCTCAGCGCATACAAATTTATAAGGCGTCACGACCCTCGCTTCATCACGAAGTATTTGTTGAAGGGCGTAATCTTTATAACCGCCGTGGTCAGACTGTGCTTATGGCTTGTCAGGTTTTGCTTTGGGTTCAAGAAACGAGAATATGCTGCCAGAATGTTAAAGGGGTATTGGCGGTTGTGTCGCAGCGTATGGCATTTTGAGTCCTATTATCGAAACGGACTCTCTGTCGGTGGACAAGTGAAGTCAGCAAAGCAAGTTGCACCTTGACTTCGCATATTTGCTGGGTTATGGTAGATTTGTGGGAATATATCAAGAAGGGTAGGCGCTTTCGGCTTTTGTTTTGATATCGCTGTTTGTGTCACTATGCGGGAGCATTTCGATGAAGATAAAAGCGAGCCTGATAATTTGCGTTTTATATGCTTTTATTGCCGCCAACTCGGCTATCTGCGCACCTGTAGTGACCTCGGTTTCAGCAGAAAGCGTTGAGATTCCTCAATTTGATGTTTTCCGATTGAGTTTCGATGTCGCAACCGTTGCAACCAATCCCTACTGGCCCTATGACGAATCTCCCAATACCGGAGTGCCTGCGCGAGTGGGCGTCAGCGTAGATGGTCTGTTCTCAAATGATAATTGGCAGACCACGATCACACAGCCTGCGTTTTACTATCAGGACTACGAACGTCAGGCTATTTCGTCAGGAGACCAGAAAAAAGACTGGATGTATCCCGTAGGCAAACCCAACTGGCGCATCAGGTTTACTCCCTCATTGGCAGGGCAATGGAAATATCGCATCAGAGTTACCGACTCCAGCGGCACAACAATCCACGAACCTATTGACAACACATTCAACTGCATCTCTTCTGCCAACAGGGGTTTTGTGAGAGTTAGTCCCACAGATTCGCGGTATTTCGAAACCAGCGATGGGTCGTATCTTAATCTCATTGGCTTAAGTGACAGCACTACAGTCACATACGCAATGGATGAGCTATACAGCAAATATGCATTCAATTCGGTTAACCTTCTACGTGTTTGGTGGCAGGGGTCGCAGGGGCCGGTGCTATTTGGAATGAGCGGCCAGGGCGGCATTCCGATATGGATGTGGCAGCCTCATAATTTGAATGTAACTGCCGAAGCTGCACGCCCGGGCGATCTTTTCTCAGGCAAAATATCAGGCAACAGCCAGGTATGGGCGCCCGATGTCGGAGTCAAGCCCAACAGGGACTATCGTTTCAGCGCCTGGGTGAAAACCGCTGGGACAACCGGAACCGAGGATTACGGCGCATTTTTGGAACTCTCCGGTGTGCAGTCCGAAAAATTGACGGAGGACACCGATTGGACGCTGTTGACCATCAATGTCCGCAGTGGGTCCGCCCAAAACACGATGTCGCCATATATCAAGGTTCGTAACACGACTGACGGCACGGTCTATTTTACGGACGTTTCACTGCGTGAGGTCATCGAAGGCGATCAATATGGCCCGGAACTCGTATCCAGACCCAATTTTGACGCATACAAGTATGTATCTCAAGTCGAAGCCTGGAAGGCGGATCATCAACTCGAACTGGCAAAAAGCCTGGGCATTTACCTCAAAATCTGCCTGCAGGAGAAACAGGATAAAATATTCGGACGCATTCAAGCCGATGGGACAGCGGGTGGTCAAAGTGACGGCAATGTATATGCATCCAACACCCATGCCAGCCGCACATATCAGCAATATTTCTGGCGCTATATTATCGCGCGCTATGGTTATGCGACCAATATCCACTCATTCGAGTTTTGCAACGAAGGCGACCCGTTTAACGGCAACCATTACAACGCCGCTAACGCATTTGCCGATTATATGCACCAGAACCATCCGAATCATCCGCTCATTACTACATCATTCTGGCACTCGATCCCGATGGATTTTTGGAAGACTTCGTCGTGTGATTATATCGATCTTCACGAATATATCGGCCCGAACATTGATCGCAATAAAAGCCACGGTCCCAGGATTTATGCGTGGGCGGATGCAGATACCAATGCGTCAAATGAGTCAGCATATTTGCCTCGAGAAGGCACGCAAGGCGAGTTTGCCTTCGATTCGACACAATTTCACTCCGACTCTAAGTCCTTTAAGCTCACTGCTTATGCTGGCAGCGGCACAGATGGCGCTGTGTTCTACCTGCCTTATCACGTAGGAGTTGACCCAAACCGAACTTACACACTCAAGTTTTGGGCCAAAGGAGATAATATCGGTTATTCAAGTTGGAGGAGAGTGGGCTTCAATATTGTGTGGTCGAAAGCATACCACGAAAACGATTTTCTTGGGTGGTCTACTCCGCATGCTCCCATGGGGACTTACGATTGGCAGCAGGTTGTGCACACCGGAATAACGCCGCATGCCGACGCAAATACTGCCAACATTCAGATAATATGTAGCTGCACTCCGGAGCACGAAGGAACCTTCTGGATAGACGATATAGAGTTCATCGACGAAACTACCGGCAAAGACCTCTTCGTTGACGGCGGGTTTGAAGGCGATCGAATCGACTACGACCCTGCGCTTGCGGTTCTCAAGTATGGCGTCCTGATCAACAGCTATTCTCAGCGCATCGGAAAGCCCGGGATGTGGGGAGAAGTAGGAATCCGTGGCCATAATTTATATGGCAGTCCATACAAGGGCATTTACTATGCGGGAGAAAATCAGGATCTGGCAGACGACATCACCGGAGTGTGGTATCGCAAGTTTATATGGGGTCATATATCTTCAGAAGCGACTGCCAGCATAAAATGGTGGACAGCCACGATTCGCAAATATTCGTTGATCAGGTATGCAAAAGCCTACCAGGCGTTTATGAGCGGCATACCTTTGTCAAATGGTCACTACGTGGATGCTAAAGCCACCACCTCTGCGCTCGCCCTTCGAGCCTGGGGTCAAAAGGATCTGGTAAATAATCGAGTTCATTTGTGGATTGACAACGAGCCTAACACCTGGAAGAAAACGGTCGACCGAACTACGGTTCCGAATGTGACGGGGACTGTTACAGTGTCAGGTCTGCACAGCGGCGCATATAAAGCGGAATGGTGGGATACCGGCACGGGAGTCATCAAAAACACGGAAAATATCGAGTGCGTAAACGGCAGCATTGTTCTGTCGGTGCAGAATTTGAAATCGGATATCGCTTGCAAGATATCACCAGTTGCGGCTAATATAGATTTGAATGTCCTGACGCCGACGACGACAGCCTACTCCGGACAAACTGTAACAGTTACCCTTGAATATACCAATAATGACAATAATGCAGCACAAAATATATCTGTTGTCGCGAAAGTGCCGTCTGGAATGACTTATGTCGCCGGCATCGCGGAGGATTCAGGCGGCAGCTACGACTCCGAGGCAATTACCGTGAGTTTGTTTATTGGCTCCATCGCCGCCAACCAAACGGGGACGAGGACATTTAAGGGAAAAGTGGTTG
>JAAYKE010000052.1 GCA_012522575.1 Armatimonadota bacterium | reverse complement strand
GTCTATATGTGTGAAGTAACGGAAGCCCGCTTTGTTGGCGGCATCCTCTGTCTCCTGGCCTTCGTTGATAAGCAACGCGACGGGCTGGCTGAGACATTCCTGGAGTCCATTTGGCCAGGCGAGGTCTAGAACCGCGAGTTGTTGACCCGTCTCAGGGTCTGTCAGGTCATAGACGATCTCGCCTTCCGGTAGTCCCTGCTGCGTAACCCAGTCAACACAGTCGAATATGGCTTGCTCCTCGTCTTCTACGACCGGCCTGTCGCGTGTGGAATCTGCGGTCCTCTCCATTACCGCCGTAGCAACCGTGGTCTCCGGCATCGTTCCAGAGAACAAGCTATCGAGGAATTCATTGGCGGCATCCGCAAGCAGCTCACGCCGTGCGGCAAGGAAATCCAGATAACGGTCTATCTGCCACAGACCTCTGTCCATAGGAATCCATTGCGACGCGAGCGCACCTGGGTTTCTTCGCTCGACTTCCTCGAAATAATCCTCCGGCAGCTTATCCCCTATGCCGAGGTTGCTGTCCTGAGTCTGGAAGCAGAAGTTCGCTACGGCGTTCACATCCCCGCGAGAGTGGCCGCGTTTGTAAAGCTGTGCCTTGGGGAATATGTGGTGCACGTGCAGACTGCTGAACTTACCCAGCAAGTTTGCGGAAAGCTCAAGCCCTGAGTCCCAATCCCTGGCTCCGTACACACGGGTCAGCATGTAAAGCAGGGGGTAGAACCTGGCTCCAAGGCTAGATCCTGAGAAATCAACAGGACTGATGCGCAGGTCGCCGCGATTCTTACGCAAGCCATCGATGAGGGCATCAAGGCCGCCGGTCTCAATGAGGTCAAGGTCTTGATTGAGAATGGTCTCTGTCGAACCAGCATATCGTCCCCACAACAGCGTGTGTACATACCAGAAGAGCAACCTGTCCCGGTCATGGTGATCTCCGACGTTGCCTCCGCGCTCCGCGATGTAACGCGCAAGCAGGGGCAAGCTCCCCTTGCTCCCAAGGACTCTATCATGATCAAGCCCCAGACGGCCTGAGATCATGTTGATGATCACGTCAACTGCCTTCTCGGCCCGCTTGAGGCCGTCGGCTATCTCGGGGGTTCCAGTATCTTTGAGAGCAGAGAAGAGGGCCTCGCCGGTAACGATAGCGTTCACGTTGCGCAGCAGCCATTCCAATCGGAAATGGAAACCGGCGTTGCGCCATCGATCCAGGCAGCGCTTCATCTCTTCCCTGGCTGAAGGCCATTGCGCGCAAATCTTAGCAAGGGCCAGATCACCATTTGAGAGTTTGGTGCCGCCGCTGTTCACGCGGTTGAATATTTCTACAACCACATCAACGGTCTTGTCCTCACCAACCACTTGCTCGATGTGAAGATCAATGTCCTTGATGGCGCCAATGGCCGTTATGCGGCTAATATAGGCATCCATCTTCGAGTGCAGGTCTGGCACCGCATACAGCCGCCCGATTGTCTCGCCTACTCCGTCGCGCATAAGCTGGGTCGTGTCAATCCACAGCGGATTGTCCCGCATCTCGAGTGGTGAGAAGAACTTGAACTCCTCCGTGCCGATGTTGAAGTAGAGCCCTGTGAACGCTTGAGCGTTGCCGTCAAAGAACTTCGGTGGTTTGCCCTTGATGATGCCATAGAGGGTTGTGATGCGTTGCTGCCCATCCAGAAGCAGATGAACACATCCTGGCGGTAGGGGACCGTCGCCCCTCGTGTTGGCTTCCTCTGTCTTCGTCACCCAGACTAGGAGACTGCCCACTGGATGCTTGAGGTACAGAGAGCGCATGAGACCGCGCACTTGGTCGCGGTTCCATACGTAGCCTCTCTGAAACTTCGGTAGAGCCATGCTGCCTTGTTCAATATTGCTGATGATCGCACTTATCTGCATTCCCGCCAGTTCCTTCCTCCATCAATTGCTGCACTTGCCTGAGCCGTTAGGCAATCGACGGCTCAGGGACAATTGGATCTGAGCCGGATCCTGTCTAGTACTTGTACAGTGCCTGCCGTCATTCCTTTGTATAAGGAGCCGGAAAAACCGCCGCCGCCCGCTATTTCGCTTGTCATTTCGCCACTTACTGCATAGCGTTTTTCGTCACAACTGCGATTTCCAATACCCGATATACGCCTGCTCGTCTTCGGTAAACTTATCCATTGACGGCGCGTGCTTCGGGTCTCCTTTGATCATGGCTATTCCAAACACGGCGTTATACCTGACTTCTGAGTCAGAATCGTTCAAAGCGCTCTTCAGATAAGGCACGGCAGCATCAACTTTGGATTGTCTGAGCATAAAGCTGGCTATACGACGAACCTCCGCAGACTTGGAGTCGAGCTTTGCGGCCACCGGGGCCATCATTGCGGGTTTGATCTGCAACTTCGTCAACTGATTCAGAAGCGATGTCGGCACGCCTGACCCTTCATTGTTATCGCTGCCGCACAGTTTTTCGACGACCTCAAGAGCGGGGATCACATAGCCGTCCATCCCCGCAGCAATGCATACTCCAAGCGCGCTCGCCTGAGTTCGCAGGTCGGGATCATTGATCTTCGGCTTCGTGTAAACCTCGATATCTGATTTAGTCAATATGCCGGCTTGTGCCAGTGCGCTGTGAACCACCCATTCCGAAGATGATTGCAGGGAATTGATCATCTCCCATCGGAGGTTCGCCATTACGTCACCTGACTTCTTATAAACCGAGTATGCTTCTTCACTCACCGGCACAGAGCATTCGATGCGGCTGTAAACAAATGAATCGCCGCTTCTCTTCAACATTACCAGATCATATCCGGAATAATGTTGTTGTCCATAAAGATACTTTAATTCGATAGTCTGACCCGGTTCGATGTCTCCCTTGAGCACTCGGTCAATCCTAAAGCGGCATGTTACCTCCGAAGAACCAGCCGCCTGCCTGGCCCGGACATCGTTTGCATGCGGAGGTATGGTCTCGCCAACGCAGATAAACTCGGCATCCTCACTATCCCGCTTGAGATCCACCGGGATCGATACAGCCGCTAAGCTTGTCGAGGCAAAACAAGCCGCCACAGCCACCAATACAACCAATACTGATACCTTTTTACACATGATGCATAACCTCCATTGACAAACACATTCCACAGCAAAAAACTTGTCAACCTTATTCGTGCCGACCCTTTCCTCGATAAGACCGCCTGTCTGACCGCATACGGCCTGCCGTAGCTGTTGGGGACTTCGTCGATGCCGCGGCCACAGAAATAATCCCTGCCCGCGCCGTCAGTACCCAATTACCAATATTATTATAGCTTATGCTCAATGCGATGAGTAAGAAAAGTTGCAAAAGCTTTCACCTGCCCATTGTTGGGTTATGCTGAGAAATATGTGCACATCCGAACCGCCTGGCTTGATATTTTGACGAGGAGATAAAGTGGTTGCAGACAAGCAATATAGCAGATAGAATGGGCATGGATTAATCTGCGGAGGAATTGAAACTTGATTATCAGGATGATCGCAGTCGCGTCAGCATTGACTGTTTTTATTGCTTCCCACGCATCAGGGGACCTTACACTTGCCTCTAACGGCAAGGCTCAATGCGATATAGTGATCGCAAGAAACGCATCAACTCCAGAAAAGACCGCGGCAAAAGAGCTGCAAAACTACCTTGGACAGGTGACCGGAGCGAAGTTCAGAGTCCGCAACGAGTCTCAGGTGAAGCCTGATGCGTCGCAGATTCTGGTCGGCTCATCTGATAGGCTCAAGAGCTTTGCGACCGGAGTGGACTGGGCTGCGCTCGGCCACGATGGAATTGTGATTCGCAGCGTTGGCAACAAGCTGCTGCTTGCCGGCGGAAAACCACGAGGCGCGCTGTATGCGGTGTACACATTTCTGGAGGATACCGTGGGCTGTCGATGGTGGAGCGGAACTGAGAGCGATATTCCCACCAAGCAAACGTTGACAATACCCGCGCTGGACACGGTCTATGCTCCGAAGCTGCTCTATCGAGAGGCATATTATAAAGATCCGAATGAATACCCGCTGTTTGCAGCAAAGCTCAAGCTGAACGGGCATTTCTATAAGATTCCCGACAGCTACGGAGGTCATTATAAGATCCTTGGCTGGTGTCATACGGCTTATGACCTGCTGCCGCCCGATAAATACTTCTCCGAACACCCTGAATGGTATAGCGAACACGGCGGCAAGAGACAGTCGGCGGGGGGTCAGCTTTGCTGGAGTAATGATGAGATGCGCAAAGAGCTGACGAAGGTCGCTCTTGGCTGGATTAAAAAAGACCCGACCGCCGGGATCATATCCATAAGTCAAAATGACTGGCATGGAGCCTGTCAATGCGCCAAATGCAGGGCGGTGGAGGCAGAAGAGGAATCGCAGGCAGGGCCGCTGATCAGATGCCTGAACCTTGTCGCAGAGGAGATCGAAAAGCAGTATCCCGATGTGCTCGTCGAGACACTGGCATATCAATATACCCGCAAGCCGCCGGCCAAAGTAAAGCCGGCAAAGAACACCGTCATACGGCTGTGTACGATAGAGTGCGATTTTTCAAAGCCGCTGGACGGTGACGGCAACCCCACATTCAGAGATGACATTCGCAAATGGAGAGCGATTGCGCCGAATCTGTATATTTGGGATTACGTCACCGACTTCGCTTCGTATATCCAGCCGCATCCTAATATGAGGGTGCTCGCGCCGAACCTGCGGTTCTTCGTTGAAAATAATACCATTGGCGTCTTTGAGCAAGGGGACGCGGGATGCTCCATCGGCGATTTTGTGAGAATGCGCGCCTGGGTGCTGGCACATCTGGAATGGGATCCGTCCAGGGACACCGCTGAGCTTATAAGCGAATACCTGCAAGGGTACTACGGCCCGGCGGCTCCTTATCTGCAGAAGTATCTTGACCTGATCCACGACTCGGTAGAGGCAAACGGGATGCGGCTTAGTTGCTATAACGGCGATCTCTCGTTTATGACACTGGATGTGATGACCGAGTCGAAAAAGCTGTTCGATCAGGCGGAGAGAGCCGTCGCCAACGATCCGACCCTGCTGAAGCGGGTGAAGAGGGACAGGTTGTCTTTTGATCACGTCTGGGTGAAGAAATATGATGAGCTAAAGCGACAGGCTGAGGCGGATAATGTGAGGTTTGCCGGACCCGCCAGTCATAAAATCGCCATTGAACGATTCATTGATGCCGCCTATTCGTTCAACGTCGGCAACTACTCGGAGAACTGGCCGTTCAGGTTGTATGAAGCGTCGCTGGACGCCCAATTCGCAGGGCCGCCTCCATCGCCGGACGAGCTTGCCAGGCTGCCTAAACAAGACATCATAGAGGTTTATCCGGAGAAGATGAAGCTCTTTGAGCCGCCGAAATGGGCAAAGATCGTTGATGATCCAGCGGCAACGCAGGGCAGGGCCGCGTTTATGGATGGCAGCCACACCCAATGGGCAGTCCAGTATCACATCTCGGACAGGCTGGCCAAATCGATGCCGGGGACGTGGAAATGGTATCTGGTGGCGCGCACACAGGGAGGTCAATCCGGAGGCGCGTTCAAATATGGCGTTTATGATGACCCGAGCCACCGCAACGTCACCCAGTTTACTGCGCAGTTGGAGACCGGAGCGGATGGCAAGTATCACACCTATTATCTGGGCAAGATATTGACCACTGCAGGACTGTATGCCTGGATATCGCCGCTTGGGGACGCCAACGCCGTCAAGGGGATATATATCGACAGAATAGTGATGGTAAAGGATCGAGACTAGGCTGCATCCGCGCCTGCCGGCCTCTCGACCTTGCCATATAACTTATCCAGCAGGCCGGATAACCAGGCTGCTGCGAAGATGATAACCAACGGCATAATCGGATAGCTGAATCGCACCGTTGAGTAGATAATCGAGTAGATGGCGGTATGATATGCTGCGGCTGAAAAGGCGACCCATTTGAGGGCGCTGTCGCCGGTTTTCTGCCGCCATCCGAGCGCGGCCATTGTCAGCAGAATCATATTGACGACCGCAACGACAATGCTGGCTTTTGATGGCGGAAAATCGTGCCATAGATTAAACCAGAAGCGCACGCACTTTTTGGGCATGAGCGTGATATATCTTCCGGGATGCTCTTTTATTTCCTTGATCGCCTCTCTTTTCAGTGCGTTGTCCCTGTCGACTTCGTTCATTTTGGTCAAACGCTTCTGAAGAGAGGTGATCTTCTGGTAGGTTTGCTCGCTTACATAGGGAACCAGATGATGATCGTACAGGTTGCGTTCTTTGGTATCGACAGGATATCCCGGCCCGCCAAGGCAGACTCCGTCCGCAGGACCTGTTCCGCCCCAAAACGGCATTCCGAAGTTGGTCGTCACCGGCACAAAGCTTTTCAGCAGCAAATAATTGCGAGCTGTCCACGGGCTGATCGCGAGGTATGAACAGGCCACAAATACAGCGGCCTTCGGCAGCCACGAACTTACCTGCCGTCGACTGAAAAATAGCGTCAGCGCCAACGCCAGCGGGAAAGCTAAAAGAGCGGGTCTGGACAATATCGCAAAGCCCATAAATAATCCGGCAAGCGCGCTGTATCGCCAGTCTCTGCGCACCGCAACGATGAGCACAAAGACCAAAGCGGTCATTACGAGAGTGTTGAAAGTCTCGGTCATCACCGTGCCGACGCTGAATATGAACGGGGGATATACGGCAAATGCAAATGAGGCAAACAATCCCGCCTGCACGCCTCCGCCGGTAAATCTGCGGGCTATGCAGAAAACCAGCAGGCAACACAGCGTGTCTATTATGGCATGCGCCACCTCGATTCCGAAGAATCCGGCGTCAAACAGATATAGCAGCGAAGCCAGAAAATAGGGATAAACGACGTAGCCGTGTGCGCTGGGCACGGTTTCTCCCAGATATGTGTTGGCGGAAAAACCATTGCCATCGGCGATGTTGCACGCTATCTGGTAGAATACTGCCGCGTCGCTTCTGATCTCGCTGTCGCCGAATAAAAAGACGAACGCAAGCCTGAGCAGCAAACACATCACTAAAATGGCAGCAAGCCACAATTTAGAATTTCTGTCCACTTAGAACTTGATCTCTATCTCTGCCCCGTTTGCGGCAAGAGACGCATCGGATGCCGCAAGCAATCGAACCATATTTAGTCCGCTCTCACCGCTGCTTCGAGGCGTAGCTCCCGTCTGTATGCAATCCAGGAAGTGTTTGCACATCGCGCTAAGCGGCTCGGCCTCCTGCAGGCGCGGCATATGGATATCGCCATACTTATATGAGCACAAAAATTCGCCGAATGTGTCGTAGTGAGGCGGGTTGTCCACGCCTTTATCGTATATCTGTATCTTGGAGAGCGGGTCCAAATCGTCATATACAAGCATCTGCTTGGTCCCGACCACGCTCACCTTGCGAATCTTCAGAGGGTCAACCCAACTGACATGGATAACTGCGCTGGAGCTATTCCCGCACTTGAGAGTGACAAATGCGGCGTCCTCGACTTTAGGGTGCAACAGTTTCATACCGACCGTGCGAATCGATGTCGGCTTCAGGCCGGTGGCGTATAAAATGATCGAAATATCGTGCGGCGCGAGGTCCCATACTACGTTGATATCGCGCTGGAATATGCCCAGATTCAGTCGAGAGCAGTGCACATAGAGTATATCGCCCAGCAAGCCCTCCTCTATGATCTCCTTCATCTTGTTGACGCCCGCGGTGTATTCGAACGTGTGATCGACCATCAACACCCTGTCGTTGGCCTTGGCGAGTGCGACCAACTCCTCGGCTTCCTCTACTTTGGCGGTCAAGGGCTTTTCGACAAGCACGTGTTTGCCCGCCTGCAGCGCTTTTTTCGCAAGGGGATAATGTGCGCTGACGTGAGTGCATATCGCAACAGCGTCGATTGACGGGTCATTTACAAGGGATTCGAAATCCGTTGTGACATCGATCCTGGGATACAGCCCCTTCATATGCGCGAGCCGCTTCTCCTCGATATCACAGCAGACAGCCATATCGCAAGCAGGGTTCTGATTGAAGTTTCTGATTATATTAGGACCCCAATATCCGGCCCCAACCACGCCAACTTTTGTGCTCATATTAGCCCCCGATATATTTAGATTAGCCGCAGATCAGCATGCGCCGCGACCGACGATGGTTTTTGTGATGGTGCGGCACATAATTCGTATATCAAGTATCAGCGACTGACGCTCCAGATACCAGATGTCCATTTTGATGGCCTCCTGGAACGGAACCCGGCTTCTGCCGTGTATTTGCCACCAGCCGGTGATTCCCGGAATTCCCTCCAGTCGCCTCTTGTGCCAGTCCTGATACAGGTCTACTTCGTAGGGCAAGTGCGGCCTCGGCCCGACCATACTCATTTCGCCCTTAAACACATTGAGCAATTGCGGAAGCTCATCAAGGCTTGTGCGTCGCAGAAACTTGCCTATGAACGTCACCCTGTCATCTCCGGCCAGCTTATATATCTTCCTGTCCGGATAGCGTCTTTTAATCTCCGCCTCGTTGCCCTCAATGAAGAGTTTTATATATTCCCGGTGTTCGGAATCGTCATTATCCACGCGCATGCTGCGAAACTTGTAGAACATAAACTGCTTGCCGTTTTTGCCCACGCGCATTTGCTTGAACAGCACCGGACCCGGGCTTGACAGCTTGATCAGCGCACTAATGACAGCAGCCAATGGCGCTGCGATTATCAGAGCCATTGATGCAACCACCAAATCCAGTAGTCTTTTTGACCTATAGGTTTTGATTGGACGCACAGCGCACACCTCACCCGCCTTGTCATTCGTGGCAGTGTCTTGTGCTGTCGGCATTACTACTTACCTCATCAAGCCGGGTTCGATTCCCGCTACTTCAATACTTCCTTAATTATTTTTGCCGCTTCAGCCAGTTGCTCCGGGGTCAGTTCCGGGAACATAGGTATTGATATGATCTGCTTGGCGTAGGCTTCTGAGACCGGATGATCTCCCTGTTTGCCTCCCAGAAACGCATAAGCCGGCTGCAGATGAAGCGGCACCGGATAATGCACTCCGCAGCCACAGCCCTTTTCCTTGAGCTGCGCCATCACATCGTCCCTGTTTTCGACACGCACCACATAGACATAATATGAGTGCTTCATATCCGGTTTTTCCACCGGCAAGCTCAACCCCGCAACATCGCCAAGCAACTGAGCATACTGCTTCGCATGCGCGCGTCGAGCCTCTACCCATTTGTCCAGATACTTTAGTTTTACGCGCAAAACAGCCGCCTGGATTCCATCGAGCCGGGAATTGTATCCGATGATGGAATGTTCATACCAGGTCGTTCGACCGTTATCCCGCAGCAGTTTGAGGTTTTCGCAGACCTCATCGCTGTTGGTGAGCACGATTCCCGCATCCCCATAGGCTCCCAGAGTCTTGCTTGGATAGAAGCTGAACCCAGCCGCATCCCCTATCGAGCCGACAGGCTTGCCCTTATATAATGTTCCATGAGCCTGCGCGCAATCCTCCACAACCTTTAGCCCGTTTGCGCGCGCTATGCTCATTATAGCATCCATATCGGCAGGATGCCCGTAGAGGTGCACCGGCAATATGGCTTTTGTCTTTTCGGTGATCGCTGTTTTGATTTTGTCCGGACTTATACAGTAGGTTTCCGGATCGGCATCTACGAATACCGGAACAGCGTTTGCGTGGCTGACTGCGGCGGCGGTAGCGATAAATGTGTTGGCGGGCACAATTACCTCATCGCCGTCCTTTACTCCGACTGCTTTGAGCGCCAGAAATAATGCATCTGTACCGTTGGCAACGCCTATTCCGTGTTTTGCGCCACAGCAGGCGGCGAACTCGGCCTCGAATGTTTTCATCTCATCGCTGAGAATGAAGGCCGTATTCTCACAGACGTTTTTGATAGCAGCTTCGATTTCGGCTGCGATGGACTTGTGCTGAATTTTCAGATCAATAAGCGGAACCATTTTGCCTACCCTTCCTCTCCGTGCAGGAGTATGTGCGCGTATGGACTGTCAGTGAGGCCAGTCTCGCATTTGAGATCGTGAATGCCGCATATTACCCGTCCGGGGTTGCCGACGACGACTGACCCGGCGGGAATATCTTTTGTGACCACCGCGCCCGATCCGATGACCGAATGTGCGCCGATTCGCACGAACGGCAGAATAGTGACATTGACGCCAATCTGGACGCCCTGTTCGATATGCGGGCCTTTCATGCAATCGGCGGAGAACTCGCATCCGGGATGGATATCGTTCGCTATGGTCACTCCCGGAGCCATAAATGCATTGTCCTCGATAACGGTAAATTGAGCAACATAGCAGTTGCAGTGTATCTTGATATTATTGCCGATTTTGCAGCCGTAGTCTATGGTGGTGCAGTTCCAGACGTTGAAATTGTCGCCGATCTGGTTTTCCTCACGGATGGTGACGTTATGACCGGTGGCAAATCCGTTGCCGATCACGGACCCGCCATAGATCACGCTGCCGAATCTTATGCAGGCGCCGTCCCCTATGCGAAGCGTGTGGTCGGCGATCTTTCTGCCGGTGCGATAGCCAAGTTTCACGCAGTCGTCGATCTGCGCGTCCCTGCCGAGTATGACGTCTTTGTAGTCCATAATAACCTCTGTTATCCTGACGTTACCAGCGAGGAGCAAAACTCAATGATGCTGTTTGCGACATCGCGGGCATTGTAGCGAGATTTAGCGACTTCCCTGGCCGCTGCGCCCATTTTTGCGGCCATATCGAAGTCGTCCATCAGTTCTATTATTCTCTGCGCAAGCAGATCGGAATCGTCGGAATCGACTAAATATCCGGTGACGCCGTCCTCAATCATCTCCGGAACGCCGCCCACCGGAGCAGCAATGGGAACTCTGCCGGCTGCCATAGCCTGACAAATAACGCCGGGGGAGGTCTCCTGATATGACGGCAGGGATAAAGCCACGCATTCCTCGAGCAATTCCACCAGCCTGCGGCGATCTACCACTCCGAGAAACTTGACCGAATCGCCGATGTTTCTGCCTCCGACAAAATTGTCTATATCATCTTTGTAAGCCTTGTCGTTTATGCCGCCGCACACATACAGGACAGCGTCCGGGAACTTGCTCAACACTACCGGCATTGATTCTACCAGCGCTCTCAGATTTTTCCGTTTCCCGACGGCTCCTGCGAACAATATTCCCCTGCAGGGTTTCATATCCGGCACCGACCAGAATATATCCTCAATCGGCACGTTTATAACCGTGGCCGGAGACTTTATCCATCGATCGTAATAATCCAGGCCATATTGCGCGACGGAAACGATGCCATCGGCGTTCATCATTGATTTGTGCTGGAGGCGGGATTCGAGCATCTTAGCTATTTTTTCTCTACCCCGTTGATATTGAATCTCCTCATCAATAATGCCGTGTATAGTATGGGCCACTTTGCATCCCACCATTAGCGCAGCGTGGGTGGTTGCGGCATAATGGCTATTGATGATGTCAGGGCTAAGCTCACTCATCACTTTTGCGATCTTGGCAGGCTGGGTGTATAAATTTGGCACCAGAGTGCGGGACTTATAACCAACTTGATGAACAGTTGCGCCCGGTCTATTTATAACCCTCACCCCATCGCCTCCTTCGGTGGAGGCCACAATATGAAAATCTATGTCATCTCGCTGGGCTAAAACCTCGCCGAGCAGATACATAGTACAAAGCACGCCTCCCCCTATTTTTGCCGCATCTGCCGGGTATGAACCCGCTAAGCAAAACCTGAGCTTACTCATTCCACCCCCGGCAATAATTATATTGCATTACATATTTCTTGCTGATACCGATACTATCGAGACAATGCTGTTTCAGCATTGGAGTTCTCTGATCGCTTTGCGTTTTTTTATTAATGTGATCTAAGCGACCAAAAATCTTGCTATAATTCCGTATTATCGTTTGTGAATATTTCCTTGAGTTTCAATGTCGCTTCATCGGAGAAATCGCGTTTGATTATCTCAAGGTTACGCTCACCCATCTGTGCTCGCAACTCCGGATCATCAGCAAGCCGGGCTATCGCTTCCGCCAACCCATCCACATCGTTTTCATCTACCAAAATATCTTCTACAAGTTCTGGAATACCTGTGTGTCGAGTACTGATAACGGGCTTGCGGTGTGACATAGCCTCCATAATTGAGACGGGTATGCCCTCTCTATCACCATCCGATGCCGTGCGTGATGGAAGTACAAAAACGTCACAAGCATCGTAAAGCACGTCTAGAACACCTCTGTTTACCTCGCCCATCATCACAACCTGATCTGACACTCCCAAGTCTTCGGCCATTTTGGCCACATCAAGTTTCCCGCGGCCGGCTACCCAGACAGTTATGTCTTTTCGCCCGAGCTTTTTGATAGCCTTAAAGAGTATATCGTATCCCTTTTTCTCCCGGAACTCTGCCGCGATCAACAGTTTAATCGAGGCACTCAGGCGCTCGTCGGAGATATCGCCGTGACAGTGGATTACCGTTATTTTGGATTCCGGCACTCCGTATATGCTTGCTATTTCCTGCTTATTAAACTCCGAAATTGTTACCACCCACTTGCAAGAAGCGGCTGCAAGTTTGAACATAGCAGGGTTTGGATTGCACAGTATTTCATAAGCGTGCACAGTCACCGAAAGGGGCAGGTTCAACAGCTTGCTGCAATAGTAGCCGGTAAACAGTTTTCGATCACCAAAATGACAATGGATGTGGCTTACACCGGCTTTGCGCATTTCTCGACTGAAATCGACAGCTAGAAGGAACTCGGCAATCGTACGCATACGAATAGCCAGCATCAGCAATTTGATATATCTTGCCGGCATCCGCAGAAGCATTCCGGGTTGAGTCAAAAGGGTCCGGGCAATACTAGGTTTCCAGAAGTGCCAGCCGGGCTTGGGCATGTGCGGCCCCACGCTCCACCTCAATGGGAACGTAAATATTTCGACGCCATTTTCCGTTAATATATCAATTTCACGGTGCGTCCAGTGACTGACCCCTGAAGCCATTGTTATGACGTAACCGACCTTCAACTGCTAAACTCCTTGATCGCCTCGGCGACTTCTGATACCATTTTTGCTGTCATTTCAGGGTACATCGGCAGGGATATGATTTCTTTTGATGCCTTTTCGGTCTCCGGGAAGTCCCCTTCTTTGTAGCCGAGATCGGAATGCGCCGGCTGCATGTGCAAGGGCAGCGGGTAGTGTACGCCTGTTGCGATTCCCTTTTCCTTGAGGAACTTTTGCAGACCGTCACGGTCGGGATGTCGGATCACAAACAGATGATAGACGGGCAGGCATCCGTCCGCGACCGACGGCAGCCCAACGCCGGCCCCGTCCAGAGCCTCGGCATATTCCGCCGCATGCTTTCTGCGCAGAGCGTTCCAATCGTTTAGATGAGGCAACTTCACGTTGAGGATCGCGGCCTGCAGGTTGTCTATGCGCTCGTTGTAGCCGATCATCTCGTGCTCATATTTACCCAATCGACCGTGATTTCGCAGCTTATTGAGCTTCACAGCCAGCTTGTCGTCGTTGGTGGTCATAGCACCAGCATCCCCCATCGCGCCTATATTCTTGCCGGGGAAGAAGCTGAAGCAGCCGATATCGCCCATCGTGCCAACCCGCCTGCCCTTATACTCCGCTCCGTGCGCCTGAGCGCAGTCCTCTATCACCTTCAGGCCGTGTTTTTTGGCGATCGCCAGCAGCGGATCCATATCCGTTGGATGGCCATACAGATGCACAGGAATGATCGCCTTTGTCTTGGGAGTGATGGCGGCTTCTAGCTTTGACATGTCCATCGTATAGGTCGCCGGATCGATATCCACAAACACAGGCTTTGCTCCGCGAACGCAAATCGCCTCGGTGGTGGCGATGAAAGTATGAGGGATTGTGATTACCTCATCTTCAGGTCCGACTTCAATTGCCCACAAAGCCAGGTTCAGCGCGGATGTGCCGGACGAGCAGCCAATCGCGTGTTTGCAGCCACAAAAATCGGCGAAGTTCTTCTCCAACTCCTTGATCGCCGGCCCCATAATGAACGCGCTGTTATCGATAACATTTGTGATGGCGTCGAACAGCTCCCTGCGAAGCGAATCGTGTTGAGCCTTAAGGTCTACAAACTGTACCATATATCTACTCCCAGTTAAGATTATCGTTATTGTTCACTTGCATACGAAAACAGATTTCTTACTCCGTTCGAAATCGATATTGCCCGTGTCTGCCTGCCGTTACATATTATCGGGTGTCCGACGCTCAGGCTTACGGCCTACAAAATAAACTCCGCCGGCTGCTAAGTAACTATACGGTCGTTTCACTATCAAAGTGTCCAGGTATTTCCACGGAAACGCCAGCAATCTGCCGATCCGGAACCATATTTTGCGCATAAACGGCCCCCCTGCCAGCCCCTGACAGAAACCTACAAATGTCCAGCTCAACCCGGATGCAGGGCCGATATGAACGCCGCATTCGATCTCCTCGAAACCCTCGAACAGCTTGCGCAGCCCGTCCTGCGTGAATCTCCAATAATCCTGCGGATCTGCATGGTATCCCTGCATAAACGGCGCATCGATATGCACCAATCCGCCGGGCTTCGTCACCCTGGCTATCTCCTTTGCCGCAGTCCACGGATCCGGCAAATGCTCCAAAGTTCCGGTGCAAAACACGCAATCAAAGACATCATCGGCGATCGCCAAATCAGCCGCATCGGAGACAATATCCGTATCCGTCGCCCAATATGCATCCACAGAAACGATATCAGGCGTAATTCTTCTGCCCCCTGCGCCGACATCAGCTATCAGCGCGCCCTCGTTTAACCGGGCAATGGTGGCATCAATACGCTGATTCGCCACGATAAACGGCTCAAGCGCCCTCCTCCATTTAGCATACTTTGCCTCTATAAATGGCATATTTACACATCGTAAGGTTTGTCGCACAGATCATAAGGACAATCCAGATCGGCGACATTTTTTATTACCCTGGCAGGTGAGCCGGCCACAACCACTTTTTCCGGGACATCTTTTACAACCACCGATCCTGCACCCACCAGAGCCATCTCCCCGATGGTAGTATCCGGCAGTATCGTCGCATTTGCACCGATTTTTGCGCCGCTCTTCACCGTCGCGCCCTTGAGACATTCTTTAACGTGCTTGCACAGCGGGTGCAGGGCATTTGTGAAGACCACATTCGGGCCGATCCAGCAGCCCTTTTCCAAAACGGTGAACTCCGGCACGAATGCCTGAGAATGGACGCGCACGCCGTCCTGAATCTCCAGATGATGCTCGATGACGGTATGGCTTCCGATGCTGACATCGTTTCCGATCTGGTTGTCCTCGCGGATAAGCGCGCCGTGGCCGGAATTGAAATTATCTCCGATCACATTGCCCGCGTAGATAACAGTATGCGACCTGATCACAGCGTTTTTGCCGATGCGAGTCTCAAGCTCACCTGCGGCTTTTCTCTTTGGCGGAAGCCCTATTATACAGAACTCGCCAACTTCAGCCCCTTCTTCGAGGATCACATTGGGATATATTTTTGCAGTTTCGGCGATATTGCTCATAGCTTGACCTCCACCGGACACGCTCCTGATTTCATTGACTCCTGCGCCGCCTCAAGCACCCTTACAACCTGTTTTCCGTGGACTCCGTCGGTGAGTGGACGCTCGCCACTGATGATGCAGTCCACAAAGTGCTGGCATTCCATCTTCAAAGGCTCCGTTGCAGCTATTTTGGGGATCAGCACATCCCCTGCCCTCAGCAGAAGCTGGAATTCGCCAAAGCTTGTAAATGACTCGGCTCCTCCATTGGAAACCTTGGTGACTCCCTTGTCGAATATCTGTATTTTAGCGTCTGCGTTGGCGTCATCATATACGACCATTTTCTTGCTGCCCACCAGCGTAAGTTTGCGCACTTTGCCGGGATCGAGCCAACTGATGTGCACGTGCACCGTGATGTTGCCGGGGAAATCCAGATACATAAAAACAACATCTTCGATTCCGGGCTGGATATGGGTTATGCCTTTTGCGCTGACGGAGACCGGCGCAGACTCGAAAAGATTTATGAATATGGCGATGTCGTGCGGAGCGAGATTCCACATAGCGTTGACATCTTTGCGTATTCTGCCGAGATTTACCCGGGTGGAGTATGCATAATATACATCGCCGATCTCACCTGAACCGACAATCTCTTTTAATTTTAGCACCGGAGGGCTGTAGAGAAACGTATGGCCTACCATTAGTTTCAGATTTTTGCTATCAGCGAGATCGATTAGTTCATCGCATTCATCGCCGCTCATAGCCAGCGGTTTTTCCACGAGTGCGTGTTTCCCGGCTTTCAGAACTTGTTTGGCAATTTCGAAGTGGGTTCCTGCCGGAGTCGCAACTACTACGGCATCCAGATCCGTAGCTGCAAGCATCCTGGTTAGATCGTTCGTTGCCTGCACTTTGGGATAACCGGATGATATCTTGCCGAGCGACTTTTCATCGGCATCGCACACCCACGCCAGAGCCGCATTTTCGGTGTTATTCAGGTTTCTGGCAAGGTTCGGCCCCCAGTATCCAACGCCTATAAGTCCAAGGTTTATCATAATAGCGTCCCCCGTAATGCAAGGATATACAATGCCTTTAGTTGGTATCTCCCTGCTGTTTGCACTCCATATCCCGGCTCTGTGTCCTCAAGCCAAGTAATTGTTCGACCACTTCAATATATATTTTTTTCTCAGTTGCCCAATTCCAGCGCTGTGACAACTGCCTGCCGTTCTCCGTCATACGATCCCGCAGCTCCGGGCTGTTGTATAGCTCCAACACGGCGTTTACGAATGATTCGACCGAGCCGGATTCGCAGTATTTTACTATATCCTCGCTGAAATAATGTTCAATAGTCTGTGTGCGAGTCACCACCGTCGGCAGCCCCATGCTAACAAATTCGGCAACTTTGGTAGAGAAATAAAGCCGCATAAAGTCATCGCTGATATGCGGCGAAATGCCGACGTCACACTGAGATACTATCTCCGGTATTTTAGACAAAGGCACCGGCAGCCGAAATTCAACGATACTGCCCAATTCCAGTTCATCGCCCATCTGGCGCAGCACAGGCAAATCGTCACCCTCTCCTACCATCAGGAGTTTAAGTTCAGGAATATCGTCGCGCAAACGCGCAGCGGCCTCAATTGCTATGCCCAGTCCGTAACGAGCCGACATCGTTCCCGTATAGAGCAGCACAAACGAATTGGCAGGTTTCTCTAGCCGAACGTTGCTCGCATGGAAAATCGATTCGTCCGGCAGGTTCAGAACCACGGAAATCGGCTTGCCTCGGGCAGCAGGCTCCAGCCTCTCTCTCATTGCATCGCTCACGGTGAGTATGTGATGGCAAAACCGCAGGCTTATTTTCTCCTGCCACCTCAGAAATCTGATGGGGAAACTGCGGCCGCCTATGCCGTATTTTGTCGTGAATATCTCCGCCATCGGATCATGGACATCCAATACTATTTTTGTTCCTGACAGTTTTGGCAACACCGTCGAAAACACCAGGAAGTCCGGCATATTATTGATATGTATCAGATCATATCGCCGAGTAAAAACACGGGCGAACAACATCGCCGAAGTCGCCAAAAAGAACAGCGAGTACTCCAGCAGATAACGAACAGCCGTCGCTCTCTTGCGGTTTATCTTTATGCTGGAGATATTTACTCCATTGACGGTCTCTTTTGCAGGGCGGTCTTGTTCTGCAAGCGCGATCACGTCCACTTCATAACCCTCGTGCGCAAGGGCTTCGGCCTCGCGTCTTACACGCGGGTCGCGCAGGTAATATGACTGCGTCACCAGACATATTCGCTTTTTGATCGTGCTTGCAGTCAACTGCTTAACCGCCTTTTGTTCCGCTGGTTTTATTTCGGTCGTTATATTGCTTTTCTATCTCGTCAACAATCCGCACATAAGCCCTGCCATCCCCCAGAAGCTCCGGATGCTCGTCGGGCGGCTCGAAATTGACAATGGCATCGGCTATTTTGTCGCTGGCTGGCCCGGCAACCACTTTCCAACCGGACTTGACGAGGCACGGAAACCACACCAGTTCTATTGCGACAATCGTTGGCTTTGCCAAAATATATGATTCGCGCCTCACTCCGCCTGAATCGGTCACCACTTTGTTTGCGCCTGCCAGCAACGTAACAAAATCCAGATAACTTCGCGGTTCGCTGAATTGTATGTTGCCTGAGTTTTCAAATTCTTCAGTCAAGCCAAACTCATCAAGTTTTTTGCGTGTGCGGGGATGCACAGGAAAGACCACTTTTTGCCCGGACTGCGCCAAGCCGCGCAGTATCGCAGAGAGGTTGTGTTTGTTATCGACATTCTCCGCTCTATGCAGCGTACACAGCGTGTAGTCGCCACGGACAACATTGATATTGAATCGTTTGATCGTATCAATGAGCACGTCTTTCATAATGTCCCCGGTGAGCACAATTCTTGACCCGGTATGGTTTTCTTTTATGAGTTCTTCGTAGGCATCCTCGCAATTGGCTAAAAGTAGCTCCGAGACGGTATCGGTTGCGCGTCGGTTTATTTCCTCCGGGTTATATCTGGCCTGTGTTCTGACCCCCGCTTCAACGTGCGCAACAGGAATTCTGAGCTTTACCGACGCCAGCGCCGCCGCCAGAGTGGAAGTAACATCGCCATATACCAAAGTGATGTCAGGTTCCTCTTTGATAAGTATGCTTTCGACAGCCTCGATGATCTCGGCGGTTTGCCTGCCCGGCAGACCGGTAGACACCTGAAGATGATGGTCGGGATCGGGGATGTCGAGTTCCTGGAAGAACACGCGCGACATCTCATAGTCGTAGTGCTGACCGGTATGCACCAGCACTTCGTGTATTCCGCGCCGTTTCATCTCCTTGTTTATAAGAGCCTCTTTTACAAAGTTGGGCCTCGTGCCCACAACTGACAGGACTTTCACGAATGTCTTCCTTCCTGCGTTCCGGCTGGCGGATCCGTAAATATCTTGCCCAACTGCAACACCGCATCGTCAGAAAATCCGGCCTTCACAATTTCATAATTCCTCCGGCCCATTTTGTCCCGCAGTTCCGGGTTATCTACCAGATGCGCGATTGCCTCGGCCAATTCGTCGACGTTGTTCTCATCGACCAGTATTTCCTCCACAAGCTCCGGTATGCCTGCGTGCCTGGTGCTGATCACCGGCTTGCCGTGGGACATCGCCTCCATAAGCACCGCCGGTATTCCTTCCATATCGCCGTCTGCCGCAGTTCGACTTGGCAGCACGAATAAGTCGCACGAATCATACAGGACATTGAGTATATCCCTGCCAACCATCCCAAAGAATACGGTCTGGTTATTAAGGCCCATTTCACGCGCTATTTGCGGCACGTCCAGATGGCCGCCTCCGACAAACCAGACTACGATATCCTTTCGATTGAGTTTCTTTACAGCGGACAACAAGACCTCATGGCCTTTCTTGTATCGGAACTCACCCACCATTAATATCCGCGCCACTGGCGGCTCCGTGCCCTTTGACATATCACCGTGCGCACGTATGAGAGCTATTTTTTCCGGTGGCAATTTGAAATTACGCATCACACATTCTTTGTTGAACTCCGACTGCACCACCACTTTCTCGCATTTAGTCAGGGCTATTTTCAACATTTGCGGCTTCGGGTTGCGATGGATTTCGTAGGCATGCATTGTGACGGTCATTGGCAGATTCAACCAGACTGCGCAATAATAACCGGTGTAGAGCTTGCTGTCGCCGAAGTGACAGTGTATGTTGGTGGCTCCCCATTTGCGCATCTGACCCGCAAATTGCATCCCAAGCGCGAACTCTCTCGTAGTGCCTGTTTTAAGAGCGGTGGTCAGCAGTGACAAGTAAAGTAAAGGCCGAGACAAAAGCCGGCAAATGTGGGAGATGAGCATTGAATATAGCGATGGTTTGAAAACCGGCCACTGAGCCCTGGGCATATATGGTCCCTCGCGATAGGCCAGCGTGAAAAGCGCTATTTCAAAGCCATTATTGTGTAGTATGTCGATTTCCCGGTAGGTGAAAGCGGGTACGCCAGACTTCACCATGCTTATTATATAAGCAATTTTTCTTGTCAATACTCTTCTCCGAGCGCTCCAGGCATCAATTGATGCAAGGGCATGCTATCCGTGTAAGAATCCAGCAGAGCCAATACGTCCTCTTGCTTCTGTATATTTACGGCACGAAGCCAAAATTCGTGCCCATGAATACAAAAATCTGATCCACCTCATATCGTTCGGATGTTGTAAGTATTACTTGCCACAGGCACACTAAATATATATGCCACTTTTTTGCTCATTGCAGCTCACCGAATGCGCCAATCAACAAATGTCGCAAAATCATGCTCTGATTTCGCGGATATGAACGGCGGTCGGAGAGAAAGCCATAGTCTCCGAGCGAGTAATCAAAACTGCCGTCGGGCTTTTGAACGTCGAGGAGCCGTCGATAGCCGCGTGCTGCAATTTTTGCATAATCACCGAGTCCTATTTCGTCGGCACGCATCAGAGCGCCGCAAACCGCCGCGGTGAAATAGTGCATCACCGGCTTTTCGGTTTCACAATCGTGCCTGGCATCGCCTTGCGCGGTCAATCCATTAGATAAAAATTCGGCCAGCCCCTTGATTATCTGAAGAGCCACCTCGTCCTTTGAGATTAGATAATACTCACACATATCAAGAAACTGAAAGGCATTATATTGGAAACACAAATAATGCAACTTGCCTGGCCCATACTCGCTCTTTAATACGTAAGGCAGTTCCCCTTCACCGGTCTGGCAGCGTGCGAGAAACCGCACCATTGCCGGGCAGTGTTCGAGGTATTTTTCCTCCCCGCTCGCCTTTGCCAGAACCGCGCTCATCCACACGGCAAGGGTGGAATTATTCGGCACCAACCCGCGCCCGACGTTGGAAAAATAGTTTATGGCCTTCGATTCGGAATCGTAGTCCTGAAATCCGATCTTATCGACCATAAACTCGTACCATCTCTTCGCAGCATCCAGCAGGCGCTGATCGCTGGATTGTTCAAACGCCATAAGCAGACATATCGATCCGAAGCAGCCTTCAACCGTGGCTACTCTATTTCTCCATTCAGCCTGGGGATAATGCCACCATCCTTCGTCGGTCTGCCTGCCCGCTACCACGTCGGCGCATCGTAGCGCGGTTTGCACATGTTCGTTATCACCGGTCAGTTTAGCCAGTTCTATGTTATCCCAAATCCAATATGCCTGCGCCTGCAGGTAATACAGAGTATCCCGCCAGGGCAATGCCCTCATATATGATTTTATGAAACGAGTGGCGCGCAAATTCAGGCTGACCCCGGGGTCCGGCCCGACTATTGCTCCGTCATCCCGCAAATGACGAGTCCGCAGGTGATTATGCAGACGCAATGCCGCCTGTTTGCAGGATGCATGGTCTATTGTCTGTGATTTTTGACTCAATGCGCCATCCTTACCAATACGCGTTAGCCTCGCAACGCCTCTTCGTACACTTTAACTGTTTGAGCAGCGACCGACTCTTTGGAAAACCTCCGAACCGCTTCCTGCCTTGCAGCCTTGCCCATTTGTTCTCGAAGTTGATTATCACCCATAAGCCTGTCGATGCACTCGACGAACCTGTCGTTATCACGCCAGTTGGCGATATAACCCGTTTCACCATCCCTGACGAGATTTTCAATGCCGCCCGCAGTAGATGCCACTACCGGCTTGCCTGCGCCCAAAGCCTCGCTTATAACCAGAGGCGCGGTCTCCTGCTTGGACGGCAGCAGCAGCATCGTAGCACGAGACAGCTCCTCCATCATTGTCTCGACCGTCGTCTGCCCCAAAAAGTCTACGTTAGATTGGATGCCGTGTTCTTTTACAAACGCCAGGCACTGCTGATAATAATTCTCATCGGCGATCTTTCCGGCCACACGAAGCTTGAGATTCGGGCGATTTTCAATCAGCCTGCGGGCAATTTCCAGCAATCCGAGCACATTTTTTCGGTCGTACACCAGCCCGCCAAAGAGCAGTCTATCGGGTTCTTCATTGTTCTAAACACCGAAAAATCGCTCATCTATGCAGTTGTCGATAACATGGAATTTCGCTTCGGTGCGTCCCTGATATTCTTTGACCACATACGGGCTGGTGGCTATCAGATGCTTGACTCTGGCCATAACCTCGCGGTCATATCGCAAATACATCATATATCGGAGACGGTCAATCGGGCGCGTCCAAACCTGCGCCTCTTTGTGTATCACGCCGTGAACGGTAAAGACCGTCGGCAGCCCGGCTCGCAGAGCGGCAACGGCGTACACCACCAGATTTGCATTTACGATATCGGGTTTCATCTCCTGCAGTTGCGTCGTCAAACGCCTTATGTTGCGGCTCATATTGGGTAGTATTCGCACATTCGGCTCAGAGAGAAAATGCACCCGAAGATCGTTGTCGACCCGATCCATATCCTGCGGAGCCTGCCCGCTGACGGTCAATACTCGCACATCTATTTCGTCTCTGGCCTGCATTCCGCGGGCAAGATAATATCCAGCGGTATGCACTCCTCCCGGAAACGTGTCCGTTTCAAACGGATATTGCTGTGCAAGGACTAGTCGAATCATTGTTCACCTATCACATCGCGATACAAAGCTATGGTTTTTTCGACAACCACGCTGCGTCGGAATCGGCTTTCTGCGCATTTCTTGCCGGCCTGTCCCATTTTGCGGCGCAGATCAGCGTCGTTCATCAATTTGCCGATGGCTGATGCCAGGGCCGGAGCGTCATTTATCGGCGTAACAAACCCGCTGACGCCGTCCTCAACCATCTCGGCAGTTCCTCCCGCCGCTGTCGCCACAACAGGCTTGCCCGCAGCCATTGCCTCGGAAATTATGACCGGCGCGCTTTCTTGTCTGGACGGCAACACCAGCATACAAGCCCTGCCAAGCTCGGATGCCATCGCATCAACGGACAGGCTCCCTAAAAATTCCACATTTTCCTGCAAACCATGCCCCGCGACAAAATCAAGGCATCTCTGATAGTATGCTTCGTCAGCCGCTTTGCCTGCTATTTTAAGTCTGATCTCAGGATAGTCCTTTGCCAGAATATCAAGCGCCCCAAGAAGACCAAGGACATTTTTCCGTCGCGTGATAGACCCGCCAAACAGTATTGTACCTGGCTGTTCTTCCTCAATGGAGACATCGAAAAATCCATCATCTATGGGGTTGTCTATTAAGCGAACGTCCGGCGCCTTTAGCCAACCGCCGCAGGTTTCCACGGCATAACGATTGAGGCAAATGACGTGCCTTGCTTTGCGCAGCGCCTCTCGTTCGTAACGACAGGCAAATCTTGCACGCACACCTGCCCAGCCACGCTGCAGCGCCGCCTCTCTAAAGTGAATTCCATGCACAGTTAACACTGATTTCCATCTTGGAATCATCGCCGCTTTTGCATAGATCAATATCTTGTGAATGTGAACAATATCCGGACGAATTTCATCGAGCGCAGCGCGAATCGGCTTAACATCCATCGCAAAGCCGGTCAGGTTGCCTAACTTGCCGTAAACGGGAAGCCTCAATACATTGACACCTGACGGCGTCTTTGATCGCATCTCCTTTTTGATGTCGGGGTCCGCAGTGACTACAAATACCTCTACTCCATGTTCCGCCAAACCATCAGCAAGAGCGGAAACCACGCTTTCGACACCGTTGCGGAACTTGCCCGGCTCAGCGGGATACGGCCCTAAAAGAGCTGCACGCGGCGAGTTTCCCCTATTCTGTTCTGCAACCTCAGATACGGCGTCCGCGTTCATTTTCTATAATTTCCCTGTAGAAGTCGAGCGTTTTGGAGACTACCACCGAGCGTTTGAAACGCTGTTCGGCGATTGCCTTGCCCGCCTGCCCCATACGTTTTCTCAAGTCATCATCAGATAAAAGGCGATGTATTCTATCGGCAAGTGTCTTCACATCATCAAGCGGCACAACGTATCCGCTTTCCCCATCGGCCACCATCTCGGCAATCCCGCCGACGTTCGTGCCAACGACCGGCTTGGCCGCCGCCATAGCCTCGGAGATTATAATTGGCGCATTTTCCTGTTTGGAAGCGAGGGCGACCAGCGATGCCTTCGAATGCTCTTCGACCATCCCTTCCACGGACAACGGCCCTAGAAAATCTACGTTTTTTTCAATTCCTCGATCTGCCACCAGCTTGAGACACCGATCATAATAACCCTGTTCGCGCACCGATCCTGCAACCCGCAGCCGAATTGTTGGGTGACTGTCAGCCAGCTCCGCCATCGCCTCAAGGAGATATAAAAGGTTTTTCAGATCGTAGATGAAGCCACCGAAGAGAATGCGCCCCGGCTCGGCATGATCCGCCACATTAAACCAGTGATCCTTAATGGAATTGTCGATGTATCGAATGTCATTTGTGCGGACGTATGAGCCGTATTCTCTGATCGAGTAGCGGTTGATCGCAATGATATGACGCGCCCTGCGCAGAGAATTGGCTTCGTAACGACAACCGAGTCGTGTCTGCAACCTGTCCAAGCCACGTTTGGAGGCAGTTTCGCGGTGGTAGATGCCGTGCGGCGTCAAAACCGATGGCCATCCACGTTCGAGAGCCGAGTAACCGTACATCAACTGAGTATGAATGTGGATGATATCGGGATTTATTTCTCTGAGCTTGGCGCGTATTCGACCTCGATCAATCGCAAACGCCGTCAGGCAGCCCAGCTTCCTGAATAAAGGCAGAAGATGAACGTGCACTCCGGAATGCGTTACTTTATGGGTATACGATCTCAGACCTGCCACAGCGGTAACTGCGTGAACCTCAACCTCATCCAACGCCGCCAGCCCATCAGCCAATGAAGAGGTGGCAGCCTCCACTCCTCCGAAGACACTTCCTTCAGAGGCGGGATAAGGCCCTACCAAAGCCACGCGCATATCATCCATAGCATACCCTCTTTATCTGAACATTGGCCCAGCCACAAATCTAAACGTGCGTCAGTTCCGGCTTCTTACGCTGTTTGCTTTTAGCAGCAGCGTTCTCCCTCTCTTGTGCCTCTTCGGTAACAATTTCCCCTAACCTCACACCTATTGCAAACATCGCCCACAAGACGTAGTTCGGATATTTGAAGAAACGAATGTCGTAGGTCAAAGTAGATATAAAGTGACCCAGGGACGCGACAATGATGACGGCAATCAAATCTTTGCCGAAAATGCCTTCGTCCGGAAGCCTCGCCCTGACCTTCAGCAAATGAACAATCAAGGCGATAAAACACCCGAAATATAAGAACCCTCCGACCAAGCCTTCCTCTGCCAATATTGTGAGAAACGAATTATGTGATGTTACAACTGTGCGGAGCTTTGGATGCGGATAAAATTGAAGGGGTTGTATGCCTCGAGCGTACCACCCGCTGAGCGCGCCTGCATTGGTGATGTACTTTTCAAGACCATAATCAATTTGCCCAAGGCCGATGCCGAAAACCGGGTGGTGCTTGATAATATTAATAGTGCCGGCAGTGATAACTAAGCGACCTAAAACAGTGCTCTGTTTGGTCAACCTGTTGTGAACGAACCTGTTGGAAAAGACGACAGGAGCGGCAACAGTGGCAACGATGACAGCGCCAACAAGCAGCGCCACATAGTGTTTTCGGTAGGCTCTGGCAGCAAAAGGCATAAGGATAAGCAGCATTGCTGGAGCAACATAACCACCTCTGGTGTAGGTAAAATAGCAACCTGCCAATTGCAGCAATATTAGAACTGCAAGTAAAGCTTTTAATGACTTTCGCTGTACATTATACAGTAGGTGGTAAGTCAAAAATGCGGTAATCCCCAGAAATGTACCAAGCGCAGACGGATTGATTAAAGGCCCACAGGCTCTGCCAACATCTGAATAACCCAAGCCCATCTGCACCGGTAAAAATGAGCTGAACCACCGTAAGCCAGTATAGTGTTCGTAAACTGCCGAAATGGCCGAATATCCACCAGCAATTATAAGAGCGATAATCGCTCCAAAGAGCTGTTTTCTGTTGGTAAGAACAGACTTTGCAATATAATAGGCGATTAAAGCCAGCGCGATGTGGTCGAATTTTTCTGAAAGAATGCGCAGCGTTCTCAGCAGACTCTCGGACTCCATAGTATACAGTGCCAAAGCTACATAAGCTATATGAATTATAGCAAGCGCCTCACCTGTAATAGGCCTTTTGATTCTGTAGCGGTATAACATAGTCTTGAGAACCAAAAAACCCGCCAGAGCCATCAGAACCACCCGGTCAAACGTAATTGCCGGTATCCCCTTGCCAAAGTCCATTCTGAGAAAAATAAAGGCCAGCGGCGATATCGCCAGCCAGACAAGAAATGTCGCTGTCGGCTTGGACACAGCAAAGACCAGGCAGGCTACGATGATCATGAAAGCTACAATGAAAATCCACAGCAACTGATTGCATAAATACGCCAGCACAAGCTGCATCGCAAAGTAGACTGCAAATCCAAATGCAACTACCACCCACCGCACAAGCTTGCGCCAGCCCGGAGCCGCGGCGGTTCGCGCCACGCCAATGCCATAACCCGCACCGGCCAGCACGCCATCGCCGGCAGGGGACATAGCTAACGTTCTTTGCTGTATCCGCTCCCATATCCAGGCAAATGGCTTCACAATTGCGCGAAGAATGTTTCCCAGAAACCTCATCGATATCCTCTAATCCTGCTGCTCAAAGTGCGGAGAGTTCGCCACAAACTCTTTGATAAACTTCTGCAACCTGGCCAGCGAGGTTTTGGAATCTTCATAGTAGGCGGGAGTCGAGAAGCGGTAACAATAGGATTGTCTGTTCTTGTAGTTTGCCTCCGCCTGCTCGGCGCTGCCTACTCCAAACCAACTCTTGGCTATCGCCTGGAGATCCTTAAGCTGCTCCGCTCGCATCACCAATCGCACCTGACTTGTCCTCGGATAGGAATGATTGTCGGTGCTGTACCAATAGACCAGCAGGAAGCTGTCTCCGGTATCTTTGTTGGAAAATCGCAGATATGTGGCTTTTACTTCGAACGGCCGTGGCTTATCGAAACGTATCGTAATGATGCGATCCTCATCAATAGAGCTGCCTCCCCCCGGTATGCAACTGTGAGGGTCGTGGAACGCATCGGTGTCGCGCGCAGCCTGGACCAATGCCGAAGCCGTCTCGACATCGTGTGCGCCATTGATATAGAACCGATTAAGCATATCGGCAGTTTTAAGTTCCTGTTGGGTCAGCGAATCCATTTTTAGATCCTGCGAGAACCAACTGCCGAACGTTGGCGGGAAACTCTCTCGATTGAGTTCTCCTCTCGCAGTCGCCTCAAGCGGCTTGATTGCATAGTTGGTAAATATGATCAAGCAGAAAAGACCTGTGACCGCCGCCTGGGAAATCGTGCTGGATTTTGTTCGTCTGATATCCCCTGCCGCAGCCTGTTCGCCTTCCTTAGGATCCGGAATACCGAAATCCACGGCCTTGATCAACCGGGCAATCCCGAACAAAATCGCAAACGACAGGACCAGTTCAAAAACCATTGCCCATGAGTCGTGGAACTTGAACATCGCTTCCGCTGATTCCGTCCAAATGCCCACGTATCCGATGACGGCAATACGCAACCCATTTACAAACAAGCTTAGCGGCAGGGATATCCCCATCAGCAAAACTTTTTTCCACCAATGCGTATTGAGCATATAGACGAAAAATGCAGTAAATGTAATCAGTGAGATTAACATTCTGAAACCGCTGCATTCCCCTTCCACCCTGAGCACTCCCTCCGATTCCCCGGGTCCTGCCGGCAGTTTAGGGGAGTAAATCAGGTTGCCCGCCTGTCTGATTCCCCATCCGCCATCCGAATCGCTGAATACCATCCCTGAATAGTGGAGCACCTTGGCAGCCAGAGTAGTGGACGCCTTTTGCACGGGAAAAGATGCCCTGTCCAGCAGCGTCGAAGGCATGGGGACCATAAACAAAAGATAGAGAATCGGGAACATCAGCAGCCGAGTCATCCGACTGCCAAACAACATCAGCGCAGCGCCAACCAGAAAGGTCAAAAACGTAATAGCGCACACGTTGCCGGAACCTGTCCATCGGCCAAATATAAAGAACGGTATCGAGGGAAGAACCAATATCAAACCCAGCCACGATGGCTGTATTTTGATCTGAGCCAGCCGCTTTCGATTAGCCCATACCATAAACAGAGAGATTAACGGAACCAGTGGCCCGTGGGAGTAATAGGAGTGCGGTTTTTGCCAGGACTTCCACCATTCAACGAACGGGAATTGCCACTGCATTACGATAAACAGGACACCGACCAGAATATGCGGCCAATATCCTTTGAGCGCTCCCAGCAGGGTAGTTGTCAAATTACGAGTGGCTTTTTTTTCGCCGCCACTATCTACTTGTTCGCCGCATTTTGGACATGCATCCACGCCTTCGGCTAGTTCGGCGCCACATTTCCGACACTCACGCATTCCCGCAGTTCCTCCTATAACATCCGAGGCGGGCAATGTCCGGCGGTGCAGCATAAGCATCCGCCGGACGACGGAGTCAACATCCGAGCGCTATCATGCGCCCTTGCTGGAATCTCTAATAGTTTTTGAACCGCCGGCAAGCCGCGGCATTCCAACGCCTTCATAGGAGCGATGGTAGTGGAAGTAGCTGCTGGAGTCTTCTCTTCGGACCTTATTCAGCACGACACCCAGCAAATTGATCCCTCCTCCATCCAATCTTGCGCGCAGTTCAGCCTCGCTGCCTCTGGGCACACGACCGGCGGAATGCACCACTACGGCATTTCCGACCAAAGTCGCCACCAGCACCGGGTCAGGGAACGCAATTCCCGCCGGCGTATCATAGATGACGAAATCGGCCAATTCCGATATCTGCTGCGTAAAATCCTTCATTTCCGGTGACCGAAGCAGCTTAACCGGGTTATCCGGAACCGGGCCTGACGGAACCAGCAGCAATCCCTGAACTCTCGTCGGCGCTAATGCGTCTTCCAACGTAGCTCCGCCACTGAGGATATTCGTCAACCCCACACGATTCTCCACCCCGAAGATAAGATGCTGGGTAGGCTTACGAAGGTCTGAGTCAACCAGAATAACCCTTGCGCCTTCGCGGGCCAGAGACACGGCGAGGTTGGAGGCGGTCACACTCCGTCCCGCATCCGGCTCCGCGCTCACCATCACAATGGAATTGTTCTCGCTTTCCTGAGTGGCTATCCAGAGATTGGAGGTCAACATCTGATATGCTACATCCATAATCTCCGGGCAGTTATGCCTGGGCAGAGAGTGTGCCTTGGCTCCCGGAACAGCGGTAAGCACCGGCAAATCGAGAAGTTTTTCGGCATCGTTGACTGTTTTAACCGTGTTATCGGTGTAGTGCAGCAAGAACGCGACACCAACTCCCATCAGCGGCGCCAGCATAAGCGCCAGTATGATTTTGAGGCCGTGTTTCTGATCTACCGGCCTTACGAATGCAGAGTCGATAGTTTTTAGCGCAACGTCATTTTGGTTCTGCTGCTCCAGGATTTTGGCCTCATCGAGCTTTACTTTCATAAGCGCATAAGTGTCGGCGGCAGTCTTGAGATCAAGCGTCAATTCTGCCATTTTCGCTTCCTTAGCCGGCAGTTGGGCCATCTCTAAACGGGCCTCGTTTGACACGTTTTTAGCCGCCTGCTGTTGTGCTGCGGTGGCGATATCCTCAACTCTTGCGCTCACGTAGGCATTTGTTGCGTTCTGGTAGATCGGGTTTTTTGACTCGACACTGCTCGCAATATATTCCTCTTTTGTATTTAGAAGTTCTTTTTTAACATTGTCGATTTGCGCCTGAACAGCGAGGACTTCCGGGTGGTTAGGTCCTCTTCGGGATTGTCCCGGTCCGCCATTGAGCATACTTGCCTTTCTGGTCTCCAAATCGATTAATTGCACTGTCAGTTGTTGCCAGATAGGGTTTTGAGAGACTGTCTTGCCGCTGTTTTCCCATTCTTTCAGGCTTTCAACTTCCTTGAGCGCCTGCGCAGCGCGTGCTGCAGCGGTCTGATGGGCAATCTGCGTGTTGGAGAACGTCTCCTCAGCGCGGCTGATCCTCGAAATTGCCGCCGCCGACTGCTGGTCAATGAGAATTACTCCGCTTTCTTCTTTGTATTTTTTGAGGGCGTCCTGAGCGCGTATCATAGCGGCGTGCGTAGCCTCAATTTGAGCTTCGATGAACTCCCTGCTCTGGCTGACCGATGCGTTGTTTAGCTCCGCATAGACCTTTTTGAACTCGGCAGCAACAACGTCGGCTGCAACTTTTGCAGCTTCCTGGCTGGGCAGGGTGACCTCAATGGCGAGCGTGTTCGTATCTTTCACCGGTGTGACCGATGTGGCCGCAAGCACCTCTCGCGGTTCATATTTCAAGCCCAGATCAGCCAGTGTCATCGCCGCGTTTTGCATCACCCTGTTGCTGGTAGCAAGGTTGCCCAGATTCGAAATCTGCAACTGCAAGTCTGTAGGGCTGCTAATCAACTGCGACTGGTATAATGGAACGCCAATTTGCCTGATGCTCTTTGACTCCATCACCGTAGTACGGCCGGTATATAGAGGTTCTGAACTGGAGTTCCAGAACACGACCGCAATCAGAGCCGCGAGCGTTCCAAGCAGAATAAGCCAACGCCTCCTGCGTATTACTCTATAGTAGCGCCAAAATTCCACGGACACATCCTCCTGTATGTGGGCTTAGCTTAGAAGCCTACCCGACGCAAATAGCTGAGATTGACCATCGTGCTGACCACAGAGGCAACCTTTTGCCAGTCAAACTTCTTGGAATCGGGCACCACAACAACGTCACCCGGGTTTAGTACGAGATCCTGAGACATATCTCCCGTATCGAATAACTTTCCAAAGTTCGCTTTAATTCTCTCCGGTTTGGCAGGGTCGCCGCGCATAAGCACTGTATCCCTTATAGATCCCTTCTCGGTTGCGCCTCCTGCCAGACTGATAGCCGCAAGCATTGTGGTGTTATCCTTGAGGCTGTATTGTCCGGGTCTGTTGACCTGGCCGAGCACATATATTTTGTTATTATACTCTTCATGCGGGATATAAATCACATCGCCATTTGTCAGGGTATGGTTCTGTGACATATCGCCGGCGAGGAGTTTCTTGATATCAACGGGTATTTGATGGTCGGCATCCTTATGAGTGAGGGTAGCCGATTCGAGCATGGCATCCTCCCTGTAACTGCCTGCAAAGCCAATCGCATCAAAGACAGTATCCCCGTCCTTAAAATCCCACGATCCTGGCCGAGTCACAGCTCCAAGCACCCTCACTTGAGGCTTATGCATGCTTATAAGGGTGATCTGCACTTTTGCGTCATAAACAATATCCTGCTCCGCCAACATTCGTGCAATCTTCTCAGCAATTTCAGTCTGCGTAAGCCCGGCAACCTCTATTTCTCCAAGATACGGCACATTAATTGTGCCTCCGGGCGTTACCTGAAACTGCATAGCGCTCAACTGGGATTCCCCCCATACATCGAGCCGCAGCGCGTCTTCAGCTACTATCCTGTAGTTTGGATCCGCCGGGACATTCGTGGCCGGATCACTGACAGTAGCTCCGGCGGACGCGGCTACGCCCTCCACTGCCGGGACTTCGGCAACCGACTGACTTGTATAAACATTATCGGCAAATGCCGGCGCGGCAAGCAGAAAAACCGCGACAACAGCCGCCGACAGCCTTAGGACACGTGTTTTCACGTTATATTCCTCCTGGACAACGCACACCGTTCCCTCCCGCACTTTGGGATACGGGCCTTGTAGTCTCAATTATTGACTTGAACTCTCGTATCTTTAGAGTTTGATTAAGTATATATGACAGCATATTTTACGCAAACACAACCGCAACCGGTTCCCAAATGCCGCAAACGAAGCCAAATTCTCCGGTAATTGTGCCTGGCTGGCTGTCAAATCGCTCAATCACCCTATTTTTGCCAGGCTGAACAGCATTTTGTAAAGACTTTGGCACACTTTATGCATTCATATACTAACGAGTGCGCCGAAAAATCAGAATCGGCGACTACTGCTGTCGGCCAAGTAGGCGACGGGCTATGGGGTGTTTGATTATGCGAATATTGAGATTTCTTTTGCCAGCAATGCTGGGCTTATCGCTGGCTGTGACCTTCGCGGTCCCAGCGCTTGCGGCCCAGCGCACGCCTCCTGGGTCATATTTGAAATATGCCGTTACAACGGTTGACGACCTGTGTGACCAGGTAGCAAGCGACCCGGTCGTTCAAGCCAGATATTCTATTCACTTCGGCATTTCGTCGGAAGAGATAGGAAACTATTTCAGGGAAAATCTTCAGATTATAACCCTGCCGCAGTCACTGCGTACGCAGGTCTGGTTTGTCGACACAAAGGGCAGGACTCAAGTGAAAACAAAGAACCTGCCAAAAGGCACAAAAGTATTTGCCACAACTGACGGCAAAGCAGTGCTGCAATTTTCCTGCGGCAACCCGCTGATGACCAGACTGCCCGCCAGAATAGCTACAAAACCCGTCACAGAAACTATTCAATCTGAAAACGCCACGGTTGCAGCTGTTCCGCCGGTATCTGAAGTCGAGACAATGGTTCTGCCCGCTCCGGAAGAAATCATTACTACCGCTGTAGTAATGGCTCCGCCGGCAACTGAAGTAGCGGCCGTTCTGCCGATCGCTGCAGCGCCTCCCGTGCAACCGATCGCTGCGGCTGCAGTATCCATGCCTCCTGTCGTTGCGGCCGCCGCCGCTGCCGGAGGAAGCGCAGGATCAATGCTGGGCGTGCTGGGCGGACTTGCAGGAATCGCCGCGGCTGCCGGGGGAGGCGGATCGTCAAACCCAAGCCCTCCTCAGGTTCCCGAGCCGTCGACTCTTCTCAGCCTGATGGGATGCCTGGCCGCGATGCCAATGCTATCCAGATTCAGACGCAAATAACTAACCGGCTTCCTGACACATCAAGATTCGCATTTTTTAGAGCGCAGCCTCAGACTGTATGCAGCAGGCTGCGCTCCTGCGTATCTACAGCTTCTGAAGCAAGTTTGACGGAGATGATCTTGCTGATCCCCGGCTCCTGCATAGTCACTCCATAGAGCGTATCTGCAGCCTCCATAGTCGCCCGGTTGTGGGTGACCACTATAAACTGCGAGTCTTTGGAGAAGTCTTTTAACACCTCCACAAATCGTTCTACATTGCTTTCATCAAGGGGCGCATCGACCTCATCGAGCACCACAAACGGGCTGGGTTTGGCCATCAACAGTGCAAATATAAACGCACACGCCGTCAACGCTCTTTCCCCGCCTGACAACAGCGCCATATCCTGCAGTTTCTTTCCAGGGGGCTGCACGCTAACGCTGATGCCGGTTTCCAGCAGATCATTGGGGATAGTGAGCGCCAGTTCGGTCTTTCCCCCGCCAAACAGTCTCTTGAACATGACATCGAAGTTGGCGGCAACGGTATTGAATGTCTCGACGAACAAGCCACGAGTGTTTATATCGATTTCTCGTATTGCCGCGCTTATCTGGTCGCGCGCCTGCTCCATATCCTCGCGTTGCGCAGTAAGAAAATCCCATCTTTCCTTGATTCGCTCGTATTCCTGCACCGCGCCTGCATTTACCAGGCCCATGTCCTTTATCTCCCGGCGGAGTCGGGCTACTTCGGTTGCAGTGCCGCGTTCGACCTCGACCTCCTCCGGCCAATCCATAGCCTGCTGCGATGATATGCCATATTCCTCCGACAGCCTCTCCGAGGCCAGCGCGACCTGCACCTCCAGCCTCGCTTCTCGGATTTCGGCCTCATGGTTATCTTCAGAAAGCTGATTACGCTGCCTCGTGATCTCCTTCAGGCTCGATTCTACATAGACCGCGCTAGATGACTCGGTGGTTCTTTCTGTGGTCAACGATTTGAGACCGGCCTCCGCCGCGGCAAGCAACTCGCTCTGGCGTTCGCGTTCGGTCTGCACAGTCTCCCGCTCGGCGATAATCGAGCTGACGTTTGTCGACGCGCTGCCGGCTGTCGAGCGGCGGGATTCCAGTTCGGCAGTCATCCGCTCGATATTTAAGCGCATCTCATCAAGGTTGGTTTTAAGTGACGACGACTTCTGTCCGGCGGCCGCATAGGCGGCGTTAAGCTGCATCAATTCCTCTCGAGCGGCGCTGCGACGCTGCTGCAGGTTCTCGATATTCTGTTCCGCACCCGCAACTTTCTCGTCGAGGTCCTCATTTTCCTGGCCAACAGCTTCGAGCAATTTGCTCAACTGCTCGGCTGTATCGGACTCGCTTTTCAGGACTAGTTCGGTTTCATCGCGCTCGACTTGTGCGGTTTCCAATTGCCGCAGGATGCGTTCGGCTTCCCTGGCGGCGAAATCGGCCTGCTTCACGTGCTCGGCGTGAGCCGCCCTGGATTCTGAAATCAACTTTTCCGTATTGGAAATATCCCGGCTGATATCCGAGATATGCTGCTGTTTTTTCTCAGATTCCTGCGTGATCCCGGCGGTCTGACCATCGAGCGCGGCAAGTTCTCTATTGAGCGTATCGATTTCCTGCTTTCGCGTGATGAGCGATGGCCCCTTGGATTTTCTGGCTCCTCCGGTTATCGCGCCGCTGGGGACAATCAGTTCCCCTTCAAGCGTTACAATTCTATTCCAGCCGGTCAACGTTCGCGACAACCCGACCGCATCATCGACATTTTGCGCAACTACCGTGCGAGCAAGCAGCGACCGTATCGCCGGAACATACTTATCTTTGCATTTTACAAGTTCGGCGGCGACCCCAAGCGCGCCGGAGCGCTTATCCATCTGCCCGCGCACTTCCCCGCCGTAATTACGTAACCCATCGAGAGGCAAAAACGTGGCTCTGCCCGCCTGATTGCGCTTAAGAAATGCAATGGCCTCTTTTGCCTGATCTACAGTATCGGCAATGATGTCCTGCACGCTGGCTCCCAAAGCGGTCTCGATGGCGACCTCGTAACCCTTTGGCACATCGATCACGTCGGCGACAACCGCATAATCACCCGCCAGTTTGCCGGTTTTGGATGCGGCCATAACGCTGCGCACGCCTTCGAAGAAGCCTTCGTGAGCTTCAGCCATTTCCTTTAATGCGCCAAGGCGGGAGGATTTTGCCGCTACCTGCCTTGCCATTTCTGCATATCGACTATTCAGATCCGCCAGCTCAGCTTCGGCAGCTTTGCGATCCTCAATGACCTGCGCGAGGCTTACAGCCAGTTCTTTTATTCGAGCTTCGACCGACTCTGCCCGATCGGATGACTCCTGCCTTGTGCTTTTCGCCGCCTGTGGTTGAGTCTGCAGGTCGGTGATTTCGGTATCGTGCTTGGCGATGGCAGATTCGAGGTCCGCTATGCGTTGTCTTGAGTTTTGCAGGGCGTTTCGCTTGGCGGCGATCTCTTTTGCAAGCTCCAGATAGTTTGTTTTCTGGTCGTTAACCGCCCTTGAGGCGTCTTCAAAGAGCTTGTCGAGTTCGGCAAGGGTGCGAGATTTGACCTCGACGTTCGCCTTTATCTCGTAAACCTCCGCACAGCAGCTACGCTCCTGTATTTCCAGTTCGGCAACGCGAGACCCGGTCTCCTCAATTCGGCGTGACAGGTTCTCGATTTCCTCATCGGTTTGCGCTATTTGTGTCTGAGCGGAATTGAGACGCTCGTCGAGCAGCGCGGCCCTGCTGTCCAGACGCTGCACATTGCCTGATAAGCTCGACTGCAGACGCCTCGCATTTTCGACTTCCTCTTCCAGCCTGCTCAGTTTTGCCGATTGAACTTCATGCTGGGCTTCCAGTTCGGCCATCCGGCGGTCGTATTCCTCCAGCTTGCCTGCTGCGCTCTCTTTTTGGATGCGCACTTCTTCGAGCGATTGCGTATGTCTGCGTAAGTCGCGTATCAGCAATCCAATTTCGATTTCATTGAGGCGGGACTGGAGTTCTTCATATTTGCGCGCCTGTTCCGCTTGCTGCGCAAGAGGTTCGAGCTGCCCGTCAAGCTCTGACATAATATCGCACACCCGCAGCAGATTTGCCTGAGTTTTATCGAGTTTGCGATTGGCTTCTTCTCGCCGGTAGCGATACTTTTTGATGCCGGCGGCCTCTTCGATAAGTTCGCGGCGATCCTCGGCCTTTGCGGAGAGAATGGCATCAATTTCGCCCTGTGTCACAAACGAGTATGCTTCGCGGCCGATTCCCGTATCTAGGAAAAGTTCATAGATATCTTTGAGCCGGCATCGGCTTTTGTTGATGAAGTATTCGCTTTCCCCGGATCGATAAGCTCTTCGGGTGACGGTGACTTCGTTGAAACTTACAGGCAGCGTGCCGCAGGTATTATCGAGGGTCAGCGACACCTCCGCCATTCCCAACGGACGTTTTTTATCGCTGCCGCCGAAGATGACATCAACTGCGCGCTGAGCGCGAATGTTGCGGACATTGGATTCGCCGAGCACCCACATCAGCGCATCGGCGATGTTGCTCTTTCCGCAGCCATTCGGCCCGACCACGCTGGTGATTCCGGAACTCAGATGTACATCCGTCTTTTCGGCAAACGACTTAAAGCCGAGTATTTCCAGTGATTTGATGAACATGGGTTATGAATCCAATAATGGGGATCAAGTTGAGATAGGATAACACTTCGAGCGAGCTTGGTCAACGGGTAATGGCTAACCTGAGAGGGCTAAAGGCCGAAAAAATCGGTTTTAGGAAAATCTGAGGGCGATTTGGGTATCGCCCCCGAGTTGATTGCGTGACGCGCGCGCTCACTTTTCAATGAATTCGCGAGCTTCGCGCACGAATCCGGACAACGATTCCGACAGATGATCCAATACCACTATCCACTCGCGCAGATGGCTCTCACCTGCCTCGGTAAGCTCATAAACGCGTCTGGCAGGGCCGCTGGCAGCTATATCCCACGTCGATGATACGAAGCCGGATTCTTCAAGTCGACGCAACGTGCGATACAACGCGCCCGGCTCGATTGTCGAGTCGGTCAACGCTTGTTCACGCAGCGCTCCCATAAGCTCGTACCCGTGGGTCTGCCCGCGCTTTTTTAGCAAATACAACGCCAGCGGCTCGACGAATCTGTATAGATTCCCCATCGAGCACGTGCACGGCTGCCCGCCCGCATGGCGATGGCAATGTCCTCTACGCATTTATGTCCTCACATCGTATTATTGGATGGCAGTATGTGGCAGCCCTAATGATCACAAACGTTCTCGCCGGTCTGCAGATCGCCGTTAAGATATGACAATACCACCTTCTCCGGATCGTCCGGTTTTGCGCCGACAACGACTTTTACTCCGGCCTGCGTGAACAAATCCTGCGCTCGTTGTCCCATTCCTCCGGCGATAACCACGCTGACACCTTCGCTATGGAGCCATTTGGGCAGTAGACCCGGCTCATGCGGCGGCGGTATGACGACCGTTTTTGATACGATTTTCTTTGCGGCGTCATCGATCTCGAAAATCGAAAACTTGTCGCTGTGGCCAAAATGCATGCAAAGCTGTCCCTCACTTGTAGGCAGTGCGATAAGCATTTTCTTTTCCTCTCTGTTATCGTCTTTCATTGCGTTTTCCAACCCGGCCGCTATAGGCTCAAATGCCCTGGCAGCGGCGGAATTGGAATAGTTGTATATGTATGGCGTGCCGGAGTCCCCGGCAGTTACCACCACCGGATCCAGCGGGACACGGCCAAGGAACGGCACGTTCATCGACTCGGCCAGTTGCTCTCCGCCTCCGGATTTGAATATATCCACAGTCTCCGAGCAATGCGGGCACGCAAACCCGCTCATATTCTCTACCACGCCCAAAACCTTTAGATTAAGCTGCGCGCAGAAATGGATTGATTTGGCGACATCCGCCAACGCCACGTCCTGTGGTGTCGTCACGATCACGGCCCCGTCGGCATCCTGCAGCGTCTGGATAATAGACAAAGGCTCGTCTCCCGTGCCGGGGGGACAGTCCACGATGAGGTAATCGAGATTTCCCCACTCGACTTCCTCCACAAATTGCTTGATCACTCCCGCCTTCATCGGCCCGCGCCAGATGACGGCGTCCTGTGCATCCTGGAGCATAAAGCCGATGGACATGACCTTTATGTTGCCAATCTCGGCGGGTATCAGTTTGCGGCCGTTGGACTCCAGCCTGTGTTCTTCGAGATGCAGCATCTTGGGCACGCTCGGCCCGTGGATATCGACATCCAGAAGGCCCACTTTGTTTCCCGTCAGACCCAACGATACGGCCAAATTCACCGCTATGGTGCTCTTGCCGACTCCGCCTTTGCCGGACAGGACGACTATCTTATGCTTTATGCGCCGCAGGGTATCCTCTCGCTCCAGAGATTCCATAAATTGATCCAGGGTCTGGGCGTTCTCCGCACCGCACGATCCGCAACCGCTCTGGCCTGCGCCGCAGCCCTCAGCGCCACAACTATGTTCTTGAGACATGTTTTACTCCTCAGTCAATGATTCGGGACACTCGTCCCCATATATCACGCAGCGTTTTACTAATGCCGTCGCTGCAATATTCTACTACACTTTTGCCGACTAACTGCGCAGCAGTTACAACCGGATCATAGGGAATTCTCCCCAGCACATCCAGTTTATTCGCCTCGGCGAACTGGTCGATCTGCTCTGCCTTGTCCGTGTTTATATCGTACTTATTTACGATGATACTGGCAGGCACTTTAAAATGCACGGCCAGTTTTGCCACGCGTTCGAGATCGTGTATGCCGGACACGGTAGGCTCAGTGACGATGATAACCCTGTTTGCGTCCGCAAGGGATGCTATCACCGGGCATCCGATCCCCGGAGGGCCATCGGTAATGATAATCTGCGCATCTGACGCCTCAGCTATATCCCTGGCTTTTTTGCGAATAAGAGTCACCAGCTTGCCGGAGTTTTCCCCTCCCGCTCCCAGACGAGCATGGACCATAGGGCCGAATCGCGTCTGTGATAAATACCACTGGCCGCTTATGGTATCCTGCAGCGTAATTGCATCGGTCGGACAGACCAGCGCGCATACCCCGCAGCCTTCGCACTCTATTTCATCGACGCTATAATAATCAGCTTCAGGGTGAATGGCGTCGAATCGGCACGCTTTGGCGCATTCTCCGCAGGCGGTGCATTTGTCAGGGTCGATAACGGCTATTCTGCCACCCAAAAATTCGTGCGATTCCGTCGCTTTTGGCTCAAGGACCAGATGCAGGTCAGCCGCATCGACGTCGCAGTCTACCAAAACGGACCTGTCAGCCAGGGCTGCAAATGATGCCGTGATGCTTGTCTTTCCGGTTCCACCCTTGCCGCTGAGCATAACAATTTCTTTCATAGTCCGCCTCCCCGCAGCAGTTCAGAGGCCAGGCTCTCAAAGCTCGCCGCCGCCTCCGGCACAGCATCCACCGCGAGCATTCCCCTGGAATATGCCTCCGCGATGCGCCTGTCGTGTGCCAGCCGACCCCATATCGGAATATCATTAGCCTCACAAAACCGTTCGACCCTGTCGTCACCTATGTCGAATTGATTGATAAACACCCCGCAAGGCAGCGAAAGCTCGCGAATCAAATCCATAGCCAGCGTCAAATCGTGCAAGCCAAAAGCCGTAGGCTCCGCGACGAGCACCGCCTTATCCGCGCCTTTTAGCGTGCCGACCACAGGACAGGCAGTGCCCGGAGGCGCGTCCATTATGACCACCCTGTCGGGCCTGGCATGCCCGATAACCTGGCGAATCAGCGGCACGCTTATAGCCTCCCCTATGTTGAGCCTGCCGTGGACAAACTCGATCTCACCGGAGATTCCGCATTCAATAACTCCTATCGGGCGTTCGATTTCGGTAATCGCGCGTTCCGGACACACCATAGCGCATCCTCCGCAGCCGTGGCACAGCTCGTGGAATGTGATGGTGGTGTTGGCCAGACAGGCAATGGCGTTAAAATAGCAGAACTCCGCGCACTTGCCACACGATGTGCATATTGACTCGTCTATTTGCGGAACCAAAACCCCGGCATCGCGACGGGATGTTATCTGCGGATGCAGAAACAGATGCGCATTAGGCTCCTCGACATCGCAATCCAGATATTGCACTTTGTGGCTGCCGGAGAGGACTCGAGCCAGATTTGTGCTGATAGTAGTTTTTCCTGTCCCGCCTTTTCCGCTGGCTACTGCAATTTTCATACTATGTCGCCCTCACCATCCGCGCATTGCACTTGGGGCAGGCTTTTTCTGCGCACGGTTCCCCTCTTTTGTGCGGTTCTCGATGGCCGCAGGACGGACAAACGCACTCTCCGCCGATACCGGCTTTTGCGCCGCCCATTCTGCCTCTGCCTTGACCTCCAACCGGTCCCGTTCCATCTCTGCCAGGCATTTTATGCTCCTTTCCGTTGCAGTTTCAAACGCTCTTTATTGCCAGTGTCCCTGGACATCGGGCCCGCCGGCGGCGCTCAATTGACCATTTTTGAACGCTTCCACAGCCTCGGATACGCCTCCCGATACTCCTGAGTAGACCTTTATCCCTGCCGCATCCAGCACTCTAAACGCTTTTGGCCCGCAGTGGCCGGTCAGCACCGCGCTCACGCCTGCTTTTGCCAGCATCTGCGCGGTTTGAATTCCGGCGCCCTGCACCGCGTTGAGGTTGACCGAATTGGCCAGCAACTGCCAATCGCCGGATTCGGTGTCGAAGATGATAAACGCCTGCGCTCGTCCAAATCGCGGATCGACCTGCGCATCCATATCCTGTCCGGAGGTAGTTATACAAATTTTCATTGGTTTCTCCTGCATCCATGTATGTGTATGTTACACCTATGATATACCATCCCAACGCACCTGTCAACCGTAAATCTTCGCGGACATACATAATTGCTCACTTTCAATTGGAGTTATTAGATGAAGCCGAGAGCGGGCGTTATTGTTTTCGGGATACAACGATCATTCGCCTGGAGTCGGCGGTAAATGGAGCGGATTCGTAGTCCCCATATACGAATTGGACTTCCAGACCTGATTTGTTGAGCATAGACTGCAGTTCGGTAAATGTGTAGAGGCGCATGGAGTGATAATTTTCTGTGCGTCTGCCGTCGCAATGGATGGTGACTTCGCGGGAGTTTATTCTGCCGGAGAGGCTATCGAAGTATCTCTCCGCAAGGATGAGGTCGCCTCGCGGGTTTTCGTGCCAGGCTAGAGACTCGAAGCATTTCATCGTCCAGTCCCTGTTCATAAGATCAATCAACAGCAAACCGCCTCCCCGCAATGCAAGGGAGGCGGCGTTTATGGCTTTCTGGTCCTCGTCTGCTGTCTCTAAATAGCCAAACGAGGAATACATGTTAATTACAGCATCAAACTCGGAGTTAAAACCGATTTCGCGCATGTCGGCGTGTATAAGAACCGGGTCGACTCCGCAGGAAGCGGCTGCGGTTTTGCATTAGTCGAGCATAAACTCGCTGAGGTCGAGGCCGACCACATCATAGCCGCGCCTGGCAAGGTCGATTAAATGCCTGCCCTGCCCGCAACACAGATCAAGAACACGCGCTCCCTGGTCAAGATCAAGTGCGTCGATAATAAAATCTACCTGACGCTGGCTTGCCTCACTCTCTGTGTAGATGTCATATCGGGCCGGGTCTTCTTTTGCGAACAGTTCCTCGTACCACGCCATTGCCGTATCCTCCTTAAAGAGAGACCAGCATTGTTGCTAATCTCACTTGCAAAAAAAAGACCGCTGGAGTTTTCTCCGCGGCCTTTGGAAGTATGCTTCTTTGTGTATTCTACAGAAGGCTCTCTCCCTGTGGCCGCGACGCCCAAATGACGGTAATAAGGTTGACGAGCGCAAACAAGCGATCGGCGCAAAGCGGCATCGCGTTTAAGGAGAGGCCAGTATTGATCTGGGTAGAATGGTTATTCATAGTGATATATTATGACTATTGACCCTCTTCTGTATGTTACCCATAATTCAGCGAGATGTCAACCATTTTTTGGAATTTTTGCAACAATTTGCGAGTCGCAAGGCCAGGTGTAACAACTCACTCTTCGTTAGTGATTGTAGTAGCCGGCATCTGTCCCAGCCACACAAACTATGTCATTTCGAACGTCAACCCTTGTCATTTCGAACGCAGTGAGAAATCTGCTTTTCTGTAAATCGCGAAAGCTCGAAAGAAGCGAAACCCGGAAATCGGAAGGGAAAAAGCAGATTCCTCGGCATTCGCCTCGGAATGACAAAATTTGGAGGCTACTCGAACCCTCTCAATAAACATTCTAACCTCTAACTTCCAACTTCTAACCTCTAAACGGCCTAGTCCGAGACGGAGATCGGACACTACGGGCAGAATTGCGCATCATTCGTGCGCTGTTACGGCCAGGTTGATCGAGCGCAGGAAATATGGCGTCGTTGCGCTAAGCGCATTATGATAGATAAATGGAGGCGGATATGACCGTGTTACTCAAACGAGGGCTTGCCCTTTCGATAATTATCATATTGCTGACTGCCGGCTGCGTGTGCGCTCAGATGGCCGGAGTGGAGCAGGTGAAGCTGCCTAACGGGCTTACGGTGGTGATGAAGGAGTCCCATGCCGCCCCTGTTTTTACCGCGCAGATATGGTTTAAGGTCGGCTCGCGCAATGAGCATACCGGGATCACGGGAATATCGCACCTGCTGGAGCACATGCTCTTCAACAGCTCAAAAAATTATAAAAAAGGGGAGATATCCCGGCTGGTTCAGGAACGAGGAGGGATAGACAACGCCGCCACCTGGACAGATTTCACCTACTATTGGAACCTGCTTTCCAGCGATAATCTTGAGTTTGCAATCAAGACACTTGCCGAAAAAGCCGGCAACGCGCTGCTGTTGGATGATGAACTTCAAAAGGAGCGGATAGTGGTGCTCTCTGAGCTTGACGGCAAGGAAAATAACCCGGACAGGCTGCTCTATCAGGCGGTGATGGCACAGGCGTTCATAGCAAGCGGCTACCACTGGCCTACCATCGGGTTTCGTTCGGATGTGGAGAACATAGATCGCGAGCAGTTGGAGACTTATTATCACTCATATTATCACCCCAACAACGCGACGCTGGTGCTGGTGGGAGATTTTGATTCTAAAAAGGCCTTAACGCTTGCAAAGAAGTATTTTTCGCCACTGCCCAAAGGCAGGCTGCCCAAGGCTCCTTATACCGTCGAACCTCCTCAGAGAGGGGAACGCAGGGTAGTAGTGCGCAGGGAGACAGGCGCATCGAGGGTGTTGCTCGGTTATCGCGTGCCGAGCCTGACCGATGCGGATTCATACCCGCTCATAGTGTTGGATCAGATATTGAGCGGCGGCAGGTCAAGTCGGCTGTATCAGGCGTTAGTCGAAAAGCAGCTTGCCGCCTCCGCATGGTCAAACGGTGGCAACAGGATAGAGCCATCCCTGTTTTTGATCGGAGCCACCGCGAAACATGATGTGACAGCGGACGCGCTCGAAGAGGCGTTGCTGGCAGAGGCGGAGGCTGCCAAAAACAAACTGCCGACGCCGGAGGAGATGCAATCCGCCAAAAACCAACTCGAAGCGCATTTCATCTATCAAAATGACAGCGTATCGGATCAGGGCGAACAACTGGGATACTACAGTTCAATGGCCGACCTGAATTATCTGCGGGATCTGGTAGATAACGTCAAAGCGGTCACAGCCGTGCAGGTGCAGGACGCCGCACGAAAGTACCTTGTCGCCGATAACCTTACGACCGGCACGTTTGTCCCAACCGGGCAGGCAACCGAATCATCGGACAGCGCGCCTGAATCGCCAATTAACAATGCAGACCTGCAAGGGCTGTGCAACTATCAAGCATCAATTTCGCAGCAGACTGCGGATAAAATTCCGGCAAAACCGACGTCTGCCCCCTCATCGAATCAATCCGGCCTGACCAGGCCCTATCGAACCGTGCTGGATAATGGCCTGGTTGTGATCGTGCAGGAGAATCATTCCAACCCAACGGTGGCGATAGCGGGCAACATTAAGGCGGGAAGCGTATTCGACCCTGCGGGCAAAAGCGGAGTTGCGTCCCTTACCGCCGATATGCTGGCAAGGGGAACCGCCAGGCGCACCTCATTGCAACTGGCCAACGAGTTGGAGTTCGTGGCGGCGCAGTTGAGCGCGTCGGCGGATGTGGAATCCGCAAATTTCAACGGCAAATCCCTTAAAAAAGACTTCGAATTGCTTTTAGAACTGCTTTCCGACGAACTGCGCAATGCATCATTTCCGGCAGATCAGTTCGAGAAGGCCCGCTCAAGTATGCTTTCCAGACTCGAACAAAGCAGGGAATCGCCAAGAGCCTGCGCAGCAAGGACGTTTTATAACACGATATTTCCTGCGGGACATCCGTATCACAGGCTGAGCCTTGAACAGGCAAAAAAGGAACTCGATGGCATCAAACAAGAGGATCTGGCGGCTTTTCATACGAAATACTACCGACCTGATACTATGATTCTTGTGATCGCCGGAGACGTCGACCCGAAGCAGGCGACGGATCTCGTTCAGAAGTATTTTGCGGACTGGAAAGCCGAAGGTCGCAAACCGGTGGTGGAAATACCGACCGTTGAACCGCCAAAGCTGGGCAGTCGAATCGTGATGCCGATGATGGACAAGACCGAGGCGGACATAATTTTCGGGTATCCGCTGGCGATGAAGCGATCGAATCCGGATTTTTATGCGTTCCGAATCGCAAACCAGATATTGGGAGGCTCCGGCGCGCTTACGAGTATTCTCGGCGAACAAATACGCGAACGCAGCGGGCTTGTGTATAACGTCTACTCGACATTTGACGCGAGCCTGGGCGCAGGACCGTGGTATGCCTATCTCGGCACTGCCGCGAAAAACGTCGATCAGGCCGTTGAGTTGCTCAAAAAAGATGTGCGGCAATTTGCGGAAAAAGGAGCCACCGCAGCACAGTTCAAACGCGCTCAGGAGTTTGTGACGGGAGTGTTTCCGATAGCTCTGGAGACCAATTCCGGTGTTGCGCGGGTGCTGCTGAGCGCGGAGTTCAATGACCTCGGCATTGACTTCGTCGAGAGGTATGCGGATATATACAAGGCCGTAACGCTCGAAGAAGTCAACGCCGCCGCCAGAAAATATCTCAAGCCGGACTCGGCAACGCTGGTAATTGCCGGGCCGTATGAAGATAAAAAATAATGTCTGCGGCATGTTCCTGATTTTCGGGTTGTTTGCACTTGTCGGATTTGCCAAAAACGATATAATCAATGTTATCGCGATCGGTCGTAAATGCGGTCGGCAGGCAGGTGACTACGAAGTGAGCCTCTTGAACAGCAGCTCTATTACACCCGGCACATCAATTGTGCTTTTGTATCACAGGATAGGCCCGATAAAGCTAAGCTCGCACGTTACCGGGCAGTATGTATCGCCTCGGGTTCTTTGCTGGGGATTGGATGAGCTTTGCAGGGCAGGCTGGCGGCCGGTTTCTCTGGATCAATGCATAGACGCCTCCACAAAATGCCGTGTCGTAAACACCAGCAATTTTGCCATTACTTTTGATGACGGATATCTCAGCGTCTATGACCACGCCTGCCCGGCGCTTAATGAGCGGGGCTTGACCGCAACGATTTATTTGGTGGTCGATGCCCTTGGGGGCGTCAATGAATGGGATAAGAGGGCCGGCGATGTGGAAGAAAGAATGATGTCCGCCGATCAAGCAAGGGAACTCGCTGAAAATGGCTTTGAGATCGGCTCTCACACCCTCACACATCCTCGTTTGACCCAACTCGACGACGAGACCCTGACACGGGAGTTGGATGATTCCAAAAGAAAGCTGGAGGATATGATCGGTCGCGAGGTGACGTCTTTTTCATATCCATACGGAGACTTCGACAATCGCGTGCTGAAGGCCGCAGTGGGAGCGGGATATAAAAATGCGGTATGCACCGGGTTTGGCGCGGTAGTGCATGGAACAGGCCTGTTTGAAATACCCAGGATCAATATGCGATGGAACGGTTTTGGGATGAGGCTGCGCAGGAAGATACAGCGCGCGATAAAAGCCACCTGCTGTAATAAGTGAAGTGAAGTTGTGAGCTTGCAATGCATCTGTCGAATGCGGGTAACAACTCACTTTTCGTGAGTGGTTGTAGTGACCAGCCTCTGTCCCAGCCACACAAACTATGTCATTTCGAACGTAGTGAGAAATCTGCTTTTTTCGATGTCCGAGGTCAGATGTCCGAAGTTCGAGCCGGTATCGCGAGGGGT
>JAAYKE010000002.1 GCA_012522575.1 Armatimonadota bacterium | reverse complement strand
GTCTGTTGTTCCGAGCCGCGATCGAGCTTTTGCCTCGGATATTTATGTTATAATGTCGAAGCCTTCTTTTTTGGGCGCTGATGAGGCCCTCTGCAGCATTTTGATATAATAATTGGAGGGTTGCTTGCGTTTATCACACTCGCCGATGTTAGCGGCTTTGTTGTTATGGATTATGCTGGCGGGTTTTGCCACCGCAGCGGAGGGCAGGCAGATGCTGCTCAACTTTGTATGTTCAGATAAAAACGATTTATACAGGGTTGTCACCGGTTCCGGATGCAGATGCTCCAGGTACGATTCAGCCGCAGACGCCCTAGATCACGCCGGGGATGGCTCTGCTGTGCTGCTGCTGGCCGACGGCTATCCGCAAGCCAAAACAGCCGTCGACCAGACCGTTTTCGATATGGCCTTACGCAAGAACATCAAGCTCTATATCGAATACCCCGAGGCCATCGACGGCCTGATTTGCGAACAAACAACCGTGGCTAACTGGGAACGCTGCGTGGTGGCAGGGGACGATTTCGGCGAAAAGCTGCCGAAGATGCGCATTTTATCCATGTCAAAATGCCATTTCATTCCCATGCAAGCCGCAGATCCTCTTATGGTCATCGCGCGCGTAGCCGGTTATGACTCAGCGGTCTTCGGAATACCCGATTCCGCGCATCCGATTCTGTTCAAACTGCCGGAGAAAAATGCGTTGGTCGCCGCGACCAAACTCAGCGGGTTTGTCACCGGCAGATATGCTCCATCAGCCGACTGGGGAACATTGTGGGAGGGCATAATCGGCCTGCTCGCCCCATCCTGCAAAGTCAAGCTCAAGTGGAAGCCGACGGTCTATCCGGCCTATCGACCTGATGATAAACTGCCTGCCGATGTCGAGCGCCGGGCTGTGGTCGATGGAGCCATGTGGTATCTGAACTCCGGGTTACTTGTCAGCGAAAAAGAGAAATCGGAGCTTGAAAAGATTCTGCTGGCCGGCACGGAGGATATACCGCCGCCGCAACTCGACTCACCTGCAGGGGATGGCTCAAATGGAATTCTCGAAGGTTTTTCAGCCGCCATAGACCACAACGGAGACCAGCGCAGACGGCTGCCGCTGCGAGCGGATTGCAACACTGAAGTCGCGATGGCCCTGGCTGTTCACTCTATGCTCAACTCCGATAAGCGCAGCAACGCCATCGCCCAAAACCTGCTGCGTTATGTATTTGTAGACTCGGGAATGTGCTCAGGAAAACGCGCTGACCCAAGCCATCCGGCGTATGGATTGATCGCGTGGGGATCGATCTCACCGGCGTGGCCATGCGCAAATTATGGGGATGATAACGCTCGCAGCATTCCGGCTACTGTGCTGGCTCAGGCATGCCTGGGGACAGATGAATGGGATGAATATATAATGCGCGCCCTGCTATCTAACCTGCGAACGACCGGCAACCTGGGTTTCAGGCTGGACAGGGTGGACATAGCCAGTTTGGAAGCCAACGGATGGAAATATTTCCACGATGCGGAAACGGTCAACTATTCCCCGCATTTCGAATCGTATCTTTGGGCGTGAAATATCTGGGCATTCAAACACACCGGCTACAAACCGTTTCTCGATATCACCAAAAATGCGATTCGCATGACGATAGATGCGTTTCCGGACAGTTGGCGCTGGAACGATACGATAGAGCGTGCCAGAATGCTGCTTTGCCTGGCCTGGTTGATACGTGTGGAGGACACTGCCGAGCATCGTCGATGGCTGAAACTGGTGGCAGATGACCTGTTGTCAACCCAGCAGCCGTGCGGCGCGCTGCCTGAGCGGTTCGGCGGAGCCAAGGGCGGCCACTATAATATACCTGCCACAAATGAAGAATACGGCTCCGGGGAGACTCCGCTGATCCAGTCAAATGGCGACCCTACAACCGATCAGCTTTACTCTACAGGCTTTGCGTTGCTCGGCCTGCACGAAGCGGTTGCGGCAACCGGAGATCAGACCCTTAAGGCGGCGGAGGATAAACTGGCTGAGTATCTTTGCCGCATACAAGTAAGATCGAAGCAATTGCCATATATTAACGGCTCCTGGTTCCGCGCTTTCGATTATGAGCGATGGGACTATTGGGCAAGCTCGGCTGACGCAGGATGGGGCGCGTGGAGCGCGGAAACCGGATGGGGCCCTGCGTGGATTACGGCTGTGTTGGGATTGCGGCTGAAAAATACCTGCGTGTGGGAGATCACATCGGGCACGCGAATAGCGGATCACTTCCGCACTGCACGAAAACAACTTGCCGAAAACGACGGCGCGCCGTGGATCGGGCAATAGTCCTTTCCCGCCTTTGTCTGACAATATATCTGCAACACGGCGTAATGGGATCAAAAGCCAGTTATTGTACAAGTTTAGATGGAGGATGGATAAGATTGAAAAAGCTCGGCTTCGGTGTGATAGGCCTGGGGGCGATCAGTCCTCTGCATATTCAGGGAATTGATGAGTGCGTGGGCGCCCGGCTTGCAGCAGTGGCCGATGTCTCTGAGCAACGCGCCAGAGAGTTAGGGGAAAAACGCTCAGTGTCCTGGTATACGGATCATAAAGCCCTGCTTGCCGACTCGGAAGTCGATGTTGTTTGCGTCCTCACGCCATCCGGGCTTAGAGCGCCGGTTTGCATTGATGCAGCCCGCGCAGGCAAACATATCATTGCGGAAAAGCCGCTGGAGGTCACCGTCGACAAGGTTGATTCCATTATCGAGGAATGCGAAAAGGCCGATGTCAAGCTTGCGGTCATCTTTCAGGGACGATTTTTGCCGGGAGTGATGGCTGCGCACGATGCGGTAACCAGCGGACGTCTCGGACGGCTGGTTCTGGGAGGCGCATATATAAAATGGCATCGCTCTCAGGAATACTACGATTCCGCAGACTGGCGCGGGACATGGGAGCTTGACGGCGGCGGCGCGCTGATGAACCAGGGCATCCACTACGTCGATTTGCTGCAGTGGATGATGGGGCCGGTTGAGACTCTGACCGGCCACGTCGGCACGCTCGTCAAAGAGCGAATCGAAGTAGAGGATACCGCGGTTGCCTGCCTGAAATTTGCCGGCGGAGGGCTGGGAATCATCGAAGCCTGCACATCAGCCAGGGCAGGCACGCCTGCAAGACTCGAATTACGCGGCGACAAAGGAACCATTATCATTGAAGATGGAAATGTAGTGTTCTGGGATGTCGAAGGTGACGAGGATTTTGCCGCGCAAAGCGTCAAAACAGGGAGCGGATCTACCGACCCTATGGCCATCACCGCTATTGGGCATAAGGCTCAAATACGGGATATGGCAGATGCCATTAACCAGGGCCGCCCGCCGATTGTCGACGGATACGAGGCGCGCAAATCCATTGAAATTGTAACCGGGATTTATCATTCGTCCAAAAGCGGTTCCCCTTTTGTGGTAACAACTCACTCTTCGTGAGCAATTGTAATGGCCGGCATTCTGTGCCAGCCACACAAACTATGTCATTTCGAACGAAGTGAGAAATCTGCTTTTTTCGATGTCCGAGGTCAGATGTCCGATGTCCGATGTCCGATGTCCGATGTCCGATGTCCGATGTCCGATGTCCGAGGTCAGATGTCCGATGTCCGAGGTCAGATGTCCGATGTCCGATACGGTAAACCGCAAACCCTCTCAATAACCCTTCTAACCTCTAGCTTCCAATTTCTAACTTCTAACTTCTAACTGCCCAACCAAACAATGTGTTTAATAAATGCAGGCTATGAGACGATAATAAAATATAATTACAATAATAACTGGATATTATCCTTGCCATAGTGTATAATACTGTACGCATGCAGACATTTAACATAACCATATCTGAAACATTTGATCATTGCGTAAAGTAGACTTGGGTAATAAGCAAGCACGAATAATACGGTGATCTGAAAAGGCCGGTTTGCGAGGAGTGGGAGGATAAAAATATGAATGCCCTGCCTGTCGGGCCAGGTGGAGTGGGGGATTACGAATCCAGGACAAGATATTTTAACGACCTGGAGAGACTAGGGTTTGATATACCCTTCAATGCATACTACGCGTCGCTATATACGGATGTGGTCGGCAGACTGCGACCGGCATATATCGAGTTTGCCGCAGAAGCGCACAACAGACACTACCCAGCCTGCATTCAAATACAGGTGAGCGTTTGCGCCGGTGATAGAGTGGGTGTCGATCAGGCGCAACGTAATGTAGATAATCAGCCGGAACTACAAGACAATGGACGCTTCTTTGCCTCGTTTTCGTCGAAACCCTGGCTGAACTATCTCAAAGAGCTTACGACAATCTTCGTCCAGCAATATGGCTACGACTGGGTCGTATTTGAAGAACCGATGTATCGGGTCGATATACCCGGCGCTCAAGACCCGTTTTACGCCGATTTTTCCGTTGCCCATCCAGACGTCGCATATCCATCGAAGCCTGCGGAGAGCACGGAGTATTTGATTGTGCAGCAGGCGAAGGCGGAGGCGTTGCACAAGTTTTGCCGGGAACTTGCCGTTCATGCCAAATCAGTCGGGGCCAAAAAAGTCGGCATAATGCCCTGGTTCTTCATTCCGACAATAGAAAACACGCCTCCGGAGACGCATAATCCCTCCTGCCAGGTGCAGCACATAGCGGCAATGCCGGAACTGGACTTCATCGTCGTGCGAATGCAGCCTGATAATATCTATTGCGACACGATGCGCACAGGGGATGATCTTACCGCGTCTGCCAAGCTGTATCATTGCGAAATAATGGCGCATTCCGTGGGCAAAGACCTGATAGCCGTCAACAATCCCACCGATGAGCATACGGATTATCCATCCTGCCCATTGATACCTTTCGATTTCTTCAGAGACTACACGCTTGCCGGTATTGCGGCCGGGCCATGTGGATTTACGCGGCACTGGTATGGCCAGAACTACGGCAAAGAAGAGCAATATATGCAACTGCTGGCCGAGGCGGCCTCTTATGCCGGGCGGCTGGGACATCCGTGTGCGCCGGTAGCGTTTGTGTTTTCACACAGCGGAACGCAGCACGCGGAGCCATACACCTACGAAACGGTATTTCCATTCTATTGGGATCTGGTCAGACAACTGCACATAGAGCACGGAACGCCCGTGCTGACATTTTTTGCCGATACCCTCGAAGCGGACCTTGCCAGGCATCCTGAAGTGCAGCTTTTAATAATGGAGGAGCACTTTCCGTTGACCTATTCGCAGCTTATGGCGGTTGGCCGTTGGTGGAGGCGCGGGGAGAATCGGGGAATAGTTGCTTTCGGAGCAGGGCTAGGTTTTTGCGCAGATGTGGATTATCCCGGCCTCAGACCCAGCAACGTCGCTTGTCCAAGCGTGTTCGAATTGCTGAATCTCAAGCAGGATGACCCTCCGCAATATATCTTAGATGAGCCGGTTAAGTTGAGAAATGTATCGAGAATCCGTCGTGGCGCGTTCCTTGGCGATGAGGTTCAGCTAAACGTCAACAGTGTCTCCAATGTGCACAGAGTGTTCGGATCGAGAGCCAGCGTGCTATACGAATTAGACGCGCTGGGTATGCACATTCCGGTAGTGTCTGAATGGCGCGAACGAGAGGTGCTTGCGCTGTACTGCGGCTTCGGGGTGACAAAAGAGACAATCGAGGAAGTGCAAAAGGCCGTTTTGTATGCCCTGCACGAAATCGGCTATCGAAATCCGCCGGTGACTCCCAATACAAAGGACATCCTGTGGAGCGTCAACAGGCACGACTACATTGTCATATCCAACCTGTCGGATCAAACCGGCAGCGCGACCATAAAAACCGGTCGTTCGCATCTATGGGACTGCAAAGAGCAAAAATATCTGGCCGATGGAGTAGTCGATCTCGCATTGGAATCGAAATCGTTTAAGGTCCTGCGATTGATTGGCCGACGATCGAAGTTTCTGGATATACAGGGCGTGAGTTGTTTGCGCAATATGAGGAACGGGGTTGGAAAGGCGGATATCGAATTTCTAGCCGGAAAGACTACCACGCTGGTTCTTCGAGCCGCACCCAAAGAGATTTTCCTGGATGGCAAACATTGCGCCGTAACACAGGAAGTCAAAGACGAGATATTCTACGTCTCACTTCAAGGATGCATGCCGGGAGAGCACAAACTGACTCTGAAGTGGTGATTATCGCAAAGCTGACGGTAGCCGAGTAGCATCTCACGAATGATGATTACTCCTGTCTGTAGTGTCCGATCTCCGTCTCGGACTAGGCTAGTACAGATGCCAGCCACCTGCTACACTTGAATGCGCCAAGTAAATTGTCATTCCGAGGCATATGCCGAGGAATCTGCTTTTTCCCTTCTCTTTTCTGGGTTTCGCTTCTTTCGAGCTTTCGCGATTTACGTAAAAGCAGATTTCTCACTTCGTTCGAAATGACATAGTTTGTGTGGCAGGGACAACCTCCAGAGGCCACCCACTACAAAGAGTGGGTTGTTACGTAGCCGACCCTGCGGGATCGGCTACCGTATTGCAATCTCCTAGCGACGAATCGCGGTCACCGTGCCGTTCATCGATGGTATGATCAACAGGTCACGCCATACAGTCGACCCGCCGAACATATAGCCGCTTCCCGCGGAGTAATTCCAGAGAACTTTGCCATTCGATGCATCCATACAGGCTATTTTGCCATGCAGCCCGGCAACGTAGAGCTTGCCGTCGGCAAAGGCAGGTTTGCCGCTAGTAATCCCGGCTCGAATGCTGCTTTTCCATATCTCGCTTCCATCGGCAAAGGACATGCAGAACACTTCTCCGTTGCCGGACAGGCAGTATAGCCGTTTGCCATCCGTGCCGGGGCTGTTGAATCCGCAATCGGACTTGCCGGAGTTGTGCTTGCTCCAGAGTATTTCGCCGGAGCCTGGATCGAGGCAGAATATGTCGGGAGCTTCCGCGTTATGTGCGACCGCCTTGACACCTATGCGCTTGCCGTCGGTGACAGGGTCGGCGTTGGCGGCAGAAAAGTAGAAGCTGGTCCCAATTGGCGTCTTCCATTTCGGCTGACCGGTATTGACGTCCAGCCCATGAAAATTGGCGTCCCACGCTCCGAACAAAACCGTGTCATTGACCACTAGCGGAATCGCCTGCGTGGAGCGTTTCATCTCATATTTCCATATCTGCTTGCCGGTTTTCGCGTCCAGCGCATAGAAAGCCGGGTCACCTGCGCCGATAAGAACTTTGCCATTGTATATGACAGGGGACGCAGTGACAGGTCCTTGCGCGGCAAACTCCCATATCCGCTTGCCCGTGGCTGCGTTTATGCCGTGCACCTTACCGTCCGTCGTGCCCAGGTATGCCAGGTTATTATGCAAAGCGACCTCGCTTATGATCTCCGAGCCTAAATGCTCCCGCCAGACAACAGCTCCGCTGCGCGCATCCAGACAATACAGATCTCCGGCCAGCGTGCCAAAATATATCCTGTCGGCTGCGGCCTTGATTCCGCGCTGCACTCCTCCCGACACGCTCACCTGCCACACCTCGCGCGCTGACCCATCGATGCGCACCGGGACAGAATCCGACCACTGCATTCCATCAGCATCGGTGGTTCGTACACGCAATGTATACCAGCCGGGCACGCCGTCAAATGTCGTGTCTGCCTCGTAGATGCCATTTTCAGTGGCAGTCATCGGGCTTGCCTCGCCATCGATCACATATTCAATCGTGCTATCATCCGCCAAACCTGTGACCGCCGCGCGAATGTGTATTGCGCCTTCGATTTTATCGTTATACCGAGGCTCGATTATGCGTATAGGATTTCGAGGACGTGTAAGGGATACGACGTTTTCGGGGTTTGCGGGCTGGCCCACGAGTTTTGTAGAGGTGCGCATCTCAGAGTCGGAGACCTCCACTATGCGATATCCCCTGTTCCGATAGGCATTTTCGCACTCCTGGAAAACAAGACCATTTCGCTGCCATACCTTATATTCGTGGCCGTGACCGACCAAAATCAAACGAACGTTATAAGGCCGAATAGCGCGCAAAAGCTCAGCTTCATTTGGAATATATCCAGGGCAGTGGTGATAAAAAAGCACCGACGGAGTTCTCATCCCGGCCTTAGCGAGATCATTTTTCAGCCATATAAGCTCTTCACTATCTATCTGACCGTGATGCTGCAGCCAGACAGTGCTGTTCATCCCCACAAAATGCACTCCGCCATGGTCGAAACTATACCGGGTATGAAAGCCGGTATACTTCTCCAGACCGGTCTTGCCTATATGCGACCACTTGACCTCGTGGTTGCCAAGAACATTATAAATAGGCGCTTTGAATGCTTTTACAGTCTCTACATAGCGTTCCCAATCGCCCACAAACCCGGTTTCGGTCAGGTCACCGGATATCAGCACGAAGTCCGGTTGCAGGGCGTTGATTTCCTCGGCCATCTCGGTGACGAGTTGAACGTGCGACCCGCCTCCGGTGATGTGGGCGTCGGACATGTGTACAAAAGTAAAACTTTCGGCGAGCGCACCGGTTGCAAGCAGGCACAAAATAGCCAGCCCGATCGCAAGCGCTCGAAATCGTTGAATCATAACAAAGACCTCCTCGCGTAACTAAAAAGCTATTCTATACAGGCGGACAATTAACCTCTGTAGCTGCCACAACGTCCAGAAATTCGACGCTTTTGAGGTCGTGTTCTAGTTGGTAGCGGATATGTCTTCGCAGTATCAAGGCCAGGTCGCGCCGCGCTCCTTTTGGCACTCTCATATCCTTCAGCTTATGAGGTTCGGCTCGTCTCAGTGCAAGAATATAAGATGCGACAGCAGCCCTTGCCTTCACCGAGTCCTTAGGCGGCGCATCGCACCGGGCGCACACGATCCCCCCAAGAGATGAACTGAAAAATATCCTGCCATCTGCAGGCCGACGGCCGCACCTTATGCATGCATCGACGCTCGGCTCATATCCGAGAATCGACAGAAGCTGCAGCTCAAAAAATCGGGTAGTGATTTCCGGGTCGGTTCCGCTCTCCAGAATATACATCGCAGACAGCAGCGTATCGAACATATCCGGGTTGGGCTGGCGTTTATCCAAAAATGCGTTCACCAGTTCAAGCATATAAATGCCATACGCTATATTGGCAATATCGCATCGGATATGCGGAAAAGATTCCTTGATTTCGCACTGTGAGAGCACATCAAGGTCGCGGCCTGATGACAGCATCAGTTTGGAGTAGGTAAAAGGCTCGCTCACGCTGCCGAACCTGCCCCCGGGACGACGGGAGCCTTTGGCAACTGCGGAGAGTTTGCCGTATTCGCGGGTGAATATGGTGAGAATCCGGTCCTTTTCGCCAAGGTCGATCCTGCGCAGCACAATTCCGTTGGCGGAGTAGGTTCTCATAGAAAAATTATATCCTGTTTACAGCTTCTAAGCTATTTTTTGTAACACTCCACTCTTCGTGAGTGGCTGTAGTGTCCCCGCTACACAAACTATGTCATTTCGAACGAAGTGAGAAATCTGCTTTTCCGTAAATCGCGAAAGCTCAAAAGAAGCGAGACCCAGAAATGGGAAGGGAAAAAGCAGATTCCTCGGCTTTCGCCTCGGAATGACAATTTACTTGACGCATTCAAGTATAGTAGCTGGCATTTGTCCCAGCCTAGTCCGAGACGGAGATCGGACACTACGGGCAGGAGTACTCATCATTCGTGAGCTGTTACTATTATTTCTATTGTTTCTTGCGACCGGCGCTTTCGAGATAATCCTCCGGCACATAGCCTTCCACAATCGCCGCCGCATTGCTGGCTCCGATTCTGCTTGCTCCTGCGTCCAGCATAGACATTGCCTGCTCGGTAGTACGGATCCCTCCTGCGGCTTTAACCCCGATATCAGGGCCGACTATACGCCGAATCAGCCTGATGTCTTCCACCGTTGCGCCCCCCGGAGCGGTGCCGGTGGAGGTCTTTATGAAGTCACCTCCGGCGTCTCGAATTATTTCGCACGCTGTTGTCTTTTCCTCGTCGGTCAAATAGTAGCATTCAATGATAAACTTCAGCACGGTTCGTTTGGCATCCTGAGTCATCCCGGTCATACGAGCCGTATCGATCAGTTCGCTGACTTCGCCTTCGACGATATTGCGTTCCCCTGATTTGAGCGCGCCTATGTTAATGACGACGTCAAGCTCTTTTGCGCCGTGCGTGATTGCCGTTCGCGCCTCAAATACCTTTACCGCCCGACCGCTGCCTCCAAATGGAAAACCAATCACCGTCGCGGGTTTGACATCGGATTCCTGCAGTTCACGTCGGACAATCGGCAGCCAAAACGGCAGCACCATTACTGTGGCAAAATGATAGCCCTTGGCCTCTTCGCAGAGGCGGATAATGTTATCGTGCGTGGCTGTTGGTTTGAGCAACGTCGAGTCCATCAGCTTCGCAAACTGCTCCTTAGTATACATTTCCGGTCACTCCTGGCGATTTATCCCCGCCTTCAATTCCTTAACGAACTGACCAGCGCACCTCAACAGACCCGGCTTTGCACTTTGTGCTATTATATTAACCAGTGCGCTTCCAACCACTGCCCCATCGGCAAACTGCGTGATTGTTTTAACGTGTTCCGGCTTTGATATTCCGAAACCAACCACCACCGGCAGGTCAGTAGTCGACTTGATTGTAGTTACGAGTTCCTGCAACTCGACCGGCACATCGCTGCGCTCTCCGGTCACGCCCAGACGAGACACGCAGTAGATGAACCCGCTACCCATATTCGCCGCGACCTCAATTCTATCCTTCGTGCTGGTGGGCGCAACTAACATTATGCTTGCCAGCTCGACCTTTTTCGACACCTCCAACCACTCGGCGGCCTCCTCGGGAGGAAGATCGGTCAATAAGACTCCGTCAATTCCGGCATTCGCCGCATCTCGGGCAAATCGCTGGATGCCGTACTTATTCAACTGGTTGAAGTAGGTCATCAATACAACAGGCGCATCCCGCACGACCTGCTCCGGAAATGTACGAATTATCTTCACCGTCTCCAACACGCCGCCAACGGTTGTGCCGGACTGCAACGCTCGATAAGTGGCAGATTGAATGCTTGGCCCGTCCGCCATAGGTTCAGAAAACGGCACGCCCAATTCCACTATATCTGCCCCTGCGCAGATAATCTCCCGAACCACTTCAGCGGTCGTGCGCAGATCCGGGTCCCCTGCCGTCAAAAAGCACACCAGAGCTTTATCTTTTTTTGCCCTCAAATTCTCAAAACACTTGTCTATTCGGCTCAAGATACTGCCTCCGGGCATTTCGCCACAGTGTGAACGTCTTTGTCTCCCCGACCGGACAAGCAGATGATCATCACTGAGTTCTTACCCAAAGTTGGCGCAAGTTGCATTCCGTGAGCTACTGCATGCGCCGACTCCAGCGCAGGGATCAGCCCTTCCGTCTGTGAAAGATACCGGAAAGCTTCCAGGGCTTGGGCATCGGTGATGCTGACGTAACTGGCGCGGCCGATCTCCTGAAAATAGCTGTGCTCAGGTCCGACTCCGGGATAATCCAACCCCGCCGAAATCGAATGCGTAAGCTGCACCTGGCCGTCATCGTCTTGAAGCAGCATGCTCATTGACCCGTGAAGCACTCCCGGGCTGCCCATTGTCAGCGTCGCACAATGCCGATCGGTATCGGTCCCTTCTCCTGCGGCTTCCGCGCCAATCAATTCGACCTCTTCATCCGGCACGAACGCGCTGAATATTCCCATCGCGTTGCTGCCGCCGCCAACGCACGCCAGCACGCAATCAGGCAGCCGTCCCTCTTTTTCAAGGATTTGCTTTTTGGTTTCCCGTCCTATCACCGACTGAAAATCCCGCACCATCATCGGATATGGATGCGGCCCGACCACCGAGCCGATTATATAGTGCGTATCGGAGACGTTGGTCACCCAGTCGCGGATAGCTTCGCTGGTTGCGTCCTTAAGGGTCTGTGTGCCTGACGACACCGGGATCACTTCCGCTCCGAGAAGTCGCATCCTGAAGACATTCAACGCCTGCCGTTCCATATCCTCGACGCCCATAAAAACCTGACACTTCAGGCCAAAGAGCGCACATGCGGTGGCGGTTGCCACGCCGTGCTGACCCGCGCCGGTCTCCGCGATTACCCTGGGCTTGCCCATTCTTCGCGCCAGCAGAATCTGTCCCATCACGTTATTAAGTTTATGAGCGCCGGTATGGCAGAGATCCTCCCGCTTGAGGTATATTTTTGCGCCGCCGAGTTGCTGAGTCATACGCTCCGCATAGTAAAGCGGGGTAGGGCGGCCTACATAATCCCGCAGATAATAGTCTAACTCTGCTATGAAATCTTTATCAGACCTATACTTATTATAGTTTTCCGCCAGTTCGTTGAGCGCCGGTATGAGGATCTCCGGAACATAGCGTCCTCCATACATACCAAAATGACCCAGCGCGTCAGGTCCTGTGATTTGCTTTGTAGACATTTGCAACAAACTCCTTTACTTTTCCAATATCTTTTTTTCCCGGTTCCATCTCAATGCCGCTGGCGGCATCTACCGCGAATGGTTGAACCACATCGACTGCCTCAGCCACATTTGCCGGTCCAAGCCCGCCGGAGAGAATGACCGGCTTTCCAAGCTCCTTCGCTCGCAAGGCCAATGTCCAGTCAAATGTCTCCCCAGTGCCGCCGGGTATTCCCGGTTTGTAGGTGTCAAGAAGGTAATATGATGCGCACTTGAACTGCGCCAGATTCTCCAGACTCCACTCGTTTTTTATTCGCACCGCGCGTATAACGCGATGTTGCCCGAGCGTTTGCGCGAATTCCTCGCTTTGGCCGCCGTGAAGTTGCGCGTAGGTAAGCTCACAGTCGTTCATCACCGATATCACATCCTCGGATTCCTCGGTAAATACGCCGACGGTTTTCGCATCTCCCCCAATTATCCGTATGATATGCTTGACCGTTTGAATGTCAGCGCGTCGAGGGCTGTCCGCAAACACGAATCCCAGCATATTCGCTCCGGCCCTGACGCATTCAATGGCATCTTCGATGTTGGTGATACCGCAAATCTTTACAAGCGTCATCCTGTCAACTCCCGCAATGTGCCCGCAATATCATCCTGTCGCATCAACGCTTCCCCGACCAGCACAGCATCCACGCCCAGCGATCCTAAATGCTGCATATCCTGCCGACTGCGAATCCCGCTTTCACTCACTTTTTTTGCGCGAGGAATCATAGGCAGCAGCGTTGCCGTTGTATCCAGCGACACCTCAAATGTCTGAAGGTTCCGATTGTTAATCCCGATGATCGGCGCGCCAACCTCGATTGCTACCTGCATTTCGGCCTCGCTATGAACCTCCACAAGGCAATCCATGCCTATCTCCGTTGCGCGGTTCATCAATTCGGCCAGCATATCTGTATCTAAAGCAGCGACAATCAGAAGAACGGCGTCCGCTCCGGCAGCTCTGGACTCATAAACCTGATATTCATCGACGATGAAATCCTTGCGCAGCACGGGCAAAGAGCATATTGACTTGACCCGGCGCAAATACGCCAGAGAGCCTTGGAAAAATTGCTCGTCGGTCAAAACCGATATCGCCGACGCTCCCGCCGATTCGTAAGATCGCGCAATGGACTCCGGATCAAAATCACGTCGAATCACTCCCGCCGAAGGGGAGGCTTTTTTTAACTCAGCGATCACGGCGGGTATGCCTGCGTCGTTCCGAACCAGCCGTCTGGCGAAGTCAAGAGGCGCGGGCGCATCTCCCAGGCGCGATTTTATCTCGCACAGCGGCATCTGTGCCATCCTTTTGGCAACTTCCACTTTTTTTGCATCGAGTATTGTATAGAGAATCAACCTGCCAACTCCTGAGTCGCCCAAATAAAAGCCTCCAGCGAGGCAACCGCAGCTCCTGAGTCGATGGATTTGGTCGCCACCTCGATCCCCTCGCGAAGATCACACACCCTGTCCGCAACCAGAAGCGCAGCCGCCGCGTTCAACAGAACAATATCCCTGCAAGGCCCTTTTTCTCCGTGCAGCACCGACAGCAGCGCACGAACGTTATCCATAACGCTTCCGTCACCGACCTTCAACTGATCCGTATCGGCGGTCTCAAGCCCCACATCGGACGGGTGCAGCATATACGTGCGCACGTTCCCATCTTTAATCTCGCTGATCTTCGTCTCTCCAACGGTAGAGATTTCGTCCAGCCCCGCCATTCCGTGCACGATCATCGCCCGCTGTGTCCCAAGTCCGTTGAGCACGTTAGCCATCGGCTCGGTAAGGTCGGCAGAAAACACGCCGACAAGCTGTCTTTTTGCGCCGGCAGGGTTCGTCAGCGGCCCGAGCAGGTTGAACACAGTCCTGATTCCGATCTCTTTGCGCGGGCCGATCGCGTGGCGCATTGCGGGATGCATCACCGGAGCGAACATAAACCCAAGCCCGGCCTTGTCTATGCACAGAGCAACTCGGTCGGCGTCAAGTCCCAAATTTACGCCTAATCCTTCAAGCACATCGGCGCTGCCGCAACTGCTCGATGCCGCCCTGTTGCCGTGCTTTGCTACGGTCACTCCCGCACCTACCACTACGAATGTCGCGGTGGTGGATATATTAAACGTGCCGAGTTTATCCCCGCCGGTTCCGCAGGTGTCGAGCAGGTCATCGGAGCGCGGGGAAACCGATATGGCCTTTTCACGCATAACGCGGACAAACCCGGTGATTTCCTCGACAGTTTCCCCTTTCATCCGCATGGCTGTGATAAAGGAGGCCGTCTGTCCCGGAGTTGCCTCACCGTCCATGATCTCGTTCATGGACAACACGGCTTCAGCTTCGGTCAGATGATCGCCTTCGACAATTTTCCTGATTGCTTCACGTATCATAGTCATTATCCCGGATCATGCGCCCGCCTATTCCAGCCCTTCCTCCGCTGCGTTTAGCGCTTTGATCATTCCCATAGCCTTGTTGACAGTCTCCTGATATTCTTTGGTCGGCTCAGAGTCCGCGACAACGCCCCCTCCTGCCTGCACGTAGGCGGTGTTGTTCTTCATTATAATGGTGCGAATAGTTATGCAGGCGTCCATATCCCCGGAGTAGCTGAAGTATCCTATCGCGCCGGCATAAACCCCTCTGCGCGTCGGCTCGACCTCGTCGATGATCTCCAATGCCCGCACCTTGGGCGCACCGGATACCGTGCCTGCCGGGAATGTCGCTCTCAGAATATCGAACTGATCCAGATCGCTGCGCAGATGGCCGCTGACGCTGGATACTATATGCATCACATGTGAATACCGCTCAACTACCATCAAGTCATCAACCTTAACCGTGTCCGCGTCACACACTTTGGCCAGGTCGTCTTTGCCGAGGTCGACGAGCATCATGTGCTCCGATATTTCCTTTTTATCGTCGAGGAGTTCCTTTTCAAGCGCGCGATCCTCTTCAATAGTATTGCCCCTTCGACGAGTGCCAGCAATTGGCCGCACGGTGACTTTGCCGCGCTCCTGGGTGACCAGAATCTCCGGCGATGACCCTATCAGCGTCACATCCTTATAGGATAGAAAATACATATACGGCGACGGGTTAAGGCTGCGCAGCGCCCGGTAGATATCGAACGAATCAGCGGTCACATTTGTGGCAAATCGCTGAGAAGGCACCACCTGGATCACATCTCCCGCCGCGATATACTCTTTACACCTGAGCACCATCCGCTCATATTCCTCCTGAGTATAATTGGAGGTCACCTGCAGCGGAGCGGTCTCTCGTCTGCCGAAGTTCATCCGAACAGTCGTCTGCAATCGCGCCGACAGCTCCTCTATTCGGTTAATCGCTTTCTCATACGCGCCTTCCGGGTCGCCATCTATGCGCGCATTGCATACTATGCGGATTCGATGCTTAACGTGATCGAATATCAACAAAGAATCGGTAAAGATGAGGGTGCAGTCCGGCAGTTTCAGGTCATCGACGGTGGAATCCGGCAGGTCCGTAAAGCTCCTCACCAGATCATAACTCAGAAAACCTACGGCTCCTCCGCAAAAACGAGGCAGGTTTTCGTCGGCTACATAGTCGAGCTTGTTTAGTTCATCCTTCAGCAGATGCAGTGCATCTTTGTCCGCGTCCAGTGTGATCTTCTCGCCTGCTCCGCCTCGAATGATCTCCACATCCCGGCCTTTGCTTTTAATCACCAGGTTTGTGCCGCTGCCCAGAAATGAAAATCGCGCCAGCCTCTCACCGCCCTCGACGCTTTCCAGCAGAAAACAGTAATCGTCGCGCGCAATTTTCTTGAATGCGGATACCGGCGTCTCCGTGTCGGCCAGTATTTCCTTGTAAAGAGGGGTCATATTCCCCAATTTCGCCCGTTTGATGAACTCCTCTTTGTCGGGATAGTATTTGTTCATCTCCTTTACCTCTAACCTACAGAATAACGATATGCGATTCTACCCGAAGTAGTCGATCTTCATTGCCTCTTTCACTTGCGCGAGGGTATCTGCGCCGACTTTGACCGCTTTTTTTGTACCTTCGCGCAGGATGTCGTCAACTTCGCTGATGTGCGACTCGTAGTATGCGCGTTTCTCCCTTATGGGATCGAGCATGCCGTTTAGAGCAGCGGCCAGCCTGTTCTTGCAATCCACGCATCCGATCTCGCCCTTCTTGCAGATTTTTTCAAGCTCAGGAGCGAAATCGGCATTGAAAACCTTCTGGTATGCGAATACCGTGCAGACCTTGGGATGTCCGGGATCGTCTTTGCGGATTCTCGCCGGGTCGGTGACCGCTGTTTTTACTTTGCGAAGCACTTCATCTGCCGGATCCGACAGATAGATGGCGTTGCCAAGGCTCTTGGACATCTTCGTGTTGCCGTCGAGTCCCTTCAGCAAAGGCTGAATAAGGGCTTCCGGCTCCACCAGCGTCTCCCCATACAGCGAGTTGAACCTGCGGGCGATCTGCCGAGTCAGTTCCAGATGCGGAGCCTGGTCTTTGCCCACCGGAACCAGATGCGCTTTGCAGAATGTAATGTCCGCGGCCTGGCTCACCGGATATCCGAGAAATCCGTAGTTCATATCGTTGTAGCCCTTTTGCGCCGCCTCGGTTTTGATGGTAGGGTTATGCCTGAGCACGTTTACCGGCACGAACATCGAATAAAATATCGTAAGTTCGGCGATTTGCGGGACCATAGACTGCACAAAAATTGTCGCCGCTTCAGGGTCGATGCCGACAGCGAGATAGTCCATCGCGACCTCGTGAATATCCCCCGCAAGCTGGTCGGGATTATCCCAGTTAGTCGTAAGAGCCTGCACATCCGCGATAATTATAAACGTGTCATACTCGCGCTGAAGGGCGACTCTGGATTGCAGCGAGCCAACATAATGCCCGAGATGGAGCTTGCCTGTCGGCCTGTCACCGGTTAGTATTGTTTTTTTCAATGCTACATGCCTCCTGTAATGTGATGCAAAAAAAGAAGCCGGGGCGCATTAGTCCCCGGCTTCCGCTGCCAGCACACCTGATGCCGTGGACTTCACCTGTGAAGCAATCCCCGGCACGATGTAAATCTTATAATCCTCTACCTGACGGCACGGCGGCTACCCCACATAAATTGGAGTATCGCCAGCCCCACTTATTGTTCCCCCCGTGGAGAATCAGGTAAGATTGCATTTTCATATCTTCTTAAGTATACAACTCTCAAGTCGGCCTTGTCAACAGGTAATCGTGACAGATTGCCCATCGACAGCAAAACACCGCATTTATTTTGTTTAAGCGTGCCCATAGCCTCGAATGGCGCAGCCTTCGAGACTGCCCGGACGATCTTTTTATTTACTCCAGCCCAACACTCTGCCCAGCAGTCCCATCTTAAGATTAATGGCCGAAAAGTTGCAGACTTCAGCGCAGCAATAGCATCTTATGCATTTGTCCAGATCTATGACGGCAGGGCGTCCACGCGTGATTGCCGCCACAGGACATGCAATCGAACAATCCCCGCAGCCGGTGCATTCCTTTGTCGATATAACCGGCACAGCTATCAGTTTGCGCCTCAGCATTCTGCGAACAGGCGCAGGTATTCGCGTCCACTCGCTGCGACCCGAAGACAATTTGAAATCAGGGATCAGCACATCCTCGACCAGCTCTCCCCTGATCTCGATCTCCTCCATATCCCCGCAACCCAGACCCTGTTCGCAGGCAAGGCGCGTGGTTTCGATAGATAGCGGATCGATGCCTGCGACTGAGCAAGCGACCGCATCCAGCGCGACAGCGTCCGCAGAGGCCATAATCAGCCCAATCTGCCTCGGCCTGCCATTATTCGGCCCGTCGCCATCCATCCCAACCACCGCGTCCATAATATGCACTGCGGGTTTGATTGTGGCAAGCAGATCGACCAACATCTGCGAAAACACGGTGCGGTCTTCGGCTGCCTGCACGTGAAATAACCCTTTGCGCACACCCGGCACACAACCGAAAACGTTCTTAATCGCGCCCGTAAATCCGGTCAGGCCGTGGGTCTTGAGCTTGGATATATTTACCACCACATCCGCGTCCAGCACGGCATCTGCG
>JAAYKE010000051.1 GCA_012522575.1 Armatimonadota bacterium | reverse complement strand
TCCGCATCAGTGCGCCAGAAGCTTCTCAACATATCTCGAGCAAAACATCAAGAGCACCAACTGACCCTCACGCAATATGCCATTGAGCGACTCCTGTTCCGACTGAGCGTATCGCAACACAAGGAGCAGTTTGTGCTTAAGGGTGCAGTGCTATTCAGTATATGGGCAGAGCAGCCGCGCCGGCCAACTCAGGACCTGGACATGCTTGGCTGGGGCGATGATTCCATATCTCGTCTTGAGCAAGTATTCCGTGTTGTATGCGGTCTCGATGTAGAAGACGACGGTTTGGCATTCCTGGCGGATAGTATCGCAGTAGAGGAGATTCGAGAAAACCAGGGATGCGGCGGCCTCCGCGTTACGTTGATTGCGCAATTGGGCGTAGCCCGCATACCTGTTCAAGTTGATATTGGCTTTGGAGATGCAGTTACGCCCGGTCCGGAAGATATCATCTATCCAGCTATGCTCAGTTTTCCTGCGCCTCACATTCGTGCATATCCTCGGGAGACAGTCGTTGCCGAGAAGTTCCATGCGATGGTTTCCCTCGGGATGCTAAACAGCCGGATGAAAGACTACTACGACCTCTGGACCCTGGCTCGTGAGTTTTCTTTCAATGGGCAAACTCTATCCACTGCAATTGCACATACATTTTCAAGACGGCAGACCCGGATTCCACGAAAACTGCCCCTGGCGCTGACTGAAGAGTTCGCGGGAGACGCTATCAAGCAAACGCAGTGGTGGGCATTTCTTCGGAAAGGAAAGCTTCAGCCTGCAGATCTTGACCTTGGACAGGTAGTTGTCGTTGTGTCCGACTTTCTTATGCAGCCAGCCTCGGCGGCGGCCGATAATGATCCGTTTAGCCTCTTTTGGCCACCGTCGGGCCCTTGGCTACCCGGTGCATAGGCTGGTTGAGTCCTGCGGGAAATCATTTCCTTTGTTTAGGGAAAAGGGCGTTGGAACCGTGGTCACTATCATAATCCCCAAGTCCTCCGGACGCTGAATATAATAAATACTAACCGTCAAGAGATCCTATTGGAGCACAGCGTCAAAAAGCAGCTTTATGAATCGATTGGATGAATAGCGGCGGTTTCAATGCCCGCCGTATCCAGCAGTTCGGCGACTTCGGGTTTGCGATTCCACGGAAAACGCAGAGAAATTCCGCAGTCGCTGGAGAACTGGCGTGGCACGGGTATCAGGGCGCAGTCAATCCCGGCGCTGATCAGAGCTTTTTCGGCGGCAAACGCAGCCGATGTAGTATGAAACAGAATAACTCCGTGATTACCCATCGCGCGCTATCTCACTTACCGCCTCAATTGCCCTGCTAACGTCGTCTCTGGATGTGAACGGGCCTACCCCGAAACGCACGGCTCCTTCCGAAAATGTGCCCAATGTTTTATGAGCGGCAGGAGCGCAGTGCAGGCCAACCCGACATAGTATGCCATAATCTTCATCCAGACGATGTCCAACTTCGGAGACATATTTATTGCTGACCCGGAATGATACGAGAGGCGCACGATCCACAGCCGCTTTCGGCCCGAATACTTCGACCCCGGATATGTTCATCAACCCGCCGATCAAATACTCCATAAGATGGGCTTGGCGTTCGTGCTGAGAATCACATTCCGAACTGCGATTCCAGCGAACAGCGGCTCCCAGACCCGCGATTCCCGCGCCATTCGGAGTCCCGGATTCGAGCCTGTCCGGCAGGACGTCGGGATGTTCTTCCGATTGTGACCTGCTGCCGGTTCCGCCCTGCATAAATGGATATATTTCACATTCCGCTCGATCGGTGCATAACACAAGTCCGCCGGTTCCGGGCGGCCCCTGCAGGGACTTATGCCCGGTAAACGCTATGAAATCTGCATATGTTTGCCGGGCGTTGACAGGCATTGCCCCGGCCGTCTGCGCCGCATCTACAAGGGTTAGCGCACCTGACGCCTGTGCAATTTGGCATAGATGCGAGATCGGCATAATCCGTCCGATGACGTTGCTGGCGTGTGTCATTACAACAAGACGAACACCCTGCCCGGCAAGTTTTCGGAAAGCGTCAAGGTCGATTGCGCCTGTTGAATCGCATGGAGCAATCAGCAGGCGCACGCCACGAGCCTGCGCGGCGCGAAGAGGGCGCATAACTGAATTGTGTTCGACCGAGGTGGTCAACACCGTGTCTCCGGGCTGCAAGATCGTATGAATCGCCATATTCAGCGCGTGAGTCGCATTGTGGGCGAAGATTACTCTATCCGCCCTGGCAACGCCAAATAGACCGGCGAGCGCCTCTCTGGTTTCGTGAACTATCCTGCCAGCCGCGATAGAGAGCCTGTGCCCTGACCGTCCGGGATTTCCCCCGGCTGCATCCAGAAAGTCCTTTATCGCCTGTATGACTACCGGCGGTTTAGGCCAGGATGTGGCGGGATGGTCGAGATATATCATTTCGTAAGGTCCAACTCGAATTCACCGTAGGCCAGTTGTTTAACCAGAACGTTCCAACCCTCCGCCTCAGCCGTCCTTTTGACGTTGTCTCGTGATGCGACCGAGTCTGCCAGCACCTCAATTTTAGTTGCATCTGGTCGCTGCATTGCCTGCCGGGTGCGCAAAACCGGCTCCGGGCAGGATAAACCTCGCACATCGACTTGAATAACCTCGCTCATATCAGCCTCCCACACTTTTGTGTTCTTTGATAAAAAGACCTGCGATTACGCAAAAGACTATCCCGGCCACTACTGCGATCAGACTGTATGGCCCGGGACCTTTGCCGCTGCTTGCCATGCTGAAGTTGTGGGCAAACCCTGCGCCCACAAGCATTCCCAGCACGAATACTCCGGCGTCGCCATCCCCTTCGCCGCTCAAAAACACCTGCCGACCGGGACACCCTCCGGCAAGGGTAAACGCCAGCCCGGCAAGCAGCATACCGGCAAAATTCATCCACCCGTGGGTGTGCGCAACCGGCTGATTAGCAAAACCGGCCTTGAACTGTCCGAGCGCGAGGTTGGTGACGAATGCGGCTGCGATCAAAGCAATTACCCCGTAAAGGAGATGGCCATCGCGCATAAGGGCGAAGTCGCGAATCGCTCCGACGGTGCAGAATCGAGATCGCTGCGCAAGAAATCCTATGAAAAGTCCAACTCCAAGAGCCATTAAAACGGGCGCGCTCATGCTGGCCGGCCCTTCGGTAGAAAAGAAAACAGGCCCTATAGCATTGCCGTCGGGATCGCGGCCTGTCAGCGGGGCCAGCAGTAGCAAAAATAATAGAACAACGCTGAAAGTCGGCATTATCCAGCCAATTGGCCACGCGGCAGATTTGTTTCTGCCAAGACTGAAACCCGTCTTCAGAAAGCCGATGCCGATCAGTACGCCCACGACCAGCCCTGCTATGCCAGGAATGGCATTCCAGTCACCTCCGGCAAGCCTGAGAAAAGCCCTCCAGGGACATCCAAGGAAAACCAAAGCTCCTACCAGAGCAAACGCACCCAAAAAGAAGCGGACAATGGGTGATGAGCCGCAGCGTGGCCTGAACTCCCTGAAAGCCAGCGCCGCCACCAGAGCGCCAAGCACAAAGCCGATAATCTCCGGTCGAATGTATTGAACCACGCCGGCGCGATGCAGTCCAAGCGCTCCTGCTATATCGCGCGTGAAACATGCAACGCATATACCCATGTTGCCCGGATTGCCGAGATAGACTAGAATCGAGCTGAGTATGCCCACAAATATCCCGGTGATGATCGGGCCGTACTTTGAGGTAAGAGTGCATTTTATAAACGACATTCGGGATCCTTTCTTGCCGGATCACGAGTGCGGTTCAATGCAAAGGGCTTATCGAGACAGGAGGCCGCAAGGCGTTTGACAGCGGATGTGCTCCGGCAGATACAGTATTGTGCGTTGTTCACAGCGCAACACGTGCGCTATGAGCAGCGCTCACGTTTTTTGTGCTATGAGAGTCATCTGTGATCCTCCGGCGACACATAAATGCAGAGCAGATACGAGTCCGCTTTTGCACTACGCCTCGTTTTCGACCAGGCGGTGAAATTGTAGCACCGTAAAACGCCTCAGTCAAGATAGCTAAGCGTCACGCCTTTGTTGGTCAAATTGACGAAAAGGTTATGATGATAAAATAGAAAGCTGCTATTGACTTTCACAAAAATCTGAACATATACTGAGATGGTATACTCGGTAGTTGTGCGCCATAAATACAGTGGTATACTGCCAATTCAGGGGGGGAATATGTCAAAGATCATCACCTTAACAGCGCGGTCGAGCGTTGCCGCGTTGTGCGTTATCGTGTTGTTGAGCGGTATTGCGCTCTTCGCATTTACATTGCCGGCAGCAGCTTCTGTGGCAGCAGATGGGCTGGTTACCGGGGATTACTATGAATTCGATCAAAAGGGCGGGACGCCGATACCGGAAAAGAAGCTCACTGCTAAGCAGATCGCCGAGGCCGAGGCTTTGTCTGCCGCTGATGTGTCGACAAAATACGTTTGGAACGTTCCGCTATACGGTCAATGCTGGAGTCCGTGGGCATACTACCAGTTGGGTTGGTGTCCCGGGGTCAGTATCTGTGACGCGGGCTGCGCGATGTGCAGCTCGGCTATGGTTTTGGCATATTATGGCATCAACGCAAACCCTGCCAATCTGAATGAATATCTGAAAGCAAATGGCGGCTATTACTCCGGCTGCAATCTGTATTGGGGCCCGGTGGCCGGAATGAGCGGCGGCGCGGTGAAGTGGGTCGCCAGCTATGACTGGACCTATGTCGCTGCTAATCTTTCCATTGTAAATCAGTACCTCGACGCTGGTTATCCGCTGGTTTGCGAGGTGCGCTATTACGGTGGAATGCACTTTGTCGTTCTTACCGGTCGCGATGGCTCGACCTATTATATTAACGACCCTGGATTTGGGGACAAAACTACTATAAACGCGCGCTACGGATCACCGGCGGCAGCGATTTATGGTATCCGCCTCTATCAGCCGACGGCTCCTGCTGTCCCGGCTTTGGATGCCAGTTATGTCGGATATTCCTGCCCAAATGAGATTATGGCAGGGTCTACGGTTGTTGTGTATTTTGATTTTAAGAACACAGGCACCACCACCTGGACACATGCAGGCACTCGCCTCGGAACCTCCAGCCCGTACAACAGGGCCAGCCCGTTCTATAATTCCGCTAACTGGCTAAGCAGTTCCAGGCCAACAGAGGTTGACCAGGTCTCTGTTGCAACGGGGCAGACAGGGCGATATTCGTTTGTACTGAAGGCTCCCACTACGCCGGGGACCTATGTGGAAAAATTCAAGCTGGTTCAGAACGACTCCTCGTGGTTTGGGCCAGAGGTGACGTGGTGGATAGCTGTAAAACCTGCCACAGGCAACATAACCGGCACAGTTCGCAATTCATATAACAACGATCCAGTGTCGGGTGCGACGGTTGCAGTTACAGGCGGGCCAACGGCGACTACAAACGCTTCCGGTGTTTATACCATAACCGAGCTTGCGCCGGGGGCCAAGACATTGACTGTCTCAAAGACCGCGTTTGCCACGCAGACCGCAAGCGTAACGGTGACGGCAGGTCAAACCGCCACTAAGAACTTCTCACTCGTCTCAACCGACAAGACCGCACCCACTGTCCCGGCCAACCTGGCTGCGACCGCGAAATCACCGAGTCAGATCGATTTGACCTGGTCTGCATCGACCGACTCCGGCGGAGCAGGCTTGGCGGGATATATTGTCTATCGCGGCGGATCTGAGATAGGACGAGTCACCACGACGACTTATTCCGACAATGGACTTTCGCAAAACACGGCCTATAGCTACACCGTGAAGGCATATGACAAAGCCGGCAATATATCCGGCGCATCCAATACGGCCAGCGCAACAACTCAGATCGCCGCTGTTCCTATTTTCCAGGATGGATTCGCGAACCTCAACTACTGGCAGGCTCTCGTTGAAGGCTCTATGCCCGGTCCTAACCCGGCAACGCTGGCTAATGACGGGACCAACCACGACCACGCTCAGTTTGCGGGCGTGAACTCGATTAAGACGGTTGACTCGTCAAACGGCCTGCAGGGTTGTCTGAGCGGCCATACGTTTGACATTCCGTTTGGCACGGCGAAGTTCGAAAGCTGGTTCTTCGACGGCTCCGGACTTGGATATGTCGGCAACTTCGAGAGCAATATCGAGGGCTGGACAGGCATGCCCCTTGCGTATGCTACTTTCGAGACCACAACCGGCGGCCAGAGCGGCAAATGTCTGAAAGTCACCGACGGCGGCTGGCAAGGCGGCGCATGCAAGGAGTTCACCAGCGGCTTTGCTGCTGGCGAGGCTTATACGTTTAAGTGCTACGTGAAAATCACCAACGAAGGCACATGGGGGACTGCTCCGTATGTGTTCGTGAGCTTTTTGAACAGCTCTGGTGGCACTATCGGTACCGATAATACCAAGGCGATCACGGTAGACAACGCCTGGCACGGCTATACCCTGACCGGCACGATTCCATCCGGCACTGCGAAGATCAGGGTCGGCCAGAACATGTATCTTAACGCCACCAAGACATATAGTTACTACGTGGATACATCATCGTTTACCAGTTCCACCGACGTCAAGGTGCGCAGCAGCAGGCAGGGCTTGCAGGTGCGATGCCTGGATAACACCGGTACCCCCAAGGCTATTTATTACCTTGGAACTTATAACGCCTCCCCTGGTTCTCTGGGATCATACAGCGGCGGCTACTATAAAGTCTGCGGCGCTGGCTGCACCGGCTGGTATTGGACGCTTGCCAACTGCAAGGAGCGAACTGCTGGCTGGCATAAGTTCACCATCGACTTCACGCCTTATACGGGCGCTGGCAACGAGGTTAAGTACTACATTGATGGTACTTTGGTCGGCTCTGTCGAGAGAACCGAGGATACGCAGAACATCGGCTTGAATATGGTCGCTTATGGCTTCCATTACAGGGTCAACAGCGTAGGCTGGTTCGACGACTGCGCGATGTATGCCGCTCCTCCGGTCGCACCGACTATGGGCGCGGCGCAGACTCTTTCGACTACCTCCATTCGCTGGAAAGTCACTGACAAGTCTAACAACGAGGTTGGATTTAAGGTTGTGGATGCCGCACAGAAGATAGTCGCCTCTGCTCCTGTTGCGAATGGAACAGGCAGCGCGGTTTCTATGGACGAGACTGGCCTTGTGGCGAACACTGCTTATACTCGAACTGTCAAGGCGTTTAACGGCTCACTCGACAGTTCACCGACTGCGGCAGCGACCAAATGGACCCTGTCTGTACCGCCGAGCAAGTCTAACGTGACCAGCAACCGCGCGGAGGGTTCTTCTTCGGCGTCGCCGGATATCACGTTTACTGCGGTTGGCGGATTTACGAGCGGAACGCTGGAGAAATATCTCTACGCCTGGGACACCAGCCCGACTCATACCTGGACTGGTTCTGAAGAGGTTTGGGACTCTGGCGATTTGATTCTCGAAGCTCCTGCGACAGGTCAATATTACCTGCACGTTAAAGGCTACAATGGAGAAAACGTCGAGAACGGCACGCTTAACCTTGGGCCTTACGGATATCAGGCGACTCCTGAAGCCTATAAGATTAGCGATCTGTGGCCTCTTGAGGACGGGGAAGTGCGCTGGCTGCACAACAAGGTCGTCACCGCCAAGCTTGCGGGCGGATTCTATATTGAGGAAGCGGACCGCACCGCCGCCGTGCTGGTGATCTCCAATGCCAGCGTCATACCCGGCGATGTGGTGAACGTCGAAGGCGCGCTCGGATTGACCGAGTCCGGGTCTCAGAGACTTCTGATTGCTTCCTATGTAGAGAGAACGGGCAGCACGGCGACGCTCAATCCTCTGTTTATGATCACCAAGTCCCTTGGCGGGAACTCGCCGTATGAGTTTACGCCGGGATCGACCCTTACCTTCGGACTGTATAATGCCGGTCTGCTCGCTCGAATATCCGGGCAGGTTGTTTCCCGCGATATCAGCGACGAGCTAGACAAGTATTTCTATCTCAATGATGGCTGCAATGTCGGCGACGGCAATGGAAACGTCGGCATTCTGGTGCGCTGCGGCAGCGTTACGCCTCCGGCGAACGGAATGGTAGCTGTCACCGGCATTATCACACTTGAGGCAGTCGGCAAGCATTACGCGCCTGTGCTGGTCATTCGAGGCGCGGATGATCTGATGCCGCTATAGCATTATCCGCAAAAACATAGGCTAATGCTTATTTAGACCCGGATCGAGCCGGTGGCGCTTGATCCGGGTTGTTTATTTATGTGCTTATCAATAAACGATCAAAATGACGCCATGTTCTGCTTTTCAGCCATTGACTTTTGCGGAAACCTGAACATATACTGAAGAATGCCGTGATGCAAGTTCGCGGAGTATTGCGGCTGCAAGCAAACTTACCGGGGGGGAAATTATGCGTCAGGTCAGTAACTTAACAACGCTGATGCGCGTTGTCATGTTGTTTGTCGTCGCTTTGCTGAGCGGCGCTCTTCTGCTTACGTGTGCAGCGCCGATCTATGCATTCGTAGCCGAAGACGGACTTGTTATCGGAGAAGATGATCTTCCGCAAGTGGGGGGAACTCCGTTACCGGAGAAAAAGCTCACGCCTCAGGAGATCGCAAATGCCGAGGCAGAGGCTTTGGCGGCCTCAGAAATTACGGAAGCCTACAATTATGCGGTCCCGCTGTACGGGCAATGCTGGAGCCCGTGGCGTTACTATCAACTCGGCACCTGCAATCTCACTATATGTGATGCAGGCTGCGCGATGTGCAGCACCGCAATGGTCTTTTCGTATCATGGCGTCAGTTGCGACCCAGGCACCCTCAACACCTGGTTAAGAAACAACGGCGGATACTCCGGCGGCTGCAACCTTATCTGGAGCGTAGCTGCCAATTACTCCAGCAAAGTCAAGTTTGTGGCTAGCTATAACTGGAACACAGTGGCCGCAAATCTGACCATTGTTAATCAGCATCTGGATGCGGGCAGGCCACTAGTCTGCGAGGTTCGCAACAGCCGCGGAGGAATGCACTTTGTCACCATTACCGGCCGCAGCGGATCGACTTATTATATCAACGACCCCGGCTATGGGGATAAAACTACTCTCAATGCGCGGTATGGATCGCCGGCGGCTGCCTGTTACGGCATTCGCATTTATGACAAAACTGCCCCGCCTGCTCCGACCTGGAACGCGACCTATGTCAATCAATCATACCCGTCTACTATGACCGCTGGAGAAACAGCCATCGTATGGGCTGAGTTTACGAACACAGGCACCGGGAGCTGGACCCACAGCGATACCTGCATAGGCACTTCCAGCCCGGCCAACCGCGTCAGCCCCTTCTACCTGTCTACAAACTGGGTAAACAACACCAGACCTTCTGATGTCGATCAATGGCAAGTTACTACAAATCAGGTTGGACGATTTTCATTTATCATAAAGGCTCCATCTACACCGGGCACATATACAGAAAAGTATAAACTGGTGCAGAGCAACTCGACCTGGTTCGGGCCTGAAATCACTTGGACAATTACAGTCAAGGCGGCCACCGGAAATATCACCGGAACTGTCAGCAACTCTTACAACAATCAACCCATTTCGGGCGCATCCGTAGTGGTCACCGGCGGCCCGACCGCCACGACCAACGCTTCCGGCGTATATACGATTTCAGGACTTGCTCCCGGAGCCAAGACCTTGACCGTATCACGTGCCGGATTTGCAGATCAGACTGCAAGTGTGACAGTAACGGCTGGAGCGACTGCGACGAAGAATTTCTCTCTAGTCTCTACCGATAAGACCGCACCAACTGTTCCGACAAATCTGACCGCCAATGCGATATCGCCGAGCCAGATTAACTTGGCCTGGTCTGCATCGACGGACTCCGGCGGCGCAGGATTGGCGGGTTACATAGTCTATCGCGGCGGCTCTGAGATTGGGCGAGTAACGACCACATCCTATAGCGATAACGGTCTGAATGCGAATACAGCCTACAGCTACACTGTGAAGGCTTATGACAACGCTGGAAACATATCCGGCGCGTCCAATACGGCTTCTGCTACGACACACATCGCCGCTGTCCCTATCTTCCAGGACGGGTTTGAAAACCTCAACTACTGGCAGGGGCTTGTTGAAGGCTCTATGCCCAGCGCTAACCCGGCTGTGCTTGCCAATGACGGGACAAACCATGACCATGCTCAATTTGCCGGCGTGAACTCGATTAAGACGGTTGACTCGAGTAATGGCATGCAGGGTTGTCTCAGCGGCCACACGTTCGATATACCCTTCGGCACAGCGAAGTTCGAAAGCTGGTTCTTCGATGGCTCCGGTCTTGGATATATAGGCCAGTTTGAGCGGGGAACCGAGGGCTGGACAGGGATGCCCAACTCCTGGGCGGAATTTGCCACAATTTCAGGCGGCACAAGCGGCAAGTGCTTGAGGGTCAAGGACGGCGGCTGGACAGGCGGCGCGTATAAGGAGTTCACCAGTGGTTTTGCGGTTGGCGAAGCCT
>JAAYKE010000050.1 GCA_012522575.1 Armatimonadota bacterium | reverse complement strand
GTTTGGAGCCGGCCAGAGTCCTATGCGTATGCCATCTTTAAATCCGATGGTCGGTTCCGCGGGGGATTTCGCAGACGGCCGGACCCAGATGTCGTCTGCAACCGGCGGATGAAACCTGTCAGGAATCACCGCTGCACCCATCGCCACAAAGGCCAGGGCGATCACCAGCACAATGACCTTCAATGACCACCGATCCTCCACGGCTCACACAACATCCAACCACTCCTCACGGTGCGCCGCTACAAACTCATCGTCGTTGAGATGCGGATACGCAGCGTAGACGCGGTTAATTTCTTCCATTTGGCCCTTGCTGAGGCCTTCCTTCGGGTCCAAACACCAGAGACCCTCGAAAAGCCCCTGCCGCCTCAGAACTTCATGAAGCCCGGCAATACATCCTGCAAAAGAATTGGACGCATCAAAGAAAGCCGCGTTACAGTCTGTGACCTCAATTGACCTGCGCAGCATCTCTTCGGGGACTGCCTCCCCTTTGGCTACAATCGCATGGCATTCGTCGAGCAGTTCCACAGCATTTTTCACCCACACCGACCAGTGTCCCAGCAACCCGCCGACTATTCTGCGCTCGAACGTCTTTCCATCTGCCGTCAGTCGATATGGAGTCAGAAGGTCCATAACAATGTTATCGTCGTTGCCGGTATAAAGCGCGATATCATCCCGTCCTGCCTCCACAACCGCCCGCACCACGTCGAGGGTATAGTAGCGATTAAATGGAGCCATCTTGATAGCGACTACATTTTCGATCTCAGCAAACCGACGCCAAAACTGATATGGCAGCACACGTCCTCCGACTGCCGGTTGCAGATAGAACCCGATGACCGGGATCACGTCCGCCACGGCCCTGCAGTGGGTTATCAGTTGATCGATATCCGCATCTTTCAGCGCGGTCAGGCTAAGCAAGGCGGCATCGTAGCCATGTTTGCGAAGGGTCTCCGCCTCTGATACGGCCTGCTTTGTTTCCCCGCAGCATCCGCCTATGCGAATAAGTGGCGCGGCAGTATCGGCGCGATCCATTTCCTGGCTGCCAAGCTCAAGGAGAGGTTCAAAAAGGCCGATTTTGGGATCGCGAATGGCAAACTGGGTCGTATGCACGCCAATCGCGATTCCACCGGAGCCGGCGGCGATATAATAACGCCATATCGCCCGCTGCCTGCGCTCGTCGAGCATTCGGTTTGCATCCAGCGCAAGCGGGCTTGCCGGAATCACCCAACCTCTGGCTAGTTGATCTCTTAAACGGGATATGTCCATTGACGCTTCAAGCTCCTAGAATTTGCCGTCGCGAGTCTCGAAATGGGTTGGTTTGCCGATGCTTTCACCGCCTGCCATAATCCACTCCGCGATCCATTCCATCATTTGGTCGGCAGTTACCTTCGGTTTGCCATACAGTTCATAGCCCAGGCTTCCGTTAGAGAGCAGCGCATCGGGGGATTCCTCTCCGACAATGGTGACCTCTTTGCCCATAAGCCGACCGTAATTCTCGGCTACCTCGCGCACCTTGAGTATCTCCGGCCCGGCCACGTTGAGAGCGAACGGAGGAACTGAGGTTTTTTCAAACGCCCTCAGCGCCATCACGTTCGCATCGCCCTGCCAGATGACGTTCACAAATCCATTGGTGACATCGATAGCCTCCCCGGCCCACACTTTCTGGGCGATGTCCACAAGCACGCCATATCGCAGTTCTACCGCATAGTTGAGTCGAATAAGGGAGACGGGGATGTTGCGCTGCGCCGAGAAATGCTGCAGCACGCGCTCCCGTCCCAGCACGCTCATTGCATATTCGCCGACCGGTGAAAGCTCGCTTGTTTCGGTAGACCCGCCGGAGTCCGCAGGCACAAATTTATATATGTTTCCGCTTGAAAACGCCACGATTCTGCTGCTGGAATACTTGTTTGCGACCGCTCCCGGCAAAAAAGTATTGATCGCCCAGGTCATCCCCTCCGCACCAGAAGAGCCGAACTTCATGCCCACCATGAACATCACGTTTTTTGCATTCGGCAGGGCATGAAGTTGTCCGGGGCGCAGAAAATCGCACTCGATGGTCTCGATACCCGCGTCCTGCAGGCGCTGCTTGTCCGTGGCCGAAGGATATATCGAGGCCGCCATTACGCGACGCTCGATCCCTGCCGCCTCAGATGCGCGCTTGGCCATTCTCGTCAGCGTAGGCCCCATCTTGCCTCCCGCGCCAAGCACCATAATATCTCCATCGAGTCGACTAAAAGCTTCAATCAGCTCGGGAGTCGGTTCGCTAAGGATATCTTCGAGTTCGTCGATTGTCTTGATTGCCATGTTTTCCTCCGTATATCAAACGGGCTTACAGTCAGTTTTCTACATCGAATAGTATAGCAGAGGTTAGCAACTAAAGGAATTGCGAGTAATGGCTCAGAAATGAGCGCCCTTGCCCGTAGTGTCCGATCTCCGTCTCGGACTAGACCGTTTAGAGGTTAGAAGTTAGAGG
>JAAYKE010000006.1 GCA_012522575.1 Armatimonadota bacterium | reverse complement strand
CGCATCAACTGCTGGAATGCCGTAAGTGCTCTCGCTGATCAAGTTCGGCTGCCATATCCGCACGTTATAATTCCCCGCGCCATTCGGCCTCCAGAGGCTCTTGGGTCGCTTTATTGGCCGGCCATTGGAATCATACCCGCCGCTTTCCGTTATCCTGATCACACAATCCGCCGATGATTTGAGGCAAAGCAGCGCAGACTTTGGTCCGCTATAATCCCCTGGCGCATTGTTGCTGGACACGGTCACAAATACCTTGCCATTAGCCACGGCAGGAGAGGAGGTCGGCTGCGGGTTTATCATCGGCCCGCGCTCAGTGTGAATGACGCCGGGGATCGAAACGTTTGTATTATTAGGATTGTCCACCCCGGAATGCAGGTAATAGTGCCATTTCAGCTTCCCCAAAGTCGGCATCCCGACGTTTCCTACTCCGCCGTCATTTGCATAAGCGAGAATCGAGCCGCCGGATAATGGAGTCATGCTCCTCGTGCCATTCAGGAACAAATAGTTATCCGCGCCCATAACAGGCGTCCCCTCAATGATGGTCTCAGGGAAGACAAGCGAGGAAGTGCCCTTAGGGCTTTTTGGTTCTATTTCCCCTCCGCCCGGAGTTGGTTTGCGACCAATGCTGCCGTAAGACAGGGAGTAGCTGACATACGCAACATATTGCCTGGGGATTTGGACCTGAGTGTTCACTATGATGCTGCCGGGAGTGTCGACACTGTTTTCATTTATGTTTAGCGCGGGATCCCTGGCTAACGGAACGGGCGTAACGCCATCGCTTTGATAAATATTTACCGTGACATCGCTCAGCAGACCTTTGTAGGTCACATCTATCCGCGCAGTGGTTCTTGTCTGGTCGAAGAAGCGCAATGATCTGATTCGCTCTCCGCTGACTGAAACGGGAACGCTGCAGACAAGGTCGTTAGTCTCATCAAGTTCGATATTTTCCTTTTTCAGTGGAGAAGTGAACCAGTAGACCATACCCACCACAGTGCCGCTGTTCGCGTTTCGCATACTGCCATAACTCGGCCCGCACCGCGGCGAAGTCTGCCATCCCGGATTAGCGTTGACATCAGGACATGACCATTGCCCGCTTTGAATCGTTGCTCCGCCGTGTCCTGCAGCCCACGCATTAAGACATGGATTTTCTGCATACAGCCGCCCGTTGCCGCCCAAAGCATATATCCATCCGTTGACATAAATCGGCGGAGACGGCCATCTGCCTTTGCCTGAGCTGTTGGCGGAGCCGATCGAGGAGGTCTCCATCTGATAAAAAGGCACGTTACCCGGCATCACAACGTTGTTTGCGTCGATAGGAAAAGCATTGAGAACATATACCATTCCCGTGCTGCTCTGCACCATTACAGCTTCGATTGGCTGACAATTATTATCCGGATGCTGAACTGTGGCGATAGTCGGGGAACTCAATACGCCGCCATCCTCACACTTCCAATCCCAGACAATCACAGCTCCGGTAGGTTCCGCCGGCCACATACCGCCTTTGGTATCCGCGTTTTGTTCCAGCGCTAAAAGCATGTCACCCGACGTATAGAAGACAGTGTTTTTATACAGCAGAGGAGATGCCTCGCGCCTTATTCCGGTTTCGGCAATCGGCAGCCACCACTTCTGCACCGGCGGATTTGAGCCAATTGTATCTATCGAAGAACCCGAATGCCTCGGATCCTTTCTAAGATCAGTCCACGTCGACCCGTAAGCCATTATGTTAAAGGCGAACTTCAGGCTCGGCAGGTTATAAGGCATCGGCTGCAGGCAACCTCTGCCCACCGCATTCGCTGTAGCTACCACGCGGCCGCTGCCATAAGCATTGGCCACCACCGACGGCTTGCCCGCTAGCGCTCCTGTCTGATCAGATAAATCAACTATTGGAAACAAAATATCAAACGATGTTGGCTCCTGGTTGAGCGCGGTCGTTCCCATATCGCAGTAACTGCGGCTTAGACTACCGCCTGTGCCAAGTCCCAGGCTCATAATATCCACGTCCGTCAGCCAATAAGGAGTGGTAAGCAGGGGATGATGACGAGATACCGGGCCGTCAAAGCCCACGGCCCCGGCCTTAAAGTCCAACTTGCTGATGAAAAACAAACCCGCTGAGTCAAAATGCATCGGAGAGCTTGGGTTTGCATTATCCACCCAGAGCACGCCTCCGCCATCAACAAATCGCCGCAGATTCTCCCGCTCATCAGCCGTCAGTTTAATTGTGCCGGAGCCGGGAAAATACAGCACATTGACGCGAGTCAGGTTGCGCGATGAAGCGATGGGAATACGCCAATAATACGGGTCTGCCTTGTTTTGCGACAGCGCAAGCGGGTTTTCCAGCGTCCATCCGGCTGGCTTCATGTCATTGAGAGCGTCCAGGAGGGCAAATAGATTATCGGCTTGTTCGATTGCTGTTTTATTGCGCACGATGCCTGTTTGCGGATCGATAATCTCAACAATCCCGCAATAAATCTTCTTGCGCTTGCCCGCATAATGATATGCTCCAGCATCCGCAGGCATACAAATGGCAACCAGCGTGCCTAATATAATAGCTAATGAGAATATATACCGGATGAGCTTCATACACTGCTCCTCATAATTAACGAAGCTACATTACGTCGCCAAAGTAGATCAGGCTTCCGCTAACCGGCAGCCGTGGAGTGAGTGGCAGCGGCCGATTATGCTTGTCAAATCTGATAGGATAGTCGTGGTCATCGATCGGCCAGCCTGCGTGATCGTCATAAAGAAAAGTAATCCCCTCGTTGGGATGCGCGGTGCGGATATTGCTCGACCCATAGTATTCCGGAATTCGTCCCCATTTGGCCATCCACGCCCCTACATCGCTGACTGAAGCGGGCAGATTTTCGCTTACCGCGCCGTCAATCGTTATGTGAATATCCGGAGCCTGGCCATATAATGGGAATCTCGGATCAACGCCGGGCGGGCGATTCGTAGGATCCGTATCGGCAGGGTTAGGGTTCAGCCAATAGCCCGGGATCACATACAAAGAACCCTCCTGCGCATAAAGTATCGCCTCAATGCGCACATCCATCGGCATAACCGCCGCTCCGCCCATCCAATAGTTACTTCTGGTGTAAACATTAGAATCAACAGCAATCTGCAGGATATTAGGTATGCCAACCGCAGTATTCAGAGTCGCACCCACATCCGCCAGATCGAATACATTGAAAGCAAAGGAGCTTCCCACTCCGGCTCCGGGCGGAGCGGACCCAAATCCGTATCGAGGATCCCCTACGCCCCATATATAAGGCGGCAAGTCCGGGAAAACCATATTCAACCCAAGCAGTCCCCAGTTTGCGGCGGAATCGGAGGGATTTATCCAAGCATTGATATATGCGGGTCCAAACTCACCGGATTGACGCAAAAAAAGCATCCGATCCGATGGCGCAACGCCCATCTCCGATTCATAAGGGCCAAACTCGAAGCCGCTTCTGAACGCACCGGGCGGGTTGCCTCTGACCACCACGTGAGTCGAGCCCTGGCCGATTATGGAGTCCGGGCCGTAGTCGTCAGCCGCAAGATCATTAAGCGGCATAAAGAACTGCGTGGTATTTATAATGATGTTCTGGCGAGCCAGCAGCGCAAGTCCGCCGAGCGGGTCCGCCCCTCGATATTGGTCGTTATCCGTATCCTTCCATCCATGCTCACGATTTTTAAGCACGCTGCCATCGATATATATGTTCTGGTTTGAAACAATTGTCAGTTGCATACCCTTGGGCAGCATTCCTCGATTGCGGATGTTGCCCTCGGCATAGATGACACCGTTGCCTTCGACTTTCAAATCCGGAGTAAGCCACCTGCCGTTTACAGAATCAGGGTAGGGCATACGCACCGTAGAACCCCAGTCAGGTCTGGGCACGCCGTCCCAGTCAGCCCAGACCGCCTTCTGCCCGGATGCCGATATGTCGCCTCTGGTGATGGTAAAATAGAACTGGTCCTGTCCATTGATAGTTTCTCTGTCGTCGGGCTGCAGGTTAATGACCGCAGCCGGAGGAATATAGTATGGCCCCTTCCAGTTTGAAGTCATCTGGTTGCCGGGCTGCATAATATCCGCACGGACCGTCACGCCGCCAAACAGGGATTCACTTTCGTCCTGCTTGTCAGCTCGATTGTCGATATAAACGCCCGAACCCCAGCCCAACTGTCCGCGATTGACCCACCTGCCGTTACTGTTCCGCACGCGCTGCCCTGAGTTTCGAGTCAAAACACGATACCGCGTCGTGGTATTGGTGGAATCGGGCTGATCGACCAGAGGAGGCTCTATGCGCTTTGCATGCCTGGCTCGATCGCGAACGTCCGGATAATTGCTGCCATCTCTATAAAACCCGTCTGCCGTATCGAAGTCATCATTATCGCTTTCCGTTACGACCTGGGTATCGACCGTATAAGATCCGGGGATGCCGAGATATTTATGCAGCCGAACGCCAACTCTGCTGGAGGAGTTGACCGGGTCGGAGTCAGCCTTGATTTTCCCGGAAACCAATACATCGTCAATTGGAATCTTGTCCGTAGGCGCGCCGGTTTCCGGGTCGGCTATGTCGTTGGCCGGTATCCCGCGCAAATGTATATCCACGCTCGGATCACCCCCATACAGCCCATGCCACAACAGGTTTGCATTGACCCGTATCGGCCCGCCTCGCAGGCCATATTTGCTGGATTGAGAGCGGCCAAACTCCGTCTTATAACCTGGCACTCCCAGAGCCACGTCGATATTCCGATTATCTTTGTTTGTAATAAAACGCAGGCTGTCGGTGAGGCCGATTGGCTTAAAGGCGGTAATCTCCCGGCGAAGCCGTCTGTTGCTGAGGTCGTGCAGGGTCGTCGGGTCATCAGGATCCACGGTTCCCCATCTGCCGACTGATTCGATCTTAATATGCTTGGACAATGGTCGGTTGCGAAATGGTTCATAAGAAACGCGCAGCAGAAATCTGCCCTGCCCGGAGTTGAACCGCGTGTATCCTCCGCTTGGGCCGGTATCCCCTGTTTCGTTCAGACTGTATGGCCTGAGCCATTCAAAGTCGGGATCATCTTCTCTGAGCACGGGCGGCAAATTGTTCGGCTCAGGACGCCAGTCGGCGCCTTCTTCCGAAGTGGTCAGCATTTCATCAGCATACCGAATCCCTGCCTCCGCAATCGCGGCCACTGCATCCGTGCTGGACATACGAGATGACCTGCTCAGGTTGCGGGCGACCAACGCAATAAACACGGTCGCGAGCACGGCAAGAATGAACATCACCATAATAGCAATTATCAGTGTCTGTCCACGCCTGCCCATCGATATAGTTTTACGCAACTGCTTCATATCTCGCATTCAAGGTCACCTAAGCGCGTTTCTGACCTTTACCTTGTCAGTTAAATCTACCGGGAAGGGCTTGCCCGTCTCCGGTTCGAGCATTCTCATCCCAATTTTAACGGTGATGAGGGACTTGGTCAGATAATCGCCTCGCACCACGTCATCTTGACGGTTAAAGTAGATAAGGTAATTAGCCTGAATCTTGCATCTATTGCCTCCGGAGTCCGCCTCCGGAATGTCGAAGCTGGGATCGCGGCTGAAAAACAGTCTGCCGGTGTCGTAGTCTATCATATACTGGTTCAGGCCGGGGTTACCCAGCGACAGAGGAACGCGTTCATAACGAGTTGGGCGGGCGTAATTCTCACCCAGAGTCATATCCGGCCCCACTATGCTTTCGCTGCCCGGCACAATTCGGGCGTTGCGCAAATACTGATCGGCAATATTGGGATTAAACGTAGGAAGCAGCGACCATCTTATCGCTCCGCCACGATCCGATGCATACTGTGTGCGAAAATCGTCGTTGATCTCTTTGGCATCGTCTATGCCCACCGGCCCTGATGGAGCCTGTCCGATCCTCGGAGGCTGAAGCGTGAAATTGACTGAGCCTTTGTCGGCATTGATGGTGAAGGCCATCTCCAGAGGATTTCTCCGTGAGCTGTCCGGCAGCACATATCCAATTCTATGATACTCGCTTATGGCGAATTCATCAGTCTCAACAAAGTCATTGTGTTCCTGAACACGTCTTACTATCAGTTCGGTATTGCCGTCCAGCACCGTATAGAAATCGACCTTGACGGGCTGTCCCATCCGCATAACGTCGACCCTGTAATCGGGGGTCCAATAGCCGTGTGTGCTCGTGAAAACCGTCGCCGGAGCATTGGGATAATCGTGCTTCGCATCACTCGAATAAGCCGGGTTAAACGTGTCATTTTCCACCGATGAAGTGTGGAAGCTCACTGTTGGGCTAACCGAACGTATGGTATTGTCCGGGCTTAACTCAGCAGTTAGCAGGTCTTCATACTTGCCAATGCCGACAATGCGAGCAAGGTTTTTCCAGTTTTCGTGATACTCTTTGCCGTTTGGCGCAGCGCCTGTCCTGTAGAAAAAGTATGGATCAACAAGGCGTTCTTCAATGGACATACCATCAGGGAACAGATTGGGATCATGCGGGCTGTATTCCGCACGATAGAGCACCACGCCGTTTTCTGGCCCGGCCAGAGTTTTTCTGCCGGGAGGGGACACCCAGCCGAGGTTCGGCGGGTCCTCTTCATCAAGTGCAACCCCAAGATGGTTAAATCGCAGGGCCAAAAAATAACGAACCCGCGTTGTGGACGGTTCCAGGGGAAGCTTGGGTCTGGCTTCCACGATATCCGCTTTCTCTCCCGCATTCCGACAGTATGGGCAATCCGGCCAACCCCTAAGTTCAGTTCGCTCACCGCCGCCGTCAGAGATTCTAATATCCCTTGGGAAGTCCCGCGGCTGTCCGCCTGGATGGCTCGAATTGTTGCAGTGCATATAGATTTTGGGCAATACAAAGTCAATCAGAGCGTAGGGCAGCACAAACCAGTGAGGCGTATTGGATCCGGGCTGGTTCACCGGCAACATAATCGGAGTCTCGGTTCTGTTGGCTAAAACTCCGTCAGGCAGCCCTTCCTGCGCCGGGACCATGTTCACCTGAGTGTTGTCCTGAACCGACATCGCCTGTCCAAGCTCTCTGCTTATCGACAGCAGTCCCATTCGCGCCGCATCCTGCGCATCCACCATAGCTTGAGCCTGCCTTGTAAGCTGGAACGTCTGCACTACCGGGCCCAGCACAAGGGTCATAAGGATGGCGGAAACGGCCATAACCACCAGCAACTCCATCATTGTGAAGCCCCGATGTGTCCCGCCTGCGCAAATTATATTGACTCTTGTTTTCATCATTGCGACGAATTCCTCGTCAAATCCGTATCAATATCCACGAACCGCCACGATCGCCCATCGCGCCAGGTCACTCTGGCCCTGAATGACGATCCCACAACTACGATCCTCGATCCCGGCTCTATAGTCGCTCCCTGCGGAATATCCAAATTTACATAAGAACATCTTGCAGCCGGAGCGTCCGGATCAAATGTCCAGTCGTCCGACAGCCGGTATAGTTTGCCTGCCACCTCGTGCCGCGCCCCGTCGAGCCAATAACTGTAGCTTGCCGTAATATTCTTGCCGGAATCGCACAGAGCAAACAACAGTTGATATGGCCCGTCCTGCGGAGTGCGCAGCTTGAAGTGACAATAGTCCACCTGCGATGTGTCCCATTTGCGCAGGTAATACGAATATGCCTTCTGGCACTGCACCGACCAGTCCCCATCAGCTCGATAGAAGAATCTGAGGTGACGTCCGGCAAGCCGGACATTTTCTATGACTCGACCGTCGTAGTCGATCAAATCCGCCATCTCCGGCAGATGCACTATCCCGGCCTTATAGTCTATGGCGCTCAGTTGCGCGGCATTAGGCGGAATCATCGCTCTCAAACCCGTCGCCAGGTCTATGACGAATATCGATTCAGGCACTACAAGATCATCGGCGCTGGTCAAAGGCGCGCCAAGGCGTTTTTTCACCAACCCCTCAAACGTCGGCTCATCAGGGTTGTCTGTCGTATCTCCGTCGTTTATATTCGTCGGGTCTCCGGCATTTAATATAAACCGCAGCGCGAGCTTAATAGCCGAATGCGTATTAGCTCCAACTTGCCCCGGGTCTTCATTGAGCCTCGGCACGATTATATCTTCACGAATTATGCGCGGATCATAGATTTTATAATCGACTCTCGCGGTGATCGCTCTCTTGCCGCGCGCAGTCTGTTCGGTCACATTTCGAGCGTAAGGGCTAAAGGCTATGACTCCCATTATCGGGTCAACGAGCGTGAACTCATACGGATCGTTCGGATTCCACGCTTCACTGAGGAGCTTCGGCACGAATGCTCTGGCGCAGGAATCGCTGCCTTCCTCAACTTCCGATACCTCGAAATCCGAAGAATCGAACGCATCGGGAGGCTGAATCTTGACAGGAACCCATCCGCCGTTGCCGTCAGACCAAACGGATTTGTCCACTTCGCTGAGCAGCACAGCCGTCCCGTCCTGCTTCGTAACCCAGTAGGAGAAGCTGATATGATAGGCGCTGCCGCCCGCCATATTATCCCTAAGAGCCACTTTGAACGCGGGGGAGCCGTCGACTATGCTGAGCGTATAGTCAACGCCATATTGCCCTTGTCGCAGGTATATCTGCGAATCGGAGTTGCCGATACGTCGCTGCAGGTCCCCGCTTTTGACCTTCAGGCCAAGATACAGACCGGGAATGTCAGGATCGACGCTAACCTCTATAGGGCTGAATGCAAGGGTATATTTCGAACCATACTCTTCCCCTGCAGCGCTTGTGATATTGCTGGCGATGGGTATGGTTGTGGTCTCGTTGCGCACCCAGCGGGAGTTGAGCACGTTGCCGGCTTCATATATTCCGCCAAGCATTTCCTGCGCAAATCCAACGAACGGAGGGCCGGGGTTCTGGTCATTAATAACCGTCTCATCGGAATAAATAGGCAAAATGCCATCCGGCAGGTTGCCCGGCATATTCTTCCATCGCTCAATTTCGGCCTGGGCGAGCTTAGAGGCGATAGTCTGGCTCTCGGCAGCCCTCACCACGCGAAACCCCGTAGGGAACAACTGGATGATGGTCATAATTCCGACCAGCAGGACCAGCATCACCACGAGGATTTCTACCAGCGATGTACCTTTCCTGTTGTTAATAAGACCATTCATGGATATTTCCTAATACAGCGAAAACAAAGCGGCGCCGGCCTGGCATACACTACTAAAGCCGCACAAGAAAACTCTCGATGGTACGACTACTCAGAACGTGCGAATGTTCCGCATCTGACAAAAGAGCGCGCTTATACAGCGTCCCTACAATTCTACCATAAATACGTATTGGGGCAGAAACATCTGCCCCAATACAACAAGTCATCCACTTACCAGCCGACTATTCAGTCTTGGGCAGCACTCGCCACTTGTGCGTTTCCACTCTATGGCCATCAAGCGCATCGACATGCCCGTCCAAAAACAGCGTAGGCGCTTTGCCCTTAAAAGTAATATTGGCAACGTTGCTGCCGGACTCAAGACTATAAATCTCATGCCATGAGCACCACGTGATCACGGTATTGTCCGGAGGAGTCTTAAAGACGAGTTGTCTTTCGTAATCCCTCTGAGCATCCGGTTGCTCGCCGGGAGCCGCGTTGTTAACATCGTCAGGGGAGCCTGCCCAGCGCTTTTTATAATGCTGAACAACAATATCGGTGCCATAAATCATAAAATCATAGCTGTTGTACGCATAGGCGTTGATACCGACCCCATCGTTCAGAGGGTCATAAACAGGGCTGGCAGCCACAATCTGCGTAGGGTCAATATGCTTGGAGTTCGGGCAATGGTAGAGCCTTGCAGATTTGACGTATTCCGGAAACAACCCCACCGCTCGCTGATTTGGGGATGGCGCGGACTGATCCATCGGCACCACGTTGCCATCGCCTCCAAGGACCAACTCTATTCCCAGAATGTCAGGATACTTGCGGTTATCCTGCTTGAATATCTGCACGGCAAGGCCGATCTGGTGCAGTTGGGTCATACACTTGTTCATACGCGCCTTGTTGCCGACCATACTCATAACGGGGAATATGATTGAGGCCAGAATCGCAATAATCGCGATTACAGTAAGAAGCTCGACCAGCGAGAATCCTTTTCTATTTGTCAAAACATTCATCTCAATACACCTCCAGACGGAGTTACGCAAACAATACTATTATCTCCAAGCCCGCCCGTCAAGTTAGTCGACAATCAGTAACAGCTCACGAATGATGAGCATCCCTACGCGTAGTGTCCGATCTCTGTCTCGGACAAGACTGGGACAGATGCCAGCTACCTGCTATACTTGAATGCGTCAAGTAAATTGTCATTCCGAGGCAAATGCCGAGGAATCTGCTTTTTCCCTTCTCTTTTCCGGGTTTCGCTTCTTTCGAGCTTTCGCGATTTACGTAAAAGCAGATTTCTCACTTCGTTCGAAATGACATAGCTTGTGTGGCTGGGACAGATGCCAGCTACCTGCTATACTTGAATGCGTCAAGTAAATTGTCATTCCGAGGCAAATGCCGAGGAATCTGCTTTTTCCCTTCTCTTTTCCGGGTTTCGCTTCTTTCGAGCTTTCG
>JAAYKE010000172.1 GCA_012522575.1 Armatimonadota bacterium | reverse complement strand
CGCTAAACGATGAGGTCAACTCCAGCCGCCCGGATGATGGGTCAAGCTCGAGTCAGTTCGTGTTCAGAGTTAAATACCGCAACCGCGACGGTTTGCAGCCGCTGCCCTGGCTGCATGAGTCTCATGACTATTGGAACAGATGGGGAACGGGCAGCAACTCCGGCGTTGTGCTGTATCTGGATAAAAATGGCACCGGCGACTATCGTCCTCACTTTATGCAGAGAGAAGATCCAACGGCTGATTCGGCAGCGGCAATTGATGGACCAACTGGTGGAGACGTCTATATATATAGAATAATGCCGCATAACGAAATAGGCGTTATAGTATCGTCAGCAGGTCTCAAATGGCCGTACAACTGGGGCACAGCAATGCGACCCGATGGCACATACGACGACAACGAGCTGTATCAGTCGCTGGCCTGTGGCGTATATCACTACTTCTTCGCCTGTTCGGATGACTCTCTTAAGTTTGAAAACGGAAGATTCCCGTTCGAGTATCAAACTCCTATGAGAATGGATCCGGCTAATCCGCTTAGCAAGACCGGCCTTCAGGAATGGGGGCATACCGGCGGCTTCTATAGCAGCACCGGACTGGACCCGTCTGCTCAGAGAGTTGTTACGGACTATCCGGCAATTGACCGCGATAAATATCGCACGTATAGCTCAAACGGGATTGTTGCGTATGACTATACTATCTACGTCGACCGACCTGTGCGAGCGCCGGGTATGTTCGAGAGCGGACGAGACTATCCATACGAATATCTCTGCGATGAGCATCCGCGCGTGTCCTGCGAGCTTTCGATGCCGTCGACAGACGATATGGATATCCGCTATGACGACAAGATATACGGCTTCGGTCGGTTCTTCGGCACCATTTCTCCTTACAGGTTCGCCGTAAACCCGCTTCTGCCGGGGTCACGGGGCGATGGCAATAATGCGCTTCGTGCGGAGACATCCGGCTCATACAGCAAGGATACTAACATATTCCGCATTCTGTATAAGCAGATAGATAACAAGCCTCCGATTTCGATCCAGTTGTGGGTAAATAATGCGTCGGAGAAGTCCGGGAACACGCCCGAACATGTCTACAAATCATTTACCATGCAGCCGACTCCCGGCCAGACTGTAAAAGACTACCGCAAAGGAGTCTGGTATGAATATACTCTGCAGAGCGGCACGACTAACCTGCCTCTCGGCCCGCATACTTACTACTTCACGGCTTATGATGGCGAGCACAGAGTTCGCTGGCCTGTAAGACCGGACAAATATAACTACGATGATCGAGGGATTTCAGACTGGTGGCATCCGAATGAGAGCCTGGCTTCCGATTTCGCATCGGAAGACTACTACGACAACGACTTCGCTCCGGGGCCGTATGTCAACAGCCCTCCGCAGGTCACCAACCTTTCGGTTACGCCAAGTACAGGCAAGGAAGGCACCAACTTCGTTTTCCGGGCCACCTACTCTGACGCCGATGGACAGCGTGTTTATTCCGCAAAGATCACTATTGAGGTGAACGCGGCGGGCGATCAGCGCACATTCGACATGTATGTTGATCCAAAGCATAAAATTGACCCGGTGGCAGACAATTCCGAACTCTATAAGAGCGGAGTAGACTATCTGCTCGATACCGCGACCCTGCTGGATCTGGCAATGGAGCACGGCGTAAGAAGATACTATGTGGAGTTCACGGACGATTGGGGCCGCTCTGACGATGTCAACGATCGCAGAAAAGGCGAGACAGCCCGCTATCCGACCGGATCCCCCGGTTGGGCGTCGGGCCCGATTATTTCCGGCAACACTGCGCCTACGCTTAGCAATGGCTCGGTGATATCCGCTGACGGAACCGCAAACGCGGCTACGCTATGGACGTTCAAGGTTAACTACCGCGATAAGGACAACGATGCGCCTACTGCAATAAAGCTCTATATTGGCAGACTGCAGGCAGGGGATAAGACCGTGGAAGATGATACCTCCAAGGTCAAGACCGTTGTGTGGGATGCCGGGCATACCATGATCCCGTCCGATCCGTCCGATTCGATCTACAGCGATGGAGCGGAGTTCTATTATCAGACACGTCTGGGCGCTCCTGAGGCCGCGGTGACCGAACGAGTCAACGCGACTATGAACGATACGCTGAACGTGACTCCGCTTGGAGTGCCGACCAGAGATATAGCCGCCGTTATGGGCGTCTATATGGAAGGCGACCCGGACAATGTCAACTACTATGCGGGCACGACAAAGCCGTTTGCAACCGGCGATGCTTCCATTCGACTGGGCAGAAACCTGCCCAACCCGCCAACAGGACAGGTCTATATAACCTACCTGCCGATTTCTTCGGCGTTGCAATACTACTATGCGTTCACCGCATACGATGGAGTGCAATACGCCACTTATGCCAATTCTTCGAATGACGAAAAGCGTTCGAATGCGGCAGGCTGCTTCATTTTGCAGGACGCCATAAGAGTTGACGACACCCATTACATAATAATGCCGGAGATAGCAAAGCAGTTGACGCTCTCGGTGGCTTCTACTACGCTTGATCCCGATCCGGACAGGATTGGCGACATTATTAAGATAACGGGTGTGTATATCAACGAGAGTCTGACAGGACACAACTATATCGACTCTCCGATAGACTACGCAGGCCGATCGGACGCCATCAGTCTTAATGGCAGCGTTCGAGCCGGCAAGGTGTGGATCACCTGCGAGGCCGATACTCCGCTGATTGGCCCGCTGCCGGTCGAATATCCGGCTCCGGCAGGCACAATACCGGATCCGGAAGTATATCAGAACTATGCATCCAACAGCGTGCCGCTGCTGGTTACGGACCAGAAAAACGGCTACGTATCGGAGCCTGATGACGAGGGCAACTACGATAAAGCCGTTATGCTGATGGACGGCGTTGCGATGTTCGAAGGCAGACCCTCCGGGCTTTATGTTACCCCGGAACAGCCCGATGACATTGCTTCGGTCGAGGGAGTCTACTGGCTGGATAATCCCGATCCGGATCATAAGTATGACAACTACTTTGATCCTTCAGTGTTGAATCCGCCAGTGGTGCGCGAGGCCGGTCTGACCTCTGTGCCAAATACAATAGTATTGGCCGACCCGGAGGAAGTTTACGCGGTACTGGGCGTGTACGATAACCCCGAGCTGGAGGGCGTAAACTACTTTGCCGGCGCTGGATTCTCTGAAGTTCCCAGTCGAGACAGCTATCTCTGGCAGCAGGCCTATGTGATAGACGATGATCTTATCTGGCCTGTGAACCCGATGGATATCGTGTCCATCAAGGGCGTCTACCGGTCTATGAATGCTGTTGCCTCCGGCAATTTGCTGGAGCCGGACGCAGATGCCATGCCGCAGCCTTACAAACTGCTCGATCTGCCGGGAGTTGACGGAGAGGTCGTCAAGCTCGACGACCCGCTTCCGGATGAACCGAAGCCAAGCAGGCTGTATATCGCATATTATCCTCCGGGAACGCCCAACCAATACGGGCAGATCACCCTTACCAGAGATCTGCCGGAAGGCATCAATACGCTTTACGTTAAGATATGGGCAAAGGGCTTCAATCCCGGTGACAAACATATCAAGCTGACGACTAACCTGCCGGCGATCTATACGGCAGCTACGGTTATCAGCAACGGACAGGTCAAGCCTTCCGCTGCCGACAAACTCGATGAAATAGGCGAAGTAACAGGAGTCTACATCGAGGGGGATCCGGATAACTATTATCTCGGTACAAACAACCCGTTCAAAATGGGTGACAGCAGCATCTATCTCGGAAGCGAGCTGCCCCAGCCGATTACCGGCCCGGTTACGATCGCTTATCAGCCAAAGGAACGCAACGTCACTATCAAATATTCCGATATGCGATATACGCATGTGTTCCGCGGCACTGCGCAGCAGCCGTTGTTGACCGACTATGACGAGGATACCGGAGCGATCAACCCGCTCATGATGACGGGCGGCGACAGGTTCTTCGTATCCGATGGCCGATATACGGATTATATCAACATGCTCGGCAATACGATCGACCCGATCACCGAACTGCCTCGGGACATCGACGGAGGCGTAGTTGGGATATGGGCGACGCCGGATCGATCCGGTAAAAACTACTTCGACCCGCGTCGAGTCAATCTGTATGACGATGATCCGCGACAGTTGCGGTTGTCTACCGCGCTGCCGTCAGGCACAGGCTATCTGTATGCACGAGCATATCAGAAGGGAGACTACTTCATTGATCGCTGGAATCGCATTCTGCGCTTTAATGAAACCAGCCCGGTGTCTGCTTTGGATAAGATACAGGTAAGCTACTTCTTCGGCACAAAAATGCCCAAGAAACTGCTGCCGAACTCCTTGCCTGCCCTCACTGAGGGACAGGTTACGCCACTGACAGGATCGCGTGGCACGCAGTACACCTACAGCGTCAAATACACCGACGTCGACGGGCCTAACGGTCAGATGCCGGAGTATGTGAGGGTTGTTATCGATGGCGTGGCCTATGACATGACCCCGCTCAGCGGCGGCACTCCGCTTTACAATATCGGAGCTGTGTATGTGTATAAACCGAGCGGCAACCTTGCCGGCGGCTCGCATACCTATCATTTTGTCGCTTCCGACGGGGCTGCTGTTGCCTGGTTCGATAAGAACGGTTCTCATCAGGCTGAGCGCGGGTTGCCGACGCTGAGTATGGTGGACCTTGACGGCCCGTGGATCAACGATCCGCCTCAACTGTCAAATGGCCTGGCAACTCCGAACCCGGCTACCGGCGGAATAAGCACAAAGGACAGCGTGGATTACACCGTCACGCTGCGTGATGTCGACAACGACCCGCCATACTTCTATGATCCTTTGCGGGATGACTTAAGCGGTGAGCTTGTTTCCGGCGCGCCCAGGCTTTGGGTGGATGCCGCGATAACGGACGATACGACCGCTCCGATAACCGGCTACATAGTCGCGCTGGAGTCCGACCCGCTTGAGACCGCCAAGAAGAGAGTTATGGTGGTTAAGGTCGACGATGGCCAGGGCAATCTTGTCGATCCCAACTGGACTACCGATCAGTTCGCCGGAAAACTGCTGCAAATCAGCAACGGTGAGACGTGGGCCGACGTGTCGCCATCGCCATACTTGAGGGTGTATCTGATTCAGTCGAACACCTACAACAAGCTGACGATTGCAACAGATACGCTCGAGGGCGCGCAACTTATCGTGCCCAAGGATCCGATTACGCAGAATCAGCGACTGGTTAAGTTCAGAATCAACGGACTGTTGATGTCCAAGGTCGACGATTCTCAGCAAAACTATGCCCTTGGCGTAGACTATAAGATCACCGTGCCGAAACTGGTGGTTGGCAGCCATTCGTTCCACTTCACTGCGCGAACGCGGGAGACCAAGCCGCAATGGCTGTTGGCTATGGACGAATATACGACCAAAGAACCGTATTCGGTTATGGTAAGAGAGCCTGCGGTGGGGGACAAACAAGGCCCGACCGTTATAAGCTCAACGCCTGTCGGCAATGTCAAGCCGGTTCTGTCAAGAGAGGGAGCCAGCACTGTCTATCGCGGGCCGCAGCCGCAGCGTGCTACGGTTATCGCTCCGGACAGGGTCAGGCCGTCCGACTATTCCGATCTGCTCAGCGTGGCCGGAGTGTATATCAATGCAAACGCGGACGCACACCTGTCGTCTGAGCTTCAGGTCAACTACTTTGACTATGCAAGCACGCCGAATCCTCCGAGCGCCGGTGATTCGGTGCAGTTGGCGAGGAACTTGCCGGTCATTTCCGATACGACCGAGATTTTACAACTCGGATTGGCTGAGGACCTGTTTACTGTCATACCCGATGTGCCTGAGGCTATCGGGGAAGTAATCGCCGTCTATGTCGGCAAGGATCCTAAGCTCACAGGCACTGCCTATCTGCCTGAATCACCGACTCCTGACGGGGACGGGAAAATCACTCTGGCTTCGATGCTGCCGATTGGCGCCACCGATGTCTTCATTCAATATACGCCTGCCACAGCGGTTATGGACACCGTGACGGATGGAACAGACAGCGTTCCTATCCCTGCCGGCCAGGTCAACGGAATTGCGTATGTAGTCGGAGTCTATACTTCGAGTATGACCTCCAATCTGGCTGATGTAAGCGTTTGGGAGCCGGGTATGAACTCCGTGCCGCTGATCGGCGTGCCGATAGAGGCGGGAACACCTCTTGTCATCAAGTATGTCCCGTGGACGCCGGCATACCTGCACTACTATGCACACGAGCCTAACACGGCCCCGTCTCCAATTCACGGAGTATTTATCGCCGGAGAGCCGCTGACGTTCAGGGTGCATTATAAGGATGCCAATGGCGATCCGCCGACCTATCACGACGGAGTGCAGGGCTACGTTCAAGTCGTCTTCAGCGATTCCGGACGCACCTCTCAACTGGTGCCGATGGGCGCGGGCACGAGCTATGTCATCGGAATACCGTTTGGCGTTACCCTGACCGCCGTGCCGGAAGGCACCCATCCGTATCACTTCGAAGCCTCAGACGGCTACGAAGTAACAAAATACTACGGCAGTGGCACGGCCGCTAATCCTGAGCGAATAAGAGTCAACTACAAGCCTGTTCTTTCAAAAGGCAGTGTCGACCACACTTCAGGAGCTTCGTCGTTCACGTTCGGTGTGACTTATACCGACCTTGACAATGTAGCCCCTGCAGCGGGCGGCTATGTCAAGGTAGTGCTTACGCACAGGACAGATCCCACGATTATGATTACTCGTGTGATGACGCCCACGGCCCCTGTGCCTAACTATTCTACGGGAGCCCTCTTTAGTGGCACGGTCGATGTCAGTGATTCGGGAATCTATGATACTGTATTCATCGCTAACGATGGTTATCAGGATGCCGACCACATAGCCGGCACAGCTATCACTCGGCGGGAATCCAACACGCCGCGGGTAATTCTGGACTATCACGTCAGAAGACTGTTGTCTAAAGGCGATTTTGGCCCGGGCACAGGCAAGACTTCCGTTACGTTCGTATATCGAGCATGGTATATGGATATGGACAATGACGAACCGTGGTTCACATCGACGACGGGCGTAAGACAGATCGGCCTGATCCTTACCATTGACAAGGGTAAGACAAATCAGCAGATACTGCCTATGACTACTACGGCCAGCATGCCGGATTATACGCTGCCGCAGGGAGTGGAATTCCAGGCCAGGGTCACCGGAAAGGCGCTTGGGCCGGGCAACCACACCTATACTGTGGATGCCTATGACGGCGCATTGTATGCGGAAATCGCCTCCGGAGTGCTGAGCATCAAGCCCGGTCCGATTTTGATGCTGCCGTACTTCAAAATAGATATTGTTGGACGAGACGGAGAGGAAGTCGTTGACAGAGCGATAGTCGGTCAGGAAGTATTTGTCGAAGGCAAAATGTACTTCCCGTATACTACTGCCAGCGAGCGGCCTTTCGATATCGACAACATAACAATTCAGGTTACCAAGCCAAATGGCACGTCGCTCACGCTCAATGCGACTCTGAGCAACATCGGCGTGGATGATTTGGCTAACCCGCAGAACTGGGTCGGCACAATAGTAGCCAGATACAGTGGTTACGTTGATCCGGCGCTGATTACAGGCAACAGCCTTACTCTTACTGCCAGCGGGCAGTGGGTAATCAAGGCTTCCTGGCCAGGTGATACGCTCTACGACGCAGCAGAAACAGATGCGGAAATCGACGGGCGCAACGATCAGGTCAGAATTATTGTCAGCGGGCCGGCCAAGACAGTGGCGGTGGCTGATCCGACCAAACCGGAGACGTCTACTCCGATTGCGGATATGATCACGCCTCCGATGATGATCGCAGACAAGAATCCGGGAGCCATATTCGGTTGGGACAGGGCGTTGCCGATGCAGATTGTCAGATGGGATCCGCGCATAGGAGACTACTACTTCTATGATCAATTCGGAATCTTCCCTGACCTGCAGCCGGGTTACGCGGTCTGGATCAAACCCAAGCTTGGCGCATCCGGATCCCCGGGTTCAGGATATCCTGCGCCTGAGCCGCTGGGTGTAACATACTCCGTGGCTGCCGTGCCTGCGACTCAGTCTCTGGTTCCGATGCCGATTCTGGAGGATGGATCCAATACGTCACTTTACGCCTCGCATATACTTGGCGTATATACGAATGCTTCCAAGACGGGATCCAACTACTACGTGCACTCCCTGTCCGCACTGCCGTTTAGGGCCGGAGACGAACAGATCGCGCTCTCAAGCCCTCTGCCGGCGGGAACCGACAAGGTTTGGATCAGCTACGTCGGCACGCAGAACAGCGTCGACGAAGGTTGGATCACTCTCGACAGACCGGATATCCAAAGGGCGATAGTCCAGGGAGATCCGAGATATATGCATTCGCAGTATCGTCTGATCAAAGTGGCGGCGCAGGCATATCCGCTGTTGACTAATGCTGCGGGAACGCCAATACTGGATCCGCAGACGCAGTTGCCGTTGCTCAAATCACATACAATGAGCCTGACAACGGGATGGAACCAGGTGGGTAATATCTTCTTTAACTGGAAGAAGAGTTCGATGACCGGAACTCCGGCTCCTGGTTCGCCTCCGCCTCCGCCGGTGCTTACGTCAATGACGGGTAATAATATGGTATCGAGTCAGGATATCGATCAGTGGGCGGTGATTCCGTCACAGCCTGCCGCGCTCGGAAAGGTGCTCGGCGTATATGTCGATCAGGCTATGGCCGGCGTCAACTACTACCAGCCCGGCACGTCAACTATACCGTATCGACGGGGAGATGCCGAAATACGTCTTACTGAGTCGTTGCCGGCGTCCGCAACAACGGTCTACATTAAATACGAGGCCTATCCCAGAGAGGATGTCGGTATTCCGTGGAAGGACGTTACGGTGTCCTATCTTGGTCAAACAAAGACCATTGCACAAGCCAGAGCTGCCGGCTGGACACTCGATTATGCCTGGCGGTATGACGCCCAAAGCAAGCAGTATGTCATGGTTGCCGATTCCGCCAGCGCGGAAAGGGTGCTCAAGGCATGGGCTGGATATTGGGTCAGGGCTTATGTAAACTGTCAGTTGGAGATCAATCCAAACACGCAGTTCAATGGCACGTTCCAGGGAGCGTCCAAGAACGGCACAATGAGGCCGTTGTGGCAAGGGGAGGTCTACGAATTGCCTCCGCCTTCTCCGGAATGATAAAATAAACCACCGTGGCCTGGCGTTGCGCCGGGCCACGATATAATTGTGTTAGGGAGGACTTTATCGGCATGATTACAGCGGGGAAGAGACGTATAACGATCTGCATCGCAATGTGCATGTTGCTGGCTTTGATGCTGGCGGCTTGCTCAGATGCGGCGCTTTTCGGATGGTTTAAACATAAGAGTCAGGGCAACGTTGTTGTTGTGAAGCACACCCTGGTCATCTTCCCGTTTGACAAGGATGCGGAGTCTGCCGAGAGTGTGCCTGATGAATATGGCGAGACAATAGCAGGCTATCTTCGAACGGCAATGTCCAGCAGCAAGGGCTATTCGACGCTGCTTTATGATGCGCGACTTATGCCCATCAAAAGAGCGGTGGGGGACAACGTCATAAAGGAACAGGACACAAAGGGGCCGTTCGTTACGGATAAGCCGAAAGCGATGAAGCTGGCAGACCTGCTCGCCATCGACTACTACATTGTCGGCTCGATCGAAGGCTATACCTATGACAAGGAAAAAAAGACCGTAGAGATCACACTCAAAGCAGATCTTGTCGCGGCGGACAGCGGTAAGCTGGTTCAGGAATTTCTGGTTGCGGCAACGGCCGGGGACGGAAATCAGGCCGATGATGAAGAGGAACTGCGAACTTTGGCTGCGGGCAAGGCGGTTCAAGCGCTAAAGGAGAAGATTCTGGCCACCTCACCTGCCGATGTCAAGGCCCAGACTGTCGAGCAACCAAAAGAACAAACAGAAGAATAAGCTGAATCACGTTCTATAAACGCTGTCCTGGCGGGTTATAACAGCACAGGACAGCGTTTTTGTTTGTCAATATCGAGCGCACCGACCTTTTGGCGCACTACTCAAGCTGCAGTTGATTTTCGGTTTCGCTAAGCGGCAGAAAAACGGCTCTCTCTTTGGAACCGGTATTTGGCTGATGCATTGTCAGCATCAGTTGGCCTTCAAATGTCCGAAAAATCATAGCATGCCCGGCGTCTTTCAGGTCAAGCGTCTCCTCATCCTGAATCCACGGGCCGGTTATCAGCCCGGATTTAGATCTCGCAAAGGCAGTTCCGTAACCATTTTTACTCGTGCTCGACCACAGCATCAACAAATCACCTGCCCGCGTTCGGTGCAGAAAAGGGCCATCGGTGACATAGGCTTTCCTGTCTTTTGCCACCTGAATTACCCATTTGGCCTGAGTGGCGGTAAAGAGCAGTTTGGGCGTGTCGATTGCAGTTTTCAGGTCATCGCTCAAGGGCAGGGCGCATATCTCCCCATCGTCTACCTGCAGCCACTCGTGGCAAAATACTATCCAGGGCGTGCCATAAGGATCGACAAACAGGGTCCCATCCAGACATTCCCAGTCCCTGGGCGTGATCGGCCCGTCGGTCAACGGCTCAAACGGCCCATCCGGACGATCGGCCGCCAATATCTGAGTGCCACGACAGGCATCATCAGCCTTGAAACTGGCGAACATATAATATCTGCCCCGGTAAAAATGCACTTCCGGCGCCCAGAAATGATGAGTCCCCCAAAAATCATCGGGTTTGCCAAACGCAGGAAACGGCCCTTCCCAACTCTGCAGATCTGAACTGCGATAGGTATCAAACCCTGTATCCCCGGGCGGCTGTCCCGTGCCATAGAGGTAATATTTTTGTTCGGCTGCCACCGGCAGGATAAATGGATCGCGGATGTGCAGATCGGCTGTTTTATGAATCGAACCGCCATGGGCTGACTGCACGACGCTGCAGGCAAGCAATGATGACTGCATGTAACATTTCTCCTTTCCGCTCGTGTAGATAGTATAGCATAGCCGAAAAATGCTACAACCCGCCGAGCCTCTATTCTGCGACACCGCTCGCTGTTATACTATATGCAGAAAACAGGCAGGATATTATGGGCATAGATTTCGATTCTTCGCGCTGGCAGAGAGTAAAAAAAGAGTATGATGCGTGGTGGGCAGGCCGACTGCGTCGCCCGTTAATCAGCATCACTGTTGCGGGTCGCGACCCCGGCAGACCGCAACCGAACCTGCCTTCCCATCATTTTACGGCATTCTACGATCTCTCAATCCCAGCCGAGGCGATTGTTGATCGATGGGACTATGACCTGTCCTGTCATCATTTCTACGGCAGCGCAATTCCCCACGTGTGGCCGAACTTTGGGCCGGGAGTCGCCGCTGCGTTCATGGGAGCAAAGCTTGAGGTATCGGCTGAGGCGGGCACGGTGTGGTTCCATCCCGCGCAGGAGAAGCCGATCAGCGAGATCCATTTCGAATATGACCCGCAAAACCCGTGGGTGCGCAGGATAGCCGATATATATGCCGCCGCAGCCGATAGATGGCAGGGACTGGTGCAGGTGGGTATGACGGACCTCGGCGGCAATCTGGATTTGCTATCAACATTCAGGCCGGCGGAGCAACTGCTCTATGATCTATACGACCATCCCGACCACGTCAAACGACTGATATGGGAGGCGCATGAGCTATGGTGGCGCTATTTCAACGAGCTTGATTCCGTCATTCGCCGAGTAAACCCCGGTTACAGCGCGTGGCCTGGGTTCTATTCGCACCAGTCGCATTATATGCTGCAATGCGATTTCTGCTATATGATAAGCCCGTCTATGTTTGATGAGTTCGTCCGCCCTGAGATTGCCGCAAGCTGCAGGCGAATGGTCAACGGATTCTACCACCTCGATGGCCCCGGCCAACTCCCGCACCTGGATTCACTGCTCTCCATAGAGCAACTCAAAGGCATTCAGTGGGTTCCGGGAGCAGGAAACGCAGATTCAAAGCTCTGGCCGGAGGTATATAGCAAAATACAGGCTGCGGGAAAGCTGAGTCAAATCTACGGCTCTGCCGATACATTGGACGTGCTTGCAGAGGATATGGACAGCCTGCAGGGGATTTTATTGATGACAGCTTGCGCTACAGAGCGGCAAGCCCTGTCACTGCTGGCCAAATTCGAGGTGGAGTAGACTACTGCACAACCCCGGCTTGGGTGGATTGCTGATAAACTGCCAGGCTTCCGTCACCAGTTGCTTAATCAATGCACGTACGGAAAGGATTTCCGTGCATCGAGGCGCGTTTGAACCACCGAACGCAAAGGCTCTGTCCATTAATCCATTCGCTGCATCAGACAGCACCCTGGCTATGCAATACGGCGCGGTAGAAGGGTCGCAGGTTTTCAGACACTGATATCGACATGTAAACGGCGCGGTGGCTCCAATGGCGATTTTATCTACGAAGTCGTTGCCAACACACCGCGCAGGCATACCCACAGGGCTGGATATAATCCGCAT
>JAAYKE010000049.1 GCA_012522575.1 Armatimonadota bacterium | reverse complement strand
CTTCTCACTGCGTTCGAAGTGACATAGTTTGTGTGTCTGGGACACAGACTCGGCTGCTACGGTTTAGAGGTTAGAAGTTGGAGGTTAGATGTTGGGAATGGGGTGGCGATATCGGCTCGAACTTCGGACATCTAACCTCGGACATCGAAAAAAAGCAGACTTCTCACTGCGTTCGAAGTGACATAGTTTGTGTGTCTGGGACACAGACTCGGCTGCTACGTTCCTAATCCGACACTTCCACTTTGCCAACCATCGGTTTCCGCACATAAAGCGGAGTCAGCGTCATCGCATCGTCGACATCCCCTGCCATAATCCGACGCACGCCAAGATCGATGAGAGCAGCCCCCCGAGTATAATCCGTCCACGCCGGAGCGATGGAAGCCGCATCTCCCATATTTGCTGAAATGACTTCCCAGTTGCGCCGCGCTCCGGTTCCGCAAAATAGAACCTGACTCTCGTCTTTAGAGAAATAATCCAACACCTGACCTATCGTCGATACGGCGTAATCGCGCACCCGCTCACCTGATGAATCGAAAACAGACCAGTAAACTTCGTCAACACGCGCAAATATCATCGGGCACACAACGCTATCGCCATTGGCCGCTCCGTGCGCCATCGCATCCAGCGTTCCGATGCCCGCTATCGGCTTGCCCAAAACATAGGCAAGCGATTTCGCGGTTGTGGCTCCAATTCGCAATCCCGTAAACGACCCTGGCCCGGTACCCAAAATCACGGCATCGAGGTCGGACTTGGACAAAGAGCAATCGGCGAGTAAATTGTCTATATTGGGCAGAAGTCGGCGCAAAAGGTTCATCTTGTGCGCGAAGTGATATTCGGCTACCACCGCGCAATCCCGCCCGATCGCCAATGAACATACGTCCTGTGATGAATCAATTGCCAGAGTCAGCATTCAGCGCCTCTATTATTGCAGCAATACGCTCAGAATCAGACCGAAGAATCATCTCCCTGATGTCATTTCCCGCCATCTTCAAAGTGATATCCAGCCTCTGGACTGGCAGCGAAGAATCCATCCTGTCAGCCCACTCGATGATCGTCACGCCATCTCCATACATATACTCCTCCAGCCCAAGGAATTCCACCTCATCATCGCCGGAGAGCCGGTACAGGTCCACATGATACAACGGGATCAAGCCGGCGTGCTCGTGGATCAGAGTGAAAGTAGGGCTATGTATGTCCGCGTCCAATTCCAGCCCGGCGGCTATTCCTCGGGTGAGGGTGGTTTTTCCTGCGCCCAGATCGCCATACAAAGCGATAACATCGCCGGGCTGCAGGCGTTTCCCGATTCTTTTTCCCCATTCAATGGTATCGTCCGGGCTTTTCGTGGATATAGTCAGTTTCAACTATTAAAAATGCTCCCAGCTTTCGCCTATAGGTTCAACTGCGCCGTCCGGCATAATCAGAACCACATCGCGTTCCTGTGTGATTTCCCCTATTACGCAGGCCGACGACCCGGTAGCGGCGATAGCTTCAATTATCTGCGGCGCGGATTTGGGTCGGCAGGTCAGCAGCAGTTCGTAATCCTCCCCTCCCGCAGTTGCGAGCCTGGTCGGGTCCAAATCGAGACGGGCGGCTGCAATGGACATATCGGAGGATACAGGAAGCTGCTTTGAGTGTATTCCGGCTCCGACGCCCGATGCAATACACAGCTTTTGCAGATCAGAGGCAAGCCCGTCGCTCAAATCCATCATCGAATTCACTTTGCCCGTGCCGGCCGCCGCTTGAGCCTCCGACACCCTTGGCTCCGGCTGCAGGTGACTGCGCACGCACGATTCGCTGGCCCTGCGCGCCTCCGACAGGCCAAATCTGAGAAGCAACTCCAGCCCTGCGCGGGAATCGCCGATTGTGTTTGTTACCAGAATCGCATCCCCCGGTTTGGCACAGTCCCTGCGCAAAACCATATCAGGGCTGACCTTGCCAAGCTGCACCACGTTTATAACGATCCCCGCCGCGCTTGCGACAGTGTCCCCTCCAGCCAGCACGCTGCCATATTTCGCCGAGACATCCCTTATGCCCTCATAGATGGATTCGACGACGCCGATTTCTATATCCGGCAGGCCGATGCTGACAAATGAGTAAGTCGGCGTCCCTCCCATAGCCGCAACGTCCGATATGTTTACCGCCGCGCTTTTCCAGCCCAACTGATATCCGTCGATAAGCTCCATGCGAAAATGGGTGTTTTCGAGAAGCATATCGGTGGTGACGATCAGAAACATATCTCCCGATCGAATCAGTGCAGCGTCGTCCCCGATGCCTAGCGCGAGGTCGCCCTCTGCCGGGGAGCCGAATTGATCCCGAATCAGCTTTATGATGGCTCTCTCGCCGCCCGCTTCGGAAATCTTCACTGCCAGCAATGCCTCACATTTTGCCTGTAGCTTATCAAATCTTCGTTTTGCCCAGGTATTCTTCAACAACTTTCATCGCGCACAACTCACCGCACATTGAGCAAACTTCGTCAACATCGCCGGATCGCTTATTATAGACTTCGCGAGCCTTAACCGGGTCGATGGCCAGTTCAAGTTGTTTTTCCCAGTCTCGATCCTTGCGGGCGATCGCCATCTGTCTGTCCCACTCGGCCGCTCCGGGCAAACCCTTTACAATATCGGCAGCGTGTCCGGCGATTCTTGCGGCGATGACGCCTTCTTTAACGTCTTGCACAGTGGGCAGGCCGAGGTGTTCGCTCGGAGTGACATAGCAGATAAAATCCGCGCCATTCATCGCTGCTATCGCGCCGCCAATAGCCGAGGTTATATGATCATAACCCGGGGCCACATCCGTCACCAGCGGCCCAAGCACATAAAACGGCGCGCCCTCGCACAGACTTTTCTGAATCTGCATATTAGCGGCAATCTGGTTAAGAGGCACATGTCCCGGCCCTTCGACCATCGCCTGCACGCCGGCTTCCCTGGCGCGCTTCACCAGTTCACCAAGGATTATAAGCTCTTGAACCTGCGCTCGGTCGGTCGCGTCCGCCAGGCATCCCGGCCTGAAACCATCCCCAAGGCTGAGGGTGATATCATATTTTCTGGCGATCGCCAATACGTCGTCATACCGTTCATACAGCGGGTTCTCTTTTCCATTGGCCAAAATCCAGTTGACCAGAAAAGCTCCGCCTCTGCTGGTGACGTCCATCAATCTGCCCTGATCACGCATACGGGATATGCTCTCCAGCGTGACGCCGCAGTGCAGCGTCATAAAGTCAATTCCCTGCCTGGCCTGTCGCTCGATAGTGCCCATCAGGTCATCGCCGGTTATTTTGACTATCCCGCCGTGCTCCCCGACCACATCGACCGCGCATTCATAGATAGGCACGGTCCCCAGAGCCACATCGCAGTTCTCCAATATGGCCTTGCGAATATCGGTCAAATTGCCGCCGGTCGATAGGTCCATCACGGCATCCGCGCCTGCATCGAGGGCGGCCTGCAGTTTCGCCAGTTCATCTTTTATATCCGGAAACGTTGCGGATGTGCCGATATTGGCGTTGACCTTTGTGCGCAACCCCAACCCGACGGCCTCGACGCGCTTCAGGTCGCGGTTCACATTTTTCGGAATCACCACGCTGCCGGCTGCGACGTGTTTGACCAGCACATCGATGTTGACGTTTTCGCTCTGAGCGACCCGCTCCATCTCCTCAGTTATTCTGCCCTTGCGGGCGGCTTCCAACTGTGTCATTTCAGGCAACAGGGATCAACGGACAGTTGCTTTACGCCTGTCGTTTGGTCCCATACCTCCTTATTAATTCGATAGTCGCTTGTTTCATATCGTCAGCGCATACGATTGCAGAGATCACTGCCGCGCATTGTGCGCCCGCGGCTGCGACCTGATCGATATTGTCCGCATTGATTCCGCCAATCGCTACCACCGGAATGTTAACCGAATCACATACTTTTCTGAGCGTCTCCAAGCCGGACACTGGCCCTGCATCGAGCTTGGTCGAGGTAGGAAAAACAGGGCCATACCCGATGTAGTCCGCACCGTCCTTTTCAGCTTGCAGAGCCTGCTTAAGGCAATCGCAAGAGACTCCTATGACGGCATTCTTACCCAGTATCGTTCTGACTGCCGCAACAGGCAGGTCACTCTGGCCTATATTTACCCCATCAGCCCCGACCGCAGCGGCAATATGCACTCGATCGTTTACAAAAAGCAGCGCACCTGCTCGAGTGCACGCCTCGCGAACAGCCATTGCCGCCTCATATAGGTCTCGGTCGGAGGCGTGTTTGTCTCGAATCTGAATCAATCCGGCTCCGCCTGCGATCGCAGCTTCCGCGATCATCAAATGCGTCCTGCCGGGATGCAGTTCCTCGTCTGTTATTATGTATAACCCTTCAATCATAACAGTTCAATCCGGCTCCAAAAATAACAAAAGCCGCAAATCCTCCGGAGACGGGGACTCACGGCCTAAAAGCACCCTCTCCGCTTCCCTGCAGGTCCGTGGATATGCCACGGAGGGACGAAAACGCTCTGCATTCTCTATACGCAGGTTCAAAGGGTTAGCTCATTCGAGCTTCTCAGCCCCGTATATTCTCCGGAGCACCCCCAGCGGGCCAGTTGCGTCGACCAGTTGGCCGACCGGCATCATCTATAGTCTACCACTTTCGCGCCGCACGGTCAAAATATTGCTGCCGGGAATAACAACTCACTCTTCGTGAGTTATTGTAGTGGCCGTGCCTCTGTCCCGGCCACATTAACTATGTCATTTCGAACGAAGTTAGATACCGTTTCGTAAATCGCGAAAGCTCGAAAGAAACGAAACCCGGAAAAAAGCAGATTCCTCGGCATTTGCCTCGGAATGACAAAATTTGGAGGCTACTCGAACCCTCTCAATAAACCTTCTAACCTCTAACTTCCAACTTCTAACCTCCAAACGGCCTAGTCCGAGACGGAGATCGGACACTACGGACAGGAGTACTCATCATTCGTGAGCTGTTACCTGCCGGATAGCAGGCAAAGCATAAGAACAATTGCCGGGAAGCAGGGCGTGTGATACCATAAGTCAGGAGGTATGAAATGCGGGTGATATATATTGCGATAGGGTTGCTTATAGCGATCTCCACTGGCGCGGATGCGGCAAAAGTCGAGCATATCAAGATCACAAACCTCGGGTTCTCGCGCACCTTGTCCTACGTAAACAATATAATCAAAACGACGGAAATCGTGGTCGCCGGATCCGAGATGCTTGCCCAGCCGAGCGTGGAGTTTATGATCGATCTCGATTATAAAGATGAAGCCATAACGCTGGTTCCTTCAGATTTCAATATAAAAGGCGCCAACACGGTCACCAAGGATCGGGAAATATGCACCAGCATCGAGCTTAACTGCCGCCGTTCCGATCTGCCTCTGCGAATGTATATCGACTACTTCCGCGAGGAGCGCGGTTCATTTCAGCAGAAATCCATCGTAATTTTGCCGTGCAACAAAGCCAAGGACGCGGTATTAAAACGCATCACCATAGAATCAATCCGCATCAAGAACACCGCGGTTCCGATCGCCCCAGACGGCCTCGAATTTGTCAACGAAACAAAGTCAAGTTTTGCGCTTATCGATCCAAAAACCAACAGGGGTCTGTGCTGGGATTTGCCGTCGAAAACGATAACGCCCGGTAGAAATCAAAGCTTGACCGTCTATGAAACCGTAGATGTGCCCGTCGAAAAAGGATACCAGACCGCAAGATTCACTCTCGGAGCAGTATCGGGCAAACCGGAAGAGATGTTCGCGGCATACAGGCGGATGTTGATGGATACAAGGTTCCCGGCGCTGGCCAGAGATTCTAAATTGGCCGCGCTGCAGAAAAGATTTGCAAATTATTTCGCTGTGTGCCGAAATCTGCCCTATGATAACTCTGCAGGAATCGATATGGAGGCGCGGGCAGTCGATGGAAAAGGGTTCATATTTATTTTCAACCCATCCGATGCTGATGCGAAGGTAAAATTGCCTCTAACCGACCCGCTGTTCGCCTCTTCCGGCCAAATTGCACTGTCTGACTGGACGAATATGGAGAGCGGAGCCAAAATTGATGCTGCGTCACCCGCCGGAGTCGAAATTGAATTGCCCGCTAACGGATACAAAATTATGGGTGTAAACATAGATGGTTAGATGGCTGATAGTCATACTCCTCTCGATCTACGTCATCGCGATGTGGGGAGTATTGTTTTACATCATCAGAAGGGGCCTTGGGCCGTATTTCAAGAGCAAACGCCAGGCTAAGACCAGTGTCAACGCCGTCATCAAGAGAAAAATAGGGGAGCAGGGGTTCCACTCCCTAAGCTGGCAGACTGAGACGATCAGAAAACTGATAGTCTTCGAATGCGAGGACGGCGTTGAGCGAGAATACGACGTGCCGGACGAGGTATGGGATTGGACGGAGGGTGGCGCCGATGGCGTGCTTACCTATCAGGGCGATCTGTTCATCGATTTTCAGGCGCGCCGGCCAATACTTAACATCGACAAAGCCCACGAGCGCCTGATCAGATGGTAGCGCAACTCCCCAAAGCTCTTCTTAAGCTGCACGTTATCCCCCGCGGTTCCCGAAACGAGGTAACCGGGTGGCGCGGAGATGCTCTGTGCATCAAGATCACCGCACCCCCCGTCGAAGGCGCTGCCAATGCTGCTATCGTCAAATTCGTCGCCGATAAGCTCGGCGTGCGTAAGTCCCAGGTCGAGCTTGTCTCCGGGGATAAAAGTCGAGAAAAGACCCTCAGAATCATCGGGCTGTCCGACGCTGAGGTTCGGGCGCGAATTGGCGGCTGATTTAACCTTAGCCAACCGTGACCTCGACATTATGGACGCCGCCATCGCCAAAAAACGGCAGCATATATCCCAGCACCGGCTCCCCGTCCACGATCATAGAAGACCCGCAGCCCGGCTCCACTATGTTGCGACGCATTACGATTTTATATGTATCGCCGCGGAAAATGCGCTCGATTTCGCATTCTATCCACGAATCCGGCAGCCTTGGATGCAACAGCAGCCCTTCTCTGGTGGCGCTCAGGCCGAGTGTCCACTCAACGAGCACGCTATATAGCGCGTTAAGGGCATCTACATCCCCGGTTCCGAGATGGTCGCTGCCAAGAAAGTCGATCAGATCGTCGATGATCACTTTATCCGCCAGCGCAGGGGTGATCGATTGAAGATACTTTATTCGCCTTGGCAGTGAGCGTCGTTCGGAGACGTCTTCCCTGTCCAGATTCCTGCGCTGCAGAGTCTCAAGCATTTTCGCAGGGTCGGCAGCTCCCGCCTGGATCAGCGACCACGACCGAATCGTCTCGGCAAGCAATCTGTCATCGCCGAAGTTTGAATCAGCGGCCTTGGTGTCCAGAGCCATCCTGATGATGCGCTCACAGTGTTCGTAAAGCGGCATTGCAGGGCCGTCACGAAGTGCAATGCTTTCGGCGAGAATGCTGCTGTCCCCTGTCTCGGCGACATATCTTGCAGTGCCGATTACCAGCCAGAGAAGTTCGGTTGGCGGTATGCTGACTATGGATCGTTCGTCCGGGGAATAGGACCCCAGCAAAGACAGTCCCGCCGCAAAGCTCAATAGAGCAGGGCGTATGATGTGTGCGGCGGTTGCCGATAATGAATGCAGACACCGCAAAATGTCGGCTACCTGTGACGGGTCGAGGTTGCCCGGAGAGTTACGCTGTCGAATCCAGCCTGAATAGGTCTCATAAGGCAGCCACGTATTTACCAGCGCATCGAAAACACGATCCGAGGTGCTTACCTGCACCGTGGCGGACAGGTCTCTCCAGCATTGCCGGGATAATTGTATCGCCTCTCGGACAGCCTCCGATTTATTCAGGTTGCGAGCGACGCGCATTGCAGATTCCGGATTTGGAGCTACTCCGAAGCTGAAACCGCACTCAGCCGCGCCCTCTACCGGCAGTTCGACCTCTATTGTCAACGCGGCTATCAGCTTGCGCACGTTTCCGTTTTCAGAGTTTTTGTTATTGTCTTCAATATGAATGGGGTTGGCCAGACTGCGGCCGTCCCCGATAAATTCGTTCTTTTCTATGGCCATCCGAACCGGAGCCAGAGTGCAGGAATGGAACAGCACCAGATCGTTGACCAGTCCCTCGTCATGAATGACATCTACTGCGCTGAGAGGACGCCGCATCAGCAGCACGTTATCGTTTGGATGAAAGGCCGCCTCCATCAACGAATCAGCACGAGGTTCTATATAGGTCGTAAACTCAAGGGTTCGGGTCGTCGCCGAGCGATTTTCGAGAACTAAATGCCACACTTCACAGGGCATATTAGGCACGGTGGCGATGGTCAATGTAGATGCTATCTTATGTTTCAGAGCGTAGACGCTTGCCTGTCCCGGCTCGAAAGTCACCTCATATTCGTCACTGCGCTTGCCCATAGGACTGAAGAAAATACTCCATTGTTCGCCGCTTTCCTTGTCGCGAATATACCAGGCTTTGCTCAGGCGTGATGAGTGGGTCAACTCCCTGCCGGCAAACTGGCTGCACCCTGAGCCGTCGGGCATAAGGTCCACGGAGTAGTCCGAGCCTATGCTGCACAACAGCCCGCCGAACGGACTTGCCGCTCCTATCTGGTTAATAGCGAACGCGTCCCCGTCTGTGAAACGCCCTGCAGCGTAGGGCACGTGCTGGTCGGTCGCTCCCTGGGGCCGAATGATCATATTTTCCTCCATATCTCCATCTCCAATAACTGTCATGCATTAGTATCGGCAAATTACGTTAATTGCGTGAGTGCAGGCTGAAGATTTAGGCTAAAGCTGCTGATATGGGGAGATAGCTGCTGTTTTGTGCGATTTGGTAGCAATAGGTCAGAAATTGCGGCTTACGCTCGATGTCTTTTCGGGTTGTCGATCAGTTTGACCATGAGATTGCTCCGTGATATAATTCGATTGGTGAAACCGGCCCTTATGGGTTTGTTTTTAGCTTCCGGCGTAGGCGCGAGAGCGCCGTTTTATTTAGTCGTCGGGATGATTTAAGCGAGGTAATATGTTGGACGCCGATCCCAAGTCCCTTAACATTAGAGTTGCAGAACTCGAAAAGCTCCTGTCAGAAAAGGAAATGGCCGTTTCTGCTCTGGAGCAGGCCAATAAACGGCTTGAGGAGCGCATAAAGGAGTCGGAGTCACAGGGTCCTGGCGCGACTTCGCTTTCCGAACTCGAGGAAATGATCAAGCGCCTTATGGTGCGCACGAGTATGCTTCTCCAGGGAGAGAAGTGCGTATTTATGCTCTATGATGAGGACGATGGAGACCTCGTTGCGGCAAAGCCCGCCCTGGGCTTCAACGATGCCGAGATAAAGGCGTTCAGAGTTCCCGTAACCGCAGGCATTTCCGGTGAAGTGTTTCGCGACCAGAAGCCGATCATACTCTACGACGCGCTGAACGATCCCCGCACCATACGCGAAAACGTCGCCCTGCTGAAGATCACCAACGGAGTCTGCGTGCCGCTCATAGTAGAAAAGCGTGATGAGGATACCAACAAAGTCCTCGAACGTAGAGTCATCGGGGTGCTGTGGGTTTTCAACCAGCGACTCGGCAATGTGTTTGTGCAGGAAGACGTCAATCTGCTCAGCAGATATGCCCATAACCTAGCTTCGGTGGTCGCGAGCGCGAAGATGTATCGCGAGATCATCGAAGAAAAGGAAGAACTCGAACACGTTATTGAAAGCGTATATGCCGGCATCGTGATGGTTCACCAAAACGGCAGAGTTATGCAGATGAACTCCTCTGCGCGCACAATGTTCGGTGTCGATCAAGGGGAGCGGCTCACCGGTGACTATGTATCAATCGTCAAAAATGAAGCAGTCCAGGCGCTGATAAATAAAGCCCTGGAGGAAACCGACGAACTCGAAGAAGAAATCTCAATGACCGTTCCCGGAGATGACGAAAATGAGCGCATCTACCAGGTTCAGACCGCCCTTGTTCGAGGAGAAGATCAGAGCGTGATCGGCGTTGTTGCGATCTTCAACGACATCACGGAAATACGAAGCATCGAGCGAATGAAGACCGCATTTGTATCCACGGTATCACACGAACTGCGCACCCCGCTCACCTCGATTAAAGGCTTCATCTCTACCCTGCTGCAGGATGTCGACGGCTTCTACGATGCCGATACGGTGCACGAGTTCTATACTATTATCGATCAGGAATGCGACAGGCTGACGCGACTGATAAGCGATTTGCTCAACGTGTCGAGAATCGAGGCGGGCAGGGCGCTGGATCTCAATCCGGGACAGGTCAATCTGTCTGAGGTGGTCGAAAAAGTCGTCGCCGCGCAGAAGTCATATACCAACAAGCACGAATTTGAAATTGACCTCGACCCGAACCTGCCGACGATCGTGGCCGATAACGACAAGGTGGATCAGATACTGACCAACCTGACAAACAACGCCGTAAAATACTCGCCCAAGGGCGGCATAATCACCGTCACCGGCAAGCCGGAGGATGGAGTAGTCAGGATATCGGTCAGCGACCAGGGCATGGGTATCCCTAAAGAGCATATCGAAAAACTCTTCGACCGATTCCATCGCATCGACAACCGTGACACCCGCAAGGTAGGGGGAACCGGAATCGGGCTTTATCTGGTCAAACACCTCGTCGAGGCGCACGGCGGCAAAATATGGGTCGAAAGCGAGGAAGGCCAAGGCTCATCATTCATATTTGAGTTGCCCAACTGCCCGCCTCAGTTCGAAAGTGAGCAGGCGGAGATAGCAGAGGGAAATTGATCTCAGGGTAGTGTGATTTCAACGAGGCGGCATGGGATTCATCGCCGCCTCGTTTATTTGTGATAGCTCAGTCGCTGCTTCCGAAAAGGGTCAGCAGAAAAGCAAAGTCCTCGATTGCAGCCAGCGAGTGCGGAAGCTCGGCCTCCATAAAAAACCAGTCCCCGGCCTTCACGTTATATGGCTCATCTCCGAGCACAAACTCGGCTTCTCCCTGCAAAACGATAATAGCGGCAGGGCGTGACGAGGTGTGCGTCGATATTTTCGCTCCTTTTGGAAGCATAAAAAGGTCCGCTTCTCCGCAAGCATCTTCAAATACGGTCTTGCTCAGAATGCCTTCTTTGGGAAACTCGATTTGATCGTTGAGGTGTTTGATTCTCTCCATTCATAGTCCTCCATCTTTTATTGGGCGAAAACTAGGTATCGCACGCCCGGTGAATACAGGCTCAGGAGTATACATACCCCATTCACGGGTCATAATTAACCCGGATCACGATATCAAGTCAGCGTGCATTGAAAAGCAGGTAATTATATGTTGACATTCAATCAGCGGCATGCGATACTTAAGCTGTGATGGACATATGCGTGTCCGCACGCCCGCAAGACCTGCTTCTTAGATTGAAATGAGGTTTGATAATGACCAAGCGAGGATTCACACTCATTGAGCTGTTGGTTGTAATTGCAATTATTGCTATCTTAGCAGCCATTCTTTTTCCTGTGTTCCTGAACGCGAAAGAGCGCGGCAGACAGGCTACCTGCACCTCCAACCTCAAACAGCTCACTTTGGCGATGTTCAGCTATGCTGATGACAATGACGGATTTCTGCCGGTTTCCTCCAGAAGCCGAATGGCGAACTACACCGGTCGAGCAACGATAGAGTGGACAGGCTCCACCTTCGACAGAGGAGTTGCCGGCGGAGACACAAGCATAGTGCCTTGTGACCCCCGCAAAGGATCGCTGGCTATCGGCGGATATGCCAGAGGCATAGCCTTGTTCAACTGCCCATCGGATATGAACATTCCTTGCTATTATGGCGGCCGCAGAATAGGTTGGATGGATAAGGCATCCTGGCCTAAAGGAGCGACTGAATATCAGGCGTCTACTTTGCCGGCAGGTTTCGGGGTCAGCTATGCGGTCAATGAGGACCTCTGCGACAAGCAAGCTGCGCCGTTTACCGTTAAACTTGCGGCTGCTACGGCAGGCCGGTCCGGGCAGATTATGTTCCTGATACACGAAAAACGCGGCACAAAAGCCGGCTTGAATGGCCAGAACGACGGGTTCTTCCAGTGGTGGAGCTACGCGTCATTCGACGATCCCGGCGATATTCACTGGGAAGGCACGACCTGTTCGTTCGCAGATGGCCACACTAAGTGGATTCCAAAGAAAGAGATCCTAAAAATACGAGGATTGCACGACACGTATGCCGGCGGAACTACACATAGGGCAAATACGCCTTGCCGGTGTCCGTGGCATCGCAATTCATACTACTACGGCTCTGCTAGTCCGACAACTACTGATTAGGACGTCGATTACCTGATGCAATAGTATGCGAATTTGTTCTGCATATATCCTGGATGGGTGGCATTTACCGTATTGCCATCCATCTTTGTTTTATTGGGTCCAATTCCTCAGCCAATCGACCAACGCCGCTGTATCCGATGGCATCGGAACTTCAAAGCTCAATCGCTTGCCGGTTGCGGGATGATCAAACGACAGGGAATATGCATGCAGAGCCTGCCCTTGCAGAGCTTCTATAAGTTGCAATAGATCGGGCGCATCAAGCTTTCCATAGGATGATGGCATAGCGCGTTTTGTGCCGCCGTAGGTGGGATCGCCGACTACCGGATGACCGATAAATACGCAGTGGACGCGAATCTGATGCGTGCGTCCGGTGTCGAGTTTTGCCTCAAGGAAAGTAAATCCGTCAAACCTTTCCAGGACCTTTAAGTGAGTGATAGCCTCGCGAGCGGTGTAGCGTTCGGTATCTTTTATCACCGCCTGCTTTTGACGGTCGGTCGGGTGACGTCCTATGGGAGCATCGACAACGGCCTCGTTGAAATTAGTCGACCCCCAGACGAGGGCAAGATATTTTCTCTCGGCGCTTCGGCTCTGAATCTGAGCCTGCAGCGATGAATGCGCCGCATCGGTCTTGGCTACAACCAGCAGCCCGGAGGTGTTTTTATCCAGTCTATGAACGATCCCCGGCCGCTCCGTGCCTCCAATCCCGGACAGGTCATCGGAATACGCAACCACCGCGTTGACAAGGGTGCCGCTTCTGTGGCCCGGCGCAGGGTGCACGGTCATGGATTTGGGTTTGTTGATGACGATGATATGTTCGTCCTCGTAGGCGACGTCCAGCGGTATTTGCTCCGGGCTGATATCGGCGGGTTCAGGGGGAGGTATTTCCACGCGCAGAGCTTCTCCGGTTTGGATCTTATACCCTGATCTGGCCGTCGATCCGTTCACCGTCACGCAAGCTCTGGCGATGAGTTTTTGTATATGAGACCGAGAAATCTCCGGAATCCGCTCCGCCAGATACACGTCGAGCCGCTTGCCGGCATCCTGGGGTTCAACGAGAAAAATAGATTCGTTCACAGTGTGGGATTCTATGCAGATAACGATAAACCCTGCATTATCGTCCGGACAAGATTGAGCCAGGCTAGTGGAAATCGCAGTTGCCCCGAACTTTCCGCGTCGCCTGGCTCAGGTCCGTCGCTCGCTTTTTGCGAGTTCGTGGTAAAGGGAAAGGACCATTCGATCCTCCATTGATTGCTGACTTCGCGAGCCTTACCCGCGAGGAGCAGCCTATATTCCCAACCACTAAATGGTCGGACATTTATAATATTCCCCTTCTATGCCCCAAATACCTTTATTACCTGCCAAAACAGGTAAAATTGCTGGGTTATTGGAAACGGTTGCCAATTGTGGCCTGGAGTGCGATAATGCGTATGCTATGAGTTCGAAAGACAAATCTGCCAACCAGCCTCGCGCATATCTGTTCGCGGGGGACGATGATTATCGCAAACAGCAGGAGCTTGAAAAATTGCTCGGCGATCTTGTCGCGCCTGATTTCGCGGACTTCGACTTCGAGCAGATGGAGGGCGATTCGGCAACTTCGGATCGCATTATGGCAGGGCTTGCCATCCCTCCGTTTTCTTCTACCAAAAGAGTTGTGCTGGTCAAGTTCGCCAATAAGATGGATGAGGCCGAACAGAAGAAACTTGCACGGCAGCTACCTGATACGCCTTCGAGCGCGTGTTTGATATTGGTCACTCCTGCATCGGACAAAACGGGGGGCAGGATTAAAAAGGGCGATGAGGTTATCGGGGATATTTCCAGGGCCATTCGCAAGGTGGGCAGCGTAGTAAAGGTTGGCGGGGAAAAGGGTCGTGCTCGAACCGACAGCGCTCGCAAACACGCCGCCTCTATATTTGCCGCAGCGGGCAAAAAAATCGATGAAAAGACTCTCACTGCATTCATTCAGCGTGTAGGCGCAGATTTTTCGGTGTTGACTTCTGAGGCTCAAAAGCTGATCGATTATTCCGGTGACGGCTCTGCAATCAAGGCTGCCGATGTCGCCAGGGTGGTCTGTGAGACTCCGGAGGAGAAGGTATTCAAGCTGGTGGATGCGATTGGCGCTCGAAAACCCAGAGAGGCTATGCGATTTCTGGATGAATTATTTGAGACCGGCGACCGACCGGAATCCGAGGCTCCCAAGGTGCTGGCGAACATTGCTCGCACGTTCAGATTGATATGGCAGTATAAAATGCTTTCAAAGGCCGGAGTCAGATACTTTCAAAAAGGCTCGGTTCCGCAGGAGTTGCTGTCATTTCTGCCATCTACTCCGAATCTGCTCGACATCCTGAGCAGGCAGAGTTGGCAGGAAAACCGTCTCAGATCGCAGGCATCGCTTATGTCGCGCGATCATCTCATAAACGGGTTCGATGCGATTGCCAGGGCCGATTCTATGCTAAAAGGGGCTGATGGGGGCGCACACGTGGAGGATCCGCGAATGATTATGGAGTTGCTGGTTTTGGAGTTGTCTCAATAATCGACGCGCTTTTGGGATGATGTAAAGTGAGGGTCACCAAGCCTGTTATACGGGCGTGGTGTGTGATATAATATTGTCGATCGGGGCGTAGCGCAGCTTGGTTAGCGCGCCAGTTTTGGGAACTGGAGGCCGAGAGTTCAAATCTCTCCGCCCCGACCAATAATCAAAATAGAACCGTTCTCTATGCGAAATTGACCTCGTCGGGTTCCGGCGGGGTTTTGACGGATATCTCTAAATCCAACGGCGCGCATGCGGTCTTACTTGGAAAGATATGTATGAGGAGGCACACTCTTGAAGCGCATATTTAGCACAGCTTTGGTTTGTATGGTGCTTACGCTTGCCGGGCTTCAGATGTCTATAGCTCAGGAGAAGCTCGGCGTAAAGATAGCTTCAATAAGAACTGGAGATGCCGAGATAAAGGTAACTTATCCGCAGTTTGCCGGCTCAGACACGGTAATAAAAACGGCAAACGCTGACCTGCTGAAGTTCGCCGGTGAACGGCTTCAAGCTTTTCGAAAAGACCTTGCCCAGATGAAGAAAGACTTTGAGGGAAAAGATATTCCGTTGCGTTACTCCTATGTGCTTGAGCCTGCCGTATCCATCGCCCGGCCCGACCTCATCAGCCTATACTTCACCGAGTATACCTATACCGGCGGAGCACATGGCATGACCTACTTCCACGGCAGGAACTACGGGGTTATAAACGGTAAACCGAAACTGCTGGCCCTGCAAGATCTGTTCAAACCCGAAGTGGACGCAAAAAAGCTGGCGGGCGAGAGGGTCTATGCGCAGCTTCAGAGCAACCAAAACGCGACCTGGGTGCAGGATGGGACAGTGACCGCCGACAGCGACAAACTGACCAAGGAGTTCGTTATCACTCCTGCCGGGGTCACTTTTTTGATAGAGCAATATGCCGTCAGCTACTATGCTGCCGGGGCGTTCTTTGTGAAGGTGCCTTACGCGGGCTTTGGAAAAGCACTGGCATTTAATTATTGACAAGTCGGCCTACTATTTCCCTAGCTGGCAGATGTGCCTTTCGAATCCATCCTGGCTAATTTGCTTACTTGAAAACTCCGACGGGTTATTTGCTTGCAAGTATCGCCGGTCCGTTTTGAGCGTTCATCTATCTTCTCGGTGAAAACAGCAGTGGAATTGGTTTTTCCTGCTTGCCTTCCAGTGTGAATTCATAAATCAGTCGGATCGGATCGCCTTTGGACATCTCCCCGGAGAATTTATGCACCTCATCTTTGACCAGCACTTCGCATCTGAACGGGGTGAGGTTATCGGAGTCGTGCTTGGCATAGTAATGAACGTAGACCCTGTAGCGTCCGGCGGGCGCTCCGCCTTGCGGGAAATAGATGTTTTCGACCGGCTCATTAGATTCCCGACCGCGCGCGTTCATATCCACATCGAGTTCCCCTCCTGACCTGGCCCGTTTGTGCGCGAAATATATCCGTTCATCATTCGGATCAATAATGTGCAAGTCGAGGTCGTTGTAGTTATTCCAGATCAAACTCGCCTGCACATCCCCGGTTTGCGCATCGTGTCTGTCCAGTCGTTCGGCCAAATCTGCGCTAAACAGCGACTGGGGCCGATTTCCCTCGGCAGGCGCGGATGAATTACCACCGCTGCATCCCACGACCAATATCACCGCGCACACCCCGCAGATAAGGCCCAAAATGCGCCTAGGCGCGATCATATTAGCCCTCCCAACCCTATAACCAAATCAGTAATCCCAGTCATCATCATATTCCTCGGAATCCCAACCATCGTCGTCGTCATCCGAATCCCAATCGTCCTCCGATTTTATAGGAGTCTGGCAAAAAGGGCAGATTTTCCCGATGACTGCGTTAATGGCCTTATCGCTCCTTAGTCAGATATCTACTGACCGATCGCCTTCTCCTCAAAGAGCAGCGACGTCGAACCGAGTGTGATCATATTCCCCGCCTGCAGCCGGGTTTGATGTACCGGTCGTCCGTCCACCAGCGCCTGTCCCATAAGAGCGCTGAGGCTGAAACTGCTGCCGTGATTATCTATGGCAATGTGTTCCGGCATCACCTGCGGGTCTTTTACCAGACTAATTTCACACTTGGGAGAACTGCCAATTCTCGTTCTTTGTTCATATAAAATAAACTGCTTGCCCGCAAGCGGCCCTTTGACTATAGATAACCAGGCTTGCTTTCGCATTTCCTCCACCAATCCGACCGCCAGCCCGGCAGCAGCGCCGAGTATCGTGATTCCAAAGAGTCGGCTCAACAATCCGGTAGCAAATAAAACCGAAATTGGGTCAAACAGAATTCCTGCAATAAAACCGCCAGCCAGACCTCCCAGCAAACCGTTAGTCACGCGCTTGCCGGAGCCTCGTCCTACTCCCTGTCCCAACCCAACGAACACACCCACCACCGACCAGCCGATTGTTCGCGCCACCATATATGTGCCAAGTCCGGGTTCTCCCGATTGCAGCAGAGCGCCATAGACAATCTGCCCAAAAACTCCGCCCAGAAAACCGCCGCCCATTCCGATCCCCAAGCCAATTGCGCCGGCCTTGAACGCCTTTTCAGCAACTCCTGAAACAACTCCATCCGCAGCTCCCAGGCAACCGCCAATCAGCCCTCCGATCAGTCCGCCGAAAAAACCCATTTTAACGATGATACTGACAAAATTGCTGCTGGCCACATTGTCCCCAAATAAAGGCTCAGTGACAGCCCACGCCAAAAAACCGCCAATAAGCCCGGCGATTGCTCCCTGCATAATACTGTGACCGGACACCGCTGAGGCCGATGGTTTCTTCTGATACTGCATATATGAATCCGCAGGCGCATCAAACCCCACAGGCTTCTGTGCGGCAAGCGGCTGCGGGTCGGGCACGTTGAGCAGGTCATCGCTCGTAATGATCAGTTTCTTTTCCCGGGGCTTCGGCTGCTCGTCCTCATCGTCAAAGCTGATTTCAATTTTGTCGTTGCTCATCTCAGTCGCTCCTTATAGCGCGATGTCTTACGCCTTTTTGTCGATGTTCCGGCCAAGCGGGCCTTTAGAATTGCGTATGCGCTGTGCAGAATATTTTACGAATTTCTCTATTCCCGATGCGATATGATCTCCCGCTTCCAGAAAATCGCTTGCCGCTTCGTGCAACCCATCCTGTTGCGGCGGCGTTTCCACGGCAACGGGCTTACTATCTTGTTGAGTCACATACACCGGCTTGTCGGGCACACACCAATACCCGGTGCGCACAATCTGTCCGTTGACTAATTGAAACAATCCCCTGTCGTTTTTAATTGGGTCAATCACCAGCGCACACTGCCAGTCATTGGCAAAGAAGTTATTATGGATAAATCTATCCTGGCCGCTCATAAAAACGCCGTGGCCGGGATGAGAATGATACCATCCGACAATTTTGTCATCCGGATCCATATCGCTCATTCGTTGCGCTATATCGGCCCAGGCATCGTGTGTGAATGTCAGGCTGCCGGAGGTGGTGGTCGTGTGCCTCGCGTCAAGCCAGTTTGTGATGTGCGTAAAGGTTCCGTCCGCTTCCCTGCGCCGCCCAATCAGCACTCCGCCAAGCTCGGTGCGCCTGTTTGTGAGCACATGCTCCCAGGTCGATTCAAGCACAGCCTTGTCTATATAGACCTCAACGGCTCCCGGTGGAATCGCGCCTTCCGATTCCCCTTGCGGTCTATTTGATCCCTGCTCAGGCGTATCGACCGGCTCGTCCAGTGTCACTTCAATTTTTTGATTGCCGGCGTCATCTGGCCGTGTCATTTGAATTCTATCTCCAGATCATCGTTATCGGAGCTTGGCCCCAGCACAATTCCAAGGTCATCCTCCTCAACATCTGCGCTTGCGCCGCCAAACTCCACCTCCGGTTCCGGCTGCAGGATATCGATCGTCCCTACCGGGAAGAGATGCTGGTTTTGCATCGACCATATCGCGGCATTTGCATTGAGCGGACTCTTGGGATTGTAGGACTTATATTGAATCATATCCCCAATCTGCACGATTATATCCACCAGCGTCTCTCCTGCCGCCCAGTGATCTCCAATGCAGATATATGTGCCAAAGTTCGGGTGCCAAATCGGGGTTTTGAGGGTAGCTTTTGGCGTTTGACGCGGGTAATCAGCGTGAAGATATATCTCCGCGACATGTTCGTTGACGACAATCGGCCTGTTGCCGAAGCTATCCCATCGCAGCCCCGGCACTCGATATGTGATTCTATATCTCTCAGGCGGCAGCGAACCCATCGGTTCGACCGTAACATATCTATGGCCGAGAAATTCCGTCCTGATCTTCTCGTAATCGGCATTCAGACGCATCATTCTAGGGTTCATATATATCGTCTCCAGTTGTGTTGATCAAGTATATTAAGCCGCTGCGTATCTTAACCGGGCACAAACTTTTGCAGGGCATCTGCCAGTTCGTAATACTCCGTTCCAAGGTGGTAATATGTCACCTTGTTAAGATATTGCCGCGCGATTCTGGCCCATAGTAGCGCGTCGTTCATACGATTGGCATCATAATTAGCCAGCATCCGCAGAGTTGCCGTCATCGCCAGGTGGACATACGCCCGGCTCACAATCTCAGAGTTATCCAGCTTCAGATATTTGTTATATTCAGTCGTATCAGTTGGCGCGAACCTGATACATTGCCTAAAGCACTCATCTGCCGCATCGAACCGCTCAGTGTTACCGTGTCTGGCCTGGTTCATCCACACCTCAATGTTGTTGTGCCGCCAATTGCAAAGCTCCAGCAGCAATGTGCCCTTCAGATAATATGCCTCCATACACTCGGGGTCCTGTTCAATAGCCAGATTACAGTAGGTTTTTGCAGTTTCATACTGCTCTTGATTGACGCATTTTATGGCGCGTTTCATGTAAGATGCATTCGTCGGGTTATTGAATGTCGTGCTTATCATAATGGCGACCATGCCCAGAAACGCAGTTATCGAAATAATCGCCCACAACCACGAATTCTTTGACCTGGGCTGGCTCTGCCGGTAGTGTTGCTGCTCCACATGACCGCTTCGCGAAGGCGGATACCCGCCACCCGGAGGATAAAGCTCTATATCCAGGTCATCGTATGCATCGTATGCTTGTGCTGAAGAATGCGCACTTGCTCCGGGCATATATCGGCACCCAAAAGTCGTGCACCCGCCATTGTAGTTCCAGCACTCGCTATGATGCGGAGTGTTGCAGGCAGGGCAGGCAGTAACCGCGCTCCCCGACGTAATACGATTTTGACAATATGGACAGAGCTTGCCGGTCATGGATTTCAGCTAACTTGACTAAACTAAGCGTACGCCAGTGACATTAATATAAAAACGAACACTATCGACCCGAAGAACAATATGAGTCCCGCTATCACCCAGGCATTTTGCACTTCGTTGAAATGTTGAACGCTCTGGAATCTGCGATTTCTCCACGCCCATTCGTTGCCCTTGAACAGCAGAACAAAATGCATAACCCATCCAACGTAGGGAACCAGTATTAAGAGTCCGATCCACACATTGTGGGCTATCGCCCAAAAGAAAGGCAAAAGAAATGCTCCCCAGTTGAGCTTGCCCATTATTTCAGGCGGCACATCGGGCGCATATTGATAATGTTGTTGATATTGATTACCGTATCCGGGTTGCTGATTTGGTTGAAAATAGGGCTGCTGTTGGACTGGTTGAGAGTGATCGTCGTAAGCTCGTTGCGGGATGATTGGGCGTGCTGCATTGGCTCCCCTGCACCCGAAAGTCGTGCAGCCGCCATTTTCCCGCCAGCAATCCTGGTGATGCGGGATATTGCACTGGTCACAAATGTGCACAGGTTCATTTGGTTTTATCGGAGTCTGACAAAACGGACATGTCTTGCCGGCTATTGCGGGTCCGGCCACTGTATTAGCCATAGATCAAACCTCCTGCTATCTTGATCTTGTATGAATCGTCATGCCTGCTTGCAGCAACCGATTACGATTATTATGACTCCGACTATCAGCCCGATTGCCGCTCCGCCGATAGCCGCGTCCTGCCCGCCGACTGATCCGAACATATACCCAATCCCGCTGGTCACAGTTATTATAATGCCATAGAGCATAAACCCGCCGATCAAGGCGCCTATGATAAAACCGAAAATTGCGCCGGGAATGCAGCCTGCGCACCCGCCGCTCAGACCGATAAATCCTCCGATTATCGCTCCAATCACTCCTCCGCTGCCCGCTAATGAGTTCGATGTCGCTAAAAGCGGAGCTTCCGATTCCGCGGGCTGGTATCCCGGTTGTTGCGGATAGTATGGAGTCGGCTGTTCCGGCTCGTGCATTATGTCTGTAAGGTCGATATGATCAGACCCCTGCTGATTGCCTGCAACGGGCAATCTGCCATGCCGCTGCACTCCGCTGCAGCCATAAGTCGTACACCCGCGGTTATATTCCCAGCAAGCCCTATGATGCGGCATGCCGCAATGACTGCACTCGATTACCGGCTCATCCGGCTTGATGGGATACTGGCAATATGGACACGTTTTGCCGACAGACGAACGCATTTAATCAATCCCTGGTCTGATCCTCTTGTCAAGCATCGTAACGGCGATCTCTTTGGACGGCAGCCGCAAGCGCTCCCCTGTGTGCAGTACCTTTTTATCGGGCATATTGTTGAAGAGTTGGATAGCGGTATATAATTCACCCTCTCCATAACAATTCTTGGCTATCGACCAGAAAGAATCCCCCCTCTGCACAACATATTCCGTCCACGTCTGCGCTTGCTCGGTCATCTCAGTTGTCGATTGCCGCTCAACGTTAACCGGCGCTTCTTCGGTTACGATTTTCTCCTCAACCCGAACCTCCGGAGGCTTGAACAGGCCAAGATATACCACGGCCGCAATCAGCGCAACGTTCAAGACAACAGAGAATACCGTTCCCCAGTTAAATGACCTGCCGACTTTTTCCACTTTCGGAAGCGTGACCTCAATAGGAGGCGCAATTTCTTTTTTCTTGCCGACCTGAGCAACTTTGCCGTTTTCCCACCGGAAAAACCCGCTCGTTTTACCGACAGGATCGACCACATAGGCCACCTGCCACGGCAGATTAAAGAAGTTTTCCTGGATAAACATATCCCACCGCGACAGGAATATGCCAAAGCCGGGATGAGTGTGGAACCACCCGACTATCCGCATATCCGGATATTTTTCATCCTTGACCCGGTTGATGTCGTCCCAGGTATCGTGGGTGAATTTGACGCTTGTCTGAACGGCTTCCGTATGTTTGGCCTCAATAGCGGCCTTGATTCTCACCTGCGGGATTACGGAATCAGCGATAAGCTCCCCAAGCAGCACTCCTCCCAACTCTTTGCCGGTGTCTGTTTTTGCGAAGGTCTGTATCTGCTTATCTACTTCAGGGTCGATCCGGATGTCCGGACAATCCATCGCGCCGCTGGGCCGATTTTCGGTTACAATAAGCTCAATATCTGCATCATTGTGTCTATCCTCTGCAGTCATAGCCTTCCCACCCGTTCTTTTTTTGCTCAATCCGCGATGTCGCCGAGCATCTTTGCCCTGTCACCGCTCAACTCATAGTACCTTTCTTCCATCCCGCACCTGCCCGCAACTATGTCAAATGCGGGCAGCCCTATTTCGGCGAAGGTCTTGTCAACAAACGCCTCGTCTCCGGAGACGCTGTGACACATCTCCAAAGCCATCACTTCGCGGCATTTCGGGCAAGCGGCATCGGCTTCGGTCATCTTCCCCAGCAGCATCGAAGTCGGAACCGAGACATCGCATTGCTCACAGGTCATCTCATATACAATTTCGCGGTTAAGCTCCAGAGCCGCTTCGTCTCCGAGATCCGCTCGAATATGTTCGAGAGCCTGCCTCAAGGTCAGGTCCTGCGCCCGCCAGTCCATCTCCTTGATGTTTTCAAAGGTCTCATGGCTCAAACAATCCTGCTTGCGGGTATAATTCACCACAAATGAGTCATGGGTCAATCCGTTGAAGAAGTATCCCTTTCCCTCAAGCACCGGTAGCTCAGGGCGATCGTGAACCAGTTTTACGGCCTCCTGACACTGTATTCCCGCGATTACCGATGATATGGTTGGCGTGGTCGGCACTTTGCCTTCCAGCATCTGTTCTCTGGTCAGCAGAGCGCAGGACTTTCGCCGCCGCAGCATCTCATAGTCGGTGTCGTTCATTGTGCATTCATAACACGCGCCATCAGGCGGGACGAACACTCGCACTATGCCGTGCAATACCTCTATAGCTCCGTCGATCCACGGCCTGTTCACCCGCCAGCAGCACTGGTTGACCCACAGCCTCGCCTCTCGATTATCCAGTCCGCAGATCACCACATCCATTGATCTGAACACACCCAGGCCCACATCGTGCACGATATTGCCCATAAACGGATGCACGGTAATGTCAGGGTTGATCTCCATCGCCGACCGCGCAGCTACTTCCGCTTTGCCGGATCCCTCATCCGACAGCCTGTAAAGCACCGACCTGGACAAGTTGGAGTTCTCTATCCGATCCAAATCGATCAGAAATATCTTGCCGACTCCCAGCAGGGCAAGATTTTTGAGAATCTCATTGCCGAGCGCACCCGCTCCAACTACCAGCACGCGCGTCCGTTTAAGCAACTCCTGATCCCACCACGGAATCAGTCGGAAACGGCTGTAGCGATCCTCTTCCTCCTCGGTTGACACCAACTTTTGTTCGTCCGCCTGTTTCGGCTGTTGGGCATCCGGCGCAACGGCGTCGTCGCCGATCAGTTCAATGCCGAGATCATCTGTATCGTCGATCATCCTGCAGTAATCTCCGGCAGCATCCGCAGCACGTCCCCATCTTTTACGTTTGCATCGGCAAGGGTCTGATCATCGGTAAGCTGCGTGCCGGACGCCTTATGCTGAAACTTGTAGCTCAACATCTGTCCGCCCGGATCGGTTGCCGGCAGTTGCATCATCTCCGTCAGCCTGGCGATAATTCTCCTCACCGGCGCATCGTCCGGCAGCGAGGCCTGCTGCTCCTTGTTTCCCGTAGCGTCAATAATCGTGACATCCACTTTTCCCATAATCTTGTGTATCTCCTCTCTGTTTCTATTTCAGTTCTATTTCCAAATCATCGCCGTCGTCGGCGTTATCCTGGCCAGCCGGCTGAGCCTGTGCCAGCTTTGGATGCAGGGTGATATCCAGCGCTCCCTCATTACCTCCCTGCCGCTTTCGCGCTTTGCGCTTTCTAATCAGTATCACAACGGTTGCTGCAACAGCCGCCGCAACCACTCCCAAAATCACATATAAAATCCAGCCCGGCTTTTTGGTCGATGGTCTGCCTGCTCCCTCTGTCTTGTTGGCTGGCAATTTGGTCTTTGCAAGTTCTTCATTATCCAGCGGCGTGAGCACAGCCACATTATTTTTGTTCAGCAGTTCATAAGCCGTATTTATGGGAATCGCAAACCCAAGTTGATTGGCATTCTTATGAATCATTGTATTGATGCCAATAATTTCCCCATTTTCGTTCAGCAACGGGCCACCGCTGTTGCCTTCGTTGAGGGCTGCGTCGGTTTGAATATAATGGCGTCCGTTTATTACTCTGTCGCTTTTGGATACAATCCCGCTGGTGACGGTATGATCCAGCCCTTTGGGACTGCCTATCGCAACCACGCTGTCCCCGGATTTGGCGTTCTTCGCGTTGCCGATAACCGCCACCGGCAGGTTTCGGATATTGATGCGGATGATCGCAAGGTCATTTTCGTTGTCTTTAGCCACCACCTTCGCGCTCAACTGCTTCTCATCCGTCATTTTAATCCGCACTTTTTTTGCTTTATCAATGACGTGAGCGTTGGTCAGAATGTAGCCGTCCGGGTTTACTAATACGCCCGAACCTCCCGAAACGCCGGCGGGAGTATCACATTCTATGCTTACCACTGCATCGCCCACTTTATCCACCACATCTCTGGCGTCGGCGAACACGCAACTGATAAACAAAACACCCAAACAAATAACTAACAGCAAATACCTTCCACACCGAAATGACATTTTATTGCGCTCCTATGCCTATGTCCAAAGGGTTAGAATGATTTGTCAGCGGCCTGTTGTCTACGGGCAGCGACGAGGAGTTCTCTTCCGCCCAAGCGGCCGCTTGCAGGTTCATGGGATCCTTTGTGTTATAGTTTTTATACTGCACCATCTCCCCGAGACGCACCACCAGCCTGTCCAGAGATTCCGCCGGGGTCCATTTGCCTATGCATACCCCGCCGTTCATCGAAGGAGGCAGGATGTTGGGATGGAAAATATCGGTCAGCCACTGCAGTTGCGGAGGCAGGCGCGGGTAGTCCAGGTGAAGATAAATTTCCATACGATGCAGATTAGCAACGGATGGACGCGGACGACCCGGCAGCCAATGCAGACCTCTGCATCGATAAATCACTACATATCTGTCCTTGTTGTTGCTTAATATATCAAAATCAATAAGCGGATTGTCGCGGGAAAGCTCGATGAGCGCCTGGAAATCCGAGTTGAGTCTGCGTTGTCTGACATTCATATTCGACCCTTGCCGATCTATCGCTCAATATTCTTTTACTATATGAGTATTATGGCTATAGATGGATGTTGATTTATCCGCAACCGCCCACCGGTATTATAGCATACGGCTATGTCAAAAATTGTCAGTTGATGACCTGAGTATGGATTAAATCGGCGTCGAATTGCAGAAATATCTCGTTCTTCGAAGTATGAGATCGTCTATTGTGAAGATTTGAGGGGATTGCGATACACCGTGAGCATCAAAACAGCCGAGGCTAATATGGCCGCCAGGCTTACCCACTGCGCCTCAGTCAGCCCGAACGCGAGCAGTTTGGCGGTATATCCGCTGCGCAAAAACTCGATCAGAAATCTGTATATGGAGTAAAGCCCGACATATCCGACAAATACGAAACCGGGCTTTCGGCGCAGCTTCTCCAACCTAATCAACGCCCACAGGATCAGAATATTTGCGCCGACAGCATAGAGTTGGGTGGGGTGAGAGGGCGGAGTCAGGAAGCCTTCATCGAGGAATCTCATTCCCCAGGGCAGATTGGTGGGCGCGCCATAGCAGCAGCCGTTCAAAAAACATCCGATTCGAGTGCAGGCATAGCCAATCGTCAGCGAAGGGGAGAACAGATCAGCGCAAACCCAATAATTCAGCTTCGCAATACGCGCATAAATAGCTCCTGCAACCATCGCGCTGATCAGCCCGCCGTGGAAACTTAGTCCGCCCTGCCACACCGACAGCATATCCTTCCAGCTCTCCGTGTCCGGGTTAATGAGCACAAATACGATTCGCGATCCCACTATGCCGCTGATCAGCAGCGTCAGGGCCATATCATAGACCCGATCCGGCTCAATTCCATATCGCTTCTTCGATATTCTGCTCGCGCGCCACAGCCCAAGCGCAAACCCAACGACCATCATCAGGCCATAGGAGTGCACCGGAAATCCAAATATCTTAAACAGGGTACTATGCATGAAACAATACTACTTCGCGCGATAAGCCAACACTATATGCACAGCCGATGTAATCAGTATCGCCGCCACAAACAACATCGGAACCCACGGCTGCATCGAAAGATGTTTCACCTGAGCCGCAGCGATTATCTGCTGAGTCAGAAATGCGAAAATGCACACGAACTCCATCTTCAGCCATCGCATAATCGATATTCCGATTCGATACTGCTTCTCGACGTTCTCCGCGGTTATCGGCACGGGATAGTTATATATGTGCGGAAAACGGGTGATCGTAGATAAAGCGAAATAAAAGACCGCGCTTATCACAGGCAAAAACGACAGGGTCAACTTTGATCCCCAGCCGTCGACTTTGCCTGCAAGATCGAAATGCGTGGGAATGGTCGCCGGAAGCTGCGGATAATAGATCACGGTTATCGCCACCATATACAACAGCCCTATCATCGCCAGCGTATCCACCACTCGATCAATCGGTGTCGGCTCTATCTCAATCTGCGGCCTCTGTGTCTCCATCATCCATTCTCATCCTTTCGAGGATATATACGTGAAACAAAACCAGAATCGCGCCGACCACTATCCCGACATCCGCGATATTGAAAGTAGGCCAGGCGTGCGTCTGACCTTTAACAAATATGTGGATATCGATAAAATCGGTCACGCCGCGAGCGGGGAATGCGATGCGGTCGATGAGGTTGCCAATCGCACCGCCCAGCAGCAGGCCAAGGCCAATCGAAACAGGCAAAGAACCGCCGCCAACGCCGCGCAGTTTTACGATTATGAATATCGCCACAAGGGCCATGATTATGAGCAGCGGCGCCCAATCCGGCAGCAGACCGAACGCAGCCCCCGTGTTGAAGTTGAGGGGGAGGTCAAGCAGACCCGCGATCACCTCCACAGGCTTGCCGGACGCGAGGTTCTGCCGCGCCAGATACTTGGTCAACTGATCTATAACCGCCACATCCGCTGCCGTCGAATAGAACAATATCGTATTTTTTCGATCCAAGCTGTTCAGGCTCCAATCATTTCATTGACCAATTTATCCCGGCTTGCGGTTATATTTAGCGCGTGAATATGTCCGGATTGCACTCAGTGAGAGTGTGCTATTGCTTCTGCGCACCGGCTGCACAGTTCCGGGTGTTCCTCGTTTGTGCCGACTGATTCGAGCACCAGCCAGCACCTCGCGCACTTTGCGCCCGCAGGAGCCTGCACTTCGACAGCCAACTCATCGGCTTGCCTTAGCTCTACCTGTGATACTATAAAGACCGATGGAAGAATGCCCTCATATCCCTTCAAAAACGCGAGCAGTTCATCCTCTGCGGAGACTATAATCCTGGACTCCAGCGGCTTGCCTATGGCCCCGGACTGCCTTGCTTCTTCCAAAGCCGCCAGCACACGGTCGCGCACTTCGAGTATGCGTCCCCATCGCCCGGCAAGCTCGGAATCGATCCACCGTGAGTCCGCCTCAGCGAACGGAGCCAGATGCACCGACTCCGCTTTGGATTCACCCGGCATAGCCAGCCAGGCCTCTTCGGATGTATGCACCAGCACGGGAGCCACAACCCGCGTCAGAACGGATAATATATGATACAAAGCGCTCTGAGCACAGCGACGCTCATCGGAGTCCGCCGCGGATGCATAGAGCCTGTCCTTGAGCACATCCAGATAGAACCCGCTCAAATCCACCGCGCAGTAATTGTGCACCGCATGGTAGACCTTATGAAACTCATAGACTTCATAAGCCTTTGTCACTTCGGCGGTGAACTCGGCAAGCCGATGCAGAGCGAATTTATCGATCTCAGGCATATCCGCATAATCAACGGCGTCGTTATCCGGGTCAAAGTCAGACAAATTGCCCAGAATGAACCTGAACGTGTTGCGGATGCGCCTGTATGCGTCCACCGCACGGGTGAACATCTCCTGTCCAAACCGCACATCCTCAAAATAGTTCAGCGATGAGATATACAATCTGAGAATATCCGCGCCGAAATGCTTGGTTACTTCCTTTGGAGCAATCGTATTGCCGCCGGACTTGCTCATCTTCTTGCCTTCGGCGTCCAGCACATAGCCGTGTGTGACCAGATCCTTGAACGGAGACGCGCCCTTCGTTGCGGTCCCGACTATGATCGACTTGTTGAACCAGCCCCTGTGCTGGTCTGAGCCTTCCAGATATACATCCGCTACAAAGTCACCATATAGGCGCTCAGTCACGGCTCTGCAGCTCGACCCGGAATCGAACCACACATCCAGGACATCCTCTTCTTTGACGAATGTTTCGCATCCGCAGACTGCGCATTTGAACCCTGCCGGCACAAACTCCGAGGCATCTTTCTCGAACCACGAGTCCGACCCGTTTTCCAGCGCATCCGCATAGACAAGATCAATGACATCCTTGCTCAACACCGGTTCGCGGCAGGCGTCACAGAACAACACCGGGATCGCCACTCCCCACGACCGCTGTCTGGACAAGCACCAGTCCGGAGAACTTTCGATCATCGCATACAGTCGATTGCGACCCTCCTTCGGGAAACACCTCACCGATGATTCGATCTCATTAAGAATGCGCTTTCGCAAATCGTCGTGGTCGATGCTCACGAACCACTGCTCAGTCGCTCGGAATATTACCGGCTTATGACACCTCCAGCAGTGCGGGTAGCTGTGGGTTATGCTGCTTTCGGCCATCAGAGAGCCGTTTTCTCGCATCGCGTCGATAACCGCCTGATTGCCCTGCCTGGTAATGTGAAGCCCTTCGAACTGTCCGGCGGCCTCGGTGAAGTAGCCCCGCTCATCAACCGGGTTCAGCGCTTCCAATCCATACTTTTTGCCGGTCTCAAAGTCTTCGCGGCCATGTCCCGGCGCGGTATGAACAATGCCGGTTCCATCTTCCAGCGTGACATAGTTGGCGTGGGTCAGCACGGATTCACGATCATAAATAGGGTGCTTAAACACCAGCCCTTCAAGTTCGCTGCCCTTGACGGTCTTGACGACGCAATATTCGGCCACCTCGGCGGCTTCCATCGTCCGACTGACAAGCTCGGCTGCTATAAGATAACGATCCCCTGCGACATCCACAACGGCATATTCATAGTCCGGGTGAACCGCAACCGCCAGGTTGGCCGGGATGGTCCAAGGAGTCGTCGTCCAGATTATCGTATAAGCGTTTTCTTTGCGCTCGAATATGCCATTTGGGTCACACACTAGCGGGAAGCGAACGAATATCGAATGCGAGGTATGGTCGGCATATTCGATCTCCGCTTCGGCAAGCGCGGTTTCGTCGTTGGTGCACCAGTAAATTGGCCGAAGCCCGCGGTAGATATAGCCCTTCTCCATCATCTCGCCAAACACTTTGATGATTGTGGCCTCATATTCGCGGCTCATGGTGAGATATGGGTGATCCCAATCGCTGAGAAGCCCCAGCCTTTTGAGCTGCTCACGCTGGATTCCGACCCATTTTTCGGCATAGATGCGGCACGCTTTACGCAGTTCCAGCTTGCTCGGATTCTGCTTCTTCTTGCGGAACTCCTCGGCCACTTTCTGTTCGATGGGCAGCCCGTGATTATCCCAGCCGGGGATATACGGCACTCGATAGCCGGTCATCGCCTTATAACGCGCAATGAAATCCTTAAGGGACTTATTGAGCGCATGTCCCATGTGAATATCGCCGTTAGAATAGGGCGGGCCATCGTGGAATACAAACGTCCCTTTGGCGTCGTCGCGTTGGGATATCTTGTTATAAATCTCGTGCTCTTCCCAGTATTTATGGAATTCCGGCTCCCTGTTCGGCAGGTTTGCCTTCATCGGGAAGTCCGTCCTGGGCAGGTTTACGGTTTTGCTATAGTCCATCCAACAGGTGCTCCAAATCGTTCAAAATGCAATATGTTTCCGAATTTATTTTACAGCGCAGCGGCAAATTCAGCGACCGCGCTTTGCCACGACCGCGTGTCGTCACGTCCGAGAAGCTCCATCCTGTAGCGCCGCAGCACCGAATACTTCGGCCTTTTCGTGGGAGTAGGCCACTGCTCAGACGTAATAGGCTCTACTTTTACCTCGGTTTTGCCGGCAGCGTTCAAAATCTCCCTGGCAAATTCGTACCACGAACAGCTTCCGGAGTTCGTGAAATGATATGTGCCATACAACTGCGAGCCGACCAGCGACGCGAGATATTCGGACAAATCCCTCGCATAAGTCGGCGAACCCACCTGATCCGCCACCACCCGCAGTTCCGATTTTGTCTCAGCCGCATTCAATATGCTCAGGGCAAAGTTTTTTCCGTGTGGCGCAAACAGCCACGAAGTGCGAACGATATGATGTTTGCGGCATATCTGCTCAATCGCCTGTTCGCCTGCCAGCTTGCTTGCTCCGTATGCTCCCTGAGGGTTTGGGGAATCGAACTCGGTGTAAGGCTCCCCTTTTTCTCCGTCAAATACATAATCCGTGCTGACATATATGATAGCGCAGTTAATGGAAGCGCACGCACAGGCCAGGTTCCAGGCTCCGATAGCGTTGATTTTATGGGCCGCATCGGGAGCGCGCTCACAGCCATCGACGTCGGTCATTGCGGCGCAGTGGATGACTGTCTGAGGGTGAACCCGGCTGATAATATCAAACACAGCCCCAGTATCAGCCACATCCAGCCGCTCGCATCCATCCGCAATATCGGTCGGGACAACTGTGTGGCTGCCCTCCAGCGAACGGCACACCAGCGACCCCAGCATACCGCACGCGCCTGTGACTAAAACCCGCACCTCTGCACCCCCAGTACATACCGTAAAGCCCCTGTCTAAACCAGGGGCCTTACGCTTCTGTTCAACGAACACATTATAACCCTATGCTCAACTTGAGGTCAAGAAAGCCGCCCGTTGAATCTAGAGGTTAGAGGTTGGAAGTTAGAGGTTAGAAGGGTTATTGAGAGGGTTTGCGGTTTCCCGTATCGGACATCGGACATCTGACCTCGGACTTCGAAAAAAGCAGACTTCTCACTTCGTTCGAAATGACATAGTTTGTGTGGCTGGGTACAGAGGCCAGCCACTGCGCTTGGATGTGTCAACTAAATTGTCATTCCGAGGCGAATGCCGAGGAATCTGCTTTTTCCCTTCCCTTTTCTGCATTTCGCTTCTTTCGAGCTTTCGCGTTTTACGAAAAGCAGATGTCTCGCTGCGCTCTACTTAGCTTCCAACGCGCTCAGCCCCAGCAACACCGGCCCGGCTTCCGTGCGGGTCGAATTGAACTCAATGGACTCAATGCTCTTATTCGGATGCGGGTTATCCCACTGCAACTGCCACAGTGCCACGCGCTGGTCATCTTTCGTGCGCCCGCCCCATACCTTCTCCGCGCCGCCAATTGAGCGCTGATCCAGCCAGGATACGATGTTCGCTCCATACTGCAGGTCGATGGCTTCAGATGATCCGTCGGCGTAATTGATCTTATATGAGCCGACTTTGCGGTTGTTCTTATCCGGCCATGCGCAGGTGTGCAGGAACAATAACGACTCCGCCTTTCGCCCGACATTCAGCTTCACGCTCTCAGGCATCGCTTTATCGTCAAGGGAACTGGCCAGTTTAATTGCCGACGGCTTTGTGTTATCGGCGGCCAGCTTAAACAGGTCCCCTCTGAATCGGGTTGGCCCGTTTGGCACTGCCGACATATCGTGTTGAGGGCCAAGCCCAAGCCACCCTGTCAGCGACTCATTGTCGGCAAGGCTCACGTTATATGCCTGTGCAAGGTCGATGGCAAACCCGGACTTATCAACAGCCGCGATCGACTTGGGAGTCCACTGCCGCCGAAACTCCTCATCGTGATTATATGGCAGGTGATCCAGGTCGGTCTTGCCGCTGTTCCACGCATACTCAGCGGCGAGAATAAACGCGGAAAACTGTTTGAAGTTCTCCTTAATGTTGCTCTCCGCGCTTTTGAATCCCGCCCATGTGGTTTGCAGCAATCCCATAGCTCCCACGTTTTTGGCCTGCTGCGCAAACTGTTCGATGTTGGTCGGCGTATCCCACGTCGAAGCGATCACGTCAAACCCATCGTCCATAAACAGCTTCAGGGACTTATATTCTTCGGGTTTGGCCGCGGCATAATGCCAGTCCGTGACCACGATGTCCTTTGGCAGTTGATCCCTCAGCCACTTCGCAGTCTGCGCATCCTTCGCGTGGGTAGCATCCGGCCCGTCTCCTCGAGACAACAGCATATCGCCCCAAAGCATCACTTTTGGCCCCTGTTTGGTGATGTGATTATATACTTTGAGGGTATCGTCTAAAAACAACTGCTGGCCGCCGATCTTTTTGCACTCCTCATCCAGCGGGAATCCCCACGTCTCCGACACCTCATCGTGCCCGATATGCACATATCTAGGGGTATCAAAAAGCTCAATTAACTCGTCATAGAACTTAAAGATATACGGATAAGTCCTAGGATTTGTCGGGCAATACGCATACGGCTTGCCGGGGTTCTCCGCGATATCGCGATTTCTGCCAGTCATAAACAACCAGTCGCAATGCCCAAGGGACTGCATCAGCGGATTGATTTCTATGAAATTATCCTTCGCATATTTGATCTCTTCTTTGATCTCAGACTGATCCTGCGCCCAGGAAACCGCAATATCCGGGTCGGCCTTCCATTTTACAAACTCCGCCTCAAGGATAATGTTATTCATCTTATAACGCGCCAGAATGCGGTCGATGAGTTTCTTATGAAACGGCAGAGCCTCGTTGGATGTAAACAAATGCACCCCGCGGAAAGCCATGCTCGGCCAGTCGTTGATCTCGCACCCGTGAATCGCAGCCCCTCCGGCGTCCGACACCAGAAGCTGCTTCAGGGTTTGCATGCCATAAAACGATCCGCGCTGGTCATATCCAAGCACCAGCGCCTGAGATGGAGTCACGCTCAGCGCATAGCCTTCCTCTTTGGTCGGCGCGGCCAAACCGCGTTTGCCGGCTTGCGCAGCCAGCAGCTTATTGGACGCCGCTTCACCAACCAGAATCGCCGGATTCTTGCCTGCCTCGCGCTCCCGCACAACTTTTGGCAGAAATCCATACAGCAACTTGACTTCTTCGGCAAATGACATAGCTCCGCGCAAATCAGCGCGCTTTGCCGAGTCCGCAACAACGATCATCGTGCTCGGAGTCAGTCGAAACGCCTCCTGTGTCAGCTTCATCTCCTGCGGCTCCGGGATAACATACACCGGCCCATATTGCGCCTTTCGCAGGTTCTTGTCCGACACCAAAGCGGCTGGAATCGAAACGGGCTTAGGGGCGGCGGCTTTAGCGTGAGGCTGCATAGTGAGAGTGACGTTTCCGGCGTATTCCCTGCCATATTCATAATGCCAATTCGTTCCACACCAGAAATATGGAATCTCGTCGATGTCGTGGTATTGGTTCAACCGATAGTCCATCATCATCAACGAACTCGGGTATCCGCTCACCTCCAGCGTCATCTTGCCAATCCGCGTATCAATTTCGAGTTTATTGAAAGATTCGGATGTGAGTAGTTGCGACCAGGAATCCGGACTGGTAGCGCGAATAGGGACAACTCCCTTTTCATTTTTGCCTGTGTGCGTGACGCCTGTGTATGGTCTGCCGAGTATCGGAGCCGCACAGAACTTGCCGAAGCAGTATTCCATATCCGCGTCTTCAATTTCTTTTATCAGCTTGCTTTTGAAATCAACGCTGACTTTGTCGGCGGTGACCCTTATCGTCTGCGTGCCATCAAAAAACTCAGATTTATGGGTGACAACGGCCTCTTTGCCGCCATCGATATCACGCATCTCGATATTGTCGCTCATCTGATGCAGGCCATAATAATGCACGTTCCAGCCAGGGTTGTGCAGCCACATTGACGATTCGCGAATGACGCAGACGTCGTCATACCACACCGAGAGACCTTTGCCTCCGCAATTGAAGTTAACGCTGAACTTGCCCGACTTCATGTCACATGCATATACATTGGCGGAGCACTCCGACGCAGTTCCCAGCACCAGAAGAGCAAGCGCGATAAGGCTCACATTGTTCAAATCAATCGCCTCCATACAGTTATATCGTCCTATTATAACCCGAACGGCTAATAAGAGACAGGGTAACAGCTCATTGTCATTCCGAGGCGAATGCCGAGGAATCTGCTTTTTCCCTTCTCTTTTCCGGGTTTCGCTTCTTTCGAGCTTTCGCGATTTACATAAAATCAGATTTCTCACTTCGTTCGAAATGACATAGTTTGTGTGGCTGAGACAGAGGCCAGCCAATACAACTACTCATAAAGAGTGAGTTGTTACGAGACAGAATGCTCTGATATGGGGAATCGCAAACCTGCTATAATAAAATAGTTATGCAAACCTATCAAGTCATAGTTGTCGGGGCAGGGCACGCGGGCTGTGAAGCAGCGCTGGCGTCGGCTCGAATGGGGCTGGAAACCCTGCTTTTGACTATTAATATGGATACAGTCGGCCACATGGCCTGCAACTGCAGCCTCGGAGGTCCTGCGAAGGGCAATCTGGTGCGTGAGATAGACGCCATCGGAGGGGAGCAGGCCCTTGCCACCGATGCCACCCTGACGCACGTCCGTATGCTCAACACCGGCAAAGGCCCTGCCGTGCGAGCCTTGCGCGCGCAGGTCGATAAACGACTCTATGAGGACTACCTGCGCCGGGTTTTGATGGCGCAGCCTAACCTCGACATCAAGCAGGCAATGGTTGACGATATCAAACAGCATGCTCCATCGAGGCTGATTGTTGCCACTCAAACCGGCCTGAAATATGCCGCGCAGTGCGTGATAGTAACCACCGGCACGTTTCTAAACGGCTTGATTCATATTGGAGAGACTCAGATATCGGCGGGCAGGGCAGGGGAGTTCGCCGCGCACAACCTGTCCGAGGGTCTGCGCAACCTCGGCTTCGAGTTGGGTCGACTCAAAACCGGAACTACTGCCCGAATAGACAAAAAAAGCGTCGACTATTCACAGTGCGAAAGACAGGACTCCGAGCCTGACTCCGTCCCGTTCTCCTTTATGCGGACCGAGCCTTATCAAAACGCCGAAAACCAGCTTCCGTGTTTTCTTACCTATACAAACGACCGCACTCGCGACATTATAATACGCAACCTCGACCGTTCCGCTATGTATGGCGGCAGAATAGAAGGAGTCGGGCCGAGATATTGCCCTTCAATAGAGGATAAGCTCGTCAAGTTCCCGGACAAGCTCCGCCACCAGATATTCCTCGAACAGGAGGGCTGGAACACCGACGAAATCTACGTTCAGGGAATGTCAACGAGCCTGCCGGAGGACGTGCAAATAGAAGCTCTGCGCACAATTGCCGGCCTCGAACAATGCCGTGTGATTCGTCCGGGCTATGCAATCGAATACGATTTTTCTCCTCCGACTCAGCTTAAGCCTACCCTGGAAACCAAGCTCGTCGATGGACTCTTTTTTGCAGGGCAGATCAACGGTACATCCGGTTACGAGGAGGCCGCCGCGCAGGGGATTATGGCTGCGATAAACGCAGCGCAACTAATTCGAGGCGGCCAGCCGGTAGTGATTCGACGCGACCAGGGTTATATAGGGGTGCTCGTTGACGATCTCGTCACCAAGGGCGTCAGCGACCCGTATCGACTCTTGACATCCAGGGCGGAATATAGACTTCTTCTGCGGCAGGACAATGCAGACCAGCGGCTGACTCCGATTGGCCGGGAGGTCGGACTGGTATCGGACGAGCGTTGGGAACGCTTTCAGACCAAGCAGACGCTTGTAGAAAAGGAGCATATCCGCCTGGCCAATACCTTCCTGCGTCCGTCCGATAAAGAAGCGATCGACTCGCTCGGCATCACTATCAGCGGCAGAAGCATCTCGTTGGAGGAGATATTGCGCAGGCCGGATATCGAATACAGCGATATTGCGAAGGCCGCTCCAAACGGCGATACGCCTCCCGATGTTGCCGAGCAAGTAGAGATTAGCGTCAAATATATGGGTTATATAGAACGACAGGAGACGCAGGTGCGGCAGGCCAGGAAGATGGAGGAGAAATCCATCCCTGAATCCATCGACTACCCCGCAATCAGAGCGCTCTCACGAGAAGGGGCCGAAAAACTCGCAAAGGTTCGTCCCGCCACCCTTGGCCAGGCTTCACGAGTGCCCGGCGTCACCCCAGCCGATGTCGCCATACTCGCCGTCACGATATCCAACACCAGCAGACAAGAGGGCGGATGTGAGTAAATCCGATAGCGCATTCTTACCTGTGGAACTACTTCGCACAGGGGCCGAGGAACTGGACATCAGCCTCAATGACGATCAAATCGGCCAATTCGATTGTTTCGCGCGTCTGCTTGTGGATACAAACAGGACCCTTAACCTGACGCGCATAACCCAGCCCGACCAGATCGTCACCGGCCACTATCTCGATTCGCTCACATGCCTGGCCGCTATCAACATTAAACAGGGAGTCAGGGTGATTGATGTCGGAGCCGGAGCGGGTTTCCCCGGCATACCGATGAAAATCGCCCGTCCGGATCTCGATATGACGCTGATGGATTCATCGGCCAAAAAGCTCAAGTTTATAGAAGACGCGATTTCCGAGCTTGAGCTTAGCGGAGCACGCACAGTCCACGCGCGCGCAGAGGACGCCGGTCGAGATTCCGATCATAGAGAGGCTTACGATATCGCGATCGCTCGCGCTTTGGCCGATATGACCATACTTGTCGAGTTTTGTCTGCCTTTGGTTAAAGTAGGCGGCGTTTTCATCGCGCAGAAAAGCGACGCATCCGCAAACGAGGTCGACGCCGCAAGGCCGCTCATCGGTCAACTCGGAGGTTCAATAGAGAAGGTCAGGCAGATAACCATACCGAAGGAGAATATCGTGCGTCGGCTGGTTGTGGTGCGAAAGCATAGTCCAACCCCGCCGCAATTCCCAAGACCATTTTCCAGAATTGCCAAATCAAAGCATGATCACGGCTAACAGATCGGATCGCGGATTTCCGACTTCGGCCTCGATATAAAAAGGAGTGAAACCAATTTACTGACAAGAAAACTGCAAAGCCCGGCATCGGCACAGCCGCCGTGTGGGCAGGCGAAAAACCGCAGCGGGTTCATCACGCAACTCAGGTTCCGGTGATCGTTAGCTCCGCCTATGGCTACGACGATATGGAAGAGTGGTACGATGTGGCGATCGGCAACAAGCCCGGCCATATCTACGGGCGCAATACCAACCCGACCGTGAATGCGTTTGAAGATAAAATCAAAGAACTGGAGGGTGCGCAGGCCGCTACGAGCTTCTCCACGGGAATGGCCGCGGTCAGCAACTCCATTTACGCGTTCATACGGCCCGGGGACCGCGTTGTATCGATAAAAGACTCCTACGGCGGAACCCACAGGCTTTTTTGTGAATTTCTGCCGAATATCAACGTAGATGTCACCCTTTGTGACACCGGCGACCACGAAGAACTCGAACGCGAAATCGCCCGCGGCTGCAAGATCGTCTACCTTGAAACTCCCACCAACCCACTTGTTAAGATAACCGATATCGCTCGCATATCCAAAGCGGCAAAGGCCGTCGGCGCGCTGTTGATAGTAGACAATACGATGGCAACTCCCGTCCTTCAGCAGCCTCTGGAGCTTGGAGCGGACTTGTCATTGCACAGCGCGACCAAATATCTCGGCGGCCACGCCGATGCTCTGGGCGGAGCGGTATGCGGCAGCAAGGAACTTATCACACAGATACATCACTATCGCGAGATCAACGGAGCTACCCTGGCCCCATGGGATGCATATCTCTTGCTCAGGGGAATGAAGACGCTCAATCTGCGAGTGCTGCGGCAGTGTGAAAGCGCAAAGAAAATGGCGGCATATCTGCAAACGCAGAAAATGGTCGAAGCTGTCCACTATCCCGGCCTGACGAGCCATCTGCACCACGACGTAGCGGCCAGACAAATGAGCGATTTTGGAGCGATGATGAGCTTTGCGCTCAAGGGTGGAATGGAGTCGGCATCGATACTGCTGCCCAAACTGCAATATGCAAACCGGGCCGCAAACCTCGGCGCGGTTGAGACCACCTACGGTCCGGCGCGAACCACCAGCCACGTAGAGTGCACGGTTGAGGAACGCAAAGCCCTCGGAGTTCCGGACGGCCTGGTCAGGCTGTCTGTCGGAATCGAGGATGTAGAAGACCTTATCGCCGACCTCGACCAGGCTTTTGCGTATTTGAAATAAAAAGAAATATCATATATGGGTGGCGACGCGCTGAATCGCCACCCATGTCAAATCGACGATCGTCTTTTCCTGCCTCTGAACCCGTCACTCAAAGACGTGTCTTTGCGCCGTCTTCGACAGGTCTCTGATCGCGTGCCTGACCATCACCGAGTCCTCGACTTTGCCGTTTGATGTTCGGAAATAAGCGGCTCTGGAATCGGTTGTTAAGTTGCCGAATTTGATCTGCTTGCCCGGCGCATCAGACAGCGCGAAGTAGTCTATTCTGCCTTCTCCGAAGTCAATCGCCAGCGCAACACCTTCTCCTACACGCACCGGCACATACTCCACACCCTTCACCGGACATTTTGCACCCTCAGGCGTAGGGTAGAAGACATAGGCCAGCCTGGTCACGCCAGAGTGCTCTTTTTCATAAACTGGTGTGGGGATGGGCCTGCATTCATAATCTTTGAGTCGTATCCAACCCTGCACGATCGGTTCCTCCTGCCCGGCTATCACCGAGACCGAAAGCGAATCGTCATACGCAGGCCAGATCGACAAATTCGCGCCCTTCTCATCAGTTGTATGCACGGCCTTTGTTGCAGCATCCACCTCCGTTCCGCTCATATCGAGATGAAACATACTCTCATATTTATGAGGCTTATCATCTTCCGGAGTCAGCTTATCCACAACGATCCAATAATCCGGCTTCACGAAGAAAATGCTGCGCTCGTGCTCCACCTTCACCGAATTATCACTGCAGTAGTTGTCCCCATAAACGCTCGACGCATAGTCGTATTTCTCAGCCGATGCCCACTTGATCGGCATTGGTTTGGCGAGCACATATTCCTGTCTCGGTCGATCTCTGCGATGCTGCTCACATCCATCGACCATTATCGTATTATGCGCCCTCGTCGACAGCACATATTTCCGCCATTGAGAGCTGTCATAAGGATAGTTACCAGGGTCGATCAGCATATACTTGCCATAGGCGAAGATCACAAAACTGAGCGCGTCCTCGTGCTGGTGGCCATACCCAAACGGCCCTGCATCAAAGAGCATATACCGCGCATCTGCATCCCATCCGGACCGCATAATTAAATGTCCCGAAAATGGCAGGGCTATCGAATCCACATCCGGCTTCGTTCCTTCTTTGCCAAGCGTCGCAAGCCACAGATAGTCTTTCCTGTCTGGAAAATATGTCAGCCCCATCTGAGCCTGCCCCTTGACGTTAGTCGCCCCCGCATCGTTCAGCCCCGGCAGATACCCGTTAGGCATAGAGGCGTAGAGATTGTAATCAAACATTTTCTCCAGCCTGGCGATATAGTCCTCCGGCACAGGCACATCGTTGATATGCGCCACATTCCACAGCATCAAAAAATTGTTCAGCGACACTTGATGGTACCCCGTAGACAGCTCAATTTGTGCGCCATCAGGGTAGACTTGCTTGTCAAGCTCCACATACATCCTGTCAATGGCGGTCTTTCTCCATTCGTCGGCCTCTTTGAACTCAGGAAACAGCACCCCTACGTGCATCAACCCGTTGCACTCCATCGACAGCCAGTTAGCGGTCGTTTGGTGGATCATCAAATGCCGTGCGTGTTCCACCATCGACTTGACCATCGTCACAATAGCCTCATCAGTAAACGATGGCGATTTGATAAACAGAAAATACGCAGCAGGCCAGGTCTGTCCCATCCTGATTCCCTGCTCGATGGTTCTCCACAGCACACCTCTATTGCCGCTGTCGTTGATCGGCACAGGGCACTGCTTGACCCAGTCTGTCATCTGATAAACGAACTCTTCGGCATATTTTTCCTCGCCGGTCTCCAGGTACGCCAAACCCAGAGTCGTCCAAAACGAATGTCGGTTCAACTGAAACGGCCACTCTCGATAGTTTATCGGGTCCAGGCTCCAGTCGATTCTGCCTTCATATTTATGATAGACTCCCACGCTCGGCAAATCCCGCTGCAAAATCCGGTCAGCCTGCCTGGTGTCGGTCTTATCAGTGCGTTTTCCACGAGCAAGACCAGCCAACCAATCCGGCTTATACACAGGTTTTTTGCGCTCCCTCAGATACTCGGCAAACTCGTGTTTCGCCGCTGCAAAATCCGACGCATCCGCCGCCGTTTTCACGCTCTCCAGTCCCGGATAATCTAGGTTCATCGCATCAAAAAACTCAGCATCCGTGATCCTCGGCCCTTCTACATCCGCAAATCCTGCATTTACAAGCATCAGCATAAAAACCATCATCACCACTACTCTCATTTCGCACTTCCTAGTCAATGTCATACTGCCTCATACGCAAAAATGGCCCCGGATTCCTCCGAGGCCACTGATATCAGACTTCAAAAACCGATCAATATATCGCTTTCTCGGTCTCTTTATCAAAGACGTGGGTCTTTGCCATATCCAGAATCAGCTCCATCTCTTCGCCGTCTTTGGCTTTGGAATCGGCGTCGATACTGGCGACAATGTCGTGCTTGCCGCAGCTCAGATACATCGTCACGATGTTGCCCATCGGCTCCATCACGTCCACTACCGCTCTGATAGTATTATACGGAGTCGCTTGTATAATATTGACCAGAGATTTGTCGAAGATATCTTCCGGTCGCACGCCAAAAATCACGTCCTTGCCGACATAATTTGCCAGCAGTTTCGTTTTATCATCAGGCGGCTTCACCGTGAAACATCCGGTATCAATTCCATAGCCATCCGCGCCATTAGTGATCTTAGCCTCGATAAAGTTCATCGAGGGCGTGCCGATAAACCCTGCCACGAACACGTTGGCCGGAGTATTATACAGCCCAAGGGGAGAGTCCACCTGCTGGACAACTCCATCCTTCATAACCACAATGCGATCGCCCATCGTCATCGCTTCCACCTGGTCGTGTGTGACGTAGATGGTGGTGATCCCCAGCCTGCGGTGCAGCTTGATCAGTTCAGCGCGAGTCTGTACGCGCAGCTTTGCGTCTAGGTTGGAGAGAGGTTCGTCCATAAGGAAGACCTTCGGCTCGCGCACTATCGCACGTCCAAGAGCAACGCGCTGTCTCTGCCCGCCGGAGAGTTGCTTGGGTTTGCGATTAAGCAAATCGGCCAATCCCAAAAGGTCCGCCGCTTCGTTGACCCGCGCCTGAATCTGTTCTTTAGGCAGCTTTCGCAGCTTCAATCCAAACGCCATATTGTCATACACGCTCATGTGCGGATACAGAGCGTAGTTCTGAAAGACCATCGCGATATCACGATCTTTTGGAGAAACATCGTTGACCAGCCGATCTCCAATGTAAATTTCGCCTTCTGTCGATTCCTCAAGCCCTGCAACCATTCTCAAAGCTGTCGTCTTACCGCAGCCCGATGGCCCGACAAGCACGAGAAATTCCTTGTCTTTGATCTCAAGGTTCATATTGTTGACCGCGACCACAGTCTTGAAGGTCTTGGTCAAATCCTTCAGCACGACTTGTGCCATACCGATGTTTCCTCCGTTCTTCGCTTCGGGCCGGTCCCAATTATGCCGAAGCGGCTACATATCAATATGCTCAATAGAGCGAACCCCGGGACTGGGGTGCGTACAAATTATATGTAGAGCTTATTGCCCTGTCAATTAAAGAAGTAGCTCATTGGCAGTTTCTCAGAAGTTATGAACAACTGCAAGCAACAATTAAGGGTGTCAATCGCCAAATCGACACCCTTTACCAATTATTCTTTACCTTCGATAGCTTTCTTCGTGCGCTCGTGATAGGCGGACAAATCCTCCCATTCGCTGATATGCGTCATACCGCGACTCCTGCACAGCGCAACAAAGTCATCGAGTTGCTTGAGAAAGTCGGCTTCCTTGCCCTGGACCTGCTTGTTCATAACCGGCTGCATAAACTTCACATACTGAATCGGAATCCTGTCATGCTTGATCCGGTCCAGAATCTCATCGGACTCAGCCTCAGCCTCCGCCTTATCAAACAACTTATCGGCGGCGGCGATAATCTCAGGCGTCAAAAACGGCTCAGTCGGCGTTGACCATATTTTCATGTGAATATGATCCTTTGTCACCTTGTTCAGAAGCATCTGCACATACTCATAGATATATTTGCCGCTCCTGCCATAGAAATCGTCGCAGAACTCGCGCATAACCGCGTTTCCGTCGACCTCCGGGTCCCAGGTGATCTTAGACAGCAAATTGGAGCGCAGATAGGCCATCTCTCCGCCGCCGCCCGGCGGATAGGATCCCTCCCAGAAGATGCCCTTCACTCCATAACGCTTATACAGCTTCGCAGTATCCATCAACTGCCAAAAATCCGGGAACGGGTTCAGATAGTGCGCGAAACTAGTATTGTAGTGCCAAATGTAAAGCTGATCGGTGATCTTGCTCCACTCTTTGAGGTTTTCTACAAAATCATTATTCTCTTTGGTGCCGCAGCTCTCATAAGCATGCGATTCGCAGCAAAATATCGGGCACAGCCGCACTCGCACATTGGGATGCAGTTTCGTTGTGACCTTCGGCGGCTTCTCTGTCCACTGATACGCCAAAGTATCAATCAGCTTATCGGGATATACTTTAGAAGTCTGCTCGGCAATCGCGTTCACAAACCGCAGCATCAAGCCGGACGGGCTTCCTTCTTCATCGTCAATGGCCTTGCAGTTCGGGCACTGGCAGTTGTTATACCAGTCGTTTTGCGAGACGGAGCAGATTTTGGCCTCCGATTTGTCACGCATCCAACCCATCACAGTCTCCGTCGCGATTCTAAGAACTTCCGGGTTCGACATACACAACTGAGTGTGGTCTTTGATGCGTTTGCCCTCGATCATCGAGAAATACTCAGGGTGACTATCCCAGTATTTCTCCAGCGGAACGAGCATGTTGAAGCTATGAACGAACGGATAATAGGCTATGCTGCCTCCGCGCTTCTTGTCGATTTTCGCCATATAGCTATTGCCGCGGTTTCGGGCTGCATAATTTGGGGTCATAGCTTCGCGAATATAGACATCGCGATATTCAAATGCGGGCTTTTGCGTAATGTCTATTGTCCCAACGAAAATATCCCTCGTCTTTGGGACCTTATTAACTTTATCGGTCAAAAATCTGCAGCCGAGCCTCTCCAGAAGCTCATAGACGCCATACATCGTGCCGCGAAGCCTGCCGCCTGCAATCACCAAACGATCCCCGACCGTCTTGATGGCAAACCCTTCCTCGCCGAGGTCGTCAAAGTCTATGCCCGCGCCCAAAGATTGCAGCGCCCTGGAATCTCCCAGCAAAATAGCGTGTGCAGGCGCTTCATTGCTATCCTCGGCATACGGTATCACCGCACCGGACATCTCCCCGATAAACTGTTTGAGTTCACTAGCGGCCCAATGCTCAGATGGCGAAGCATCTTTTGCCAGAACGATACAATAATCGGTCCGGCCGTCTTGTACAAGTTTCATATCAGCTCCTCCCGGACTGCTCAAAATTGCGACCATCGCGGCTGCGACAAGCAGACATACGCGCATAACAGACTCCTTTCCTTGCTGCGGCGACTCCTGCATTATACACCGTCGAAGAATCAATAAAAATCGCATTCGGAAGATATTGGCTGTGGAATTCGATGCAATGGCGCACCCGGGGCGATTCGAACGCCCGACTTCTTGCTCCGGAGGCAAGCGCTCTATCCACTGAGCTACGGGTGCGCGCTTGATGATTATAACACAGCATAACCTGGAATTATACCGGCAATCTCACTCATGCGGGTTCAACACAGCCAATTCACCCATCCACGCCGCAGCGCAGATCGGCAGCTCGAGATCCGCAAAAATCCCTCCATCCACAACATATTCAGCCGCCTCAAGGGCAGTTTGCGCGGCGAACGGATGCCCATCGCCTTGTATTTTATCCATCTCATAGGTGCAGATCACCTGACAGGAGTTGTCTTTGAGTTCAAAACTTGCGACCTCAAATCCATCTGCCCGAATGGTTGCCACATAACCAACCTTATCGGTGACGATACCGGCTATTCGCGGGGTATTAAAATCATCGCGTTCATAGCCCATCTCCTCAAGGGTCTGCTGCAGCGCCGTCTCCGGCTCTACTCCGGACTCCAGTTTCTCGAAAATCGGGTCGGTGTGTGAACCGTTCGATACGACTACTCCATTTCGCGAAACCCTAATGCAGTTGTATGCAATATACGGGTTGCGTTTCATATCCTCCGGGTCAAGCGGCTGAATTGCGACGCCAACATCGGTTATCCGTGCAACTCTGTTGGGAAATGACCTCGAAGAGACTCTATAAGCTACAAACGGCCTGTCGGTTTTACCAACCGCCACGATTCGTCCAACATACACTTTGGGAACCCTCCTGAGCTGATTTCGGTCAGAGTCTACCACCCTCTTTGCGGCGTGTCAATCACAAACAAAGTAGGTAACAACTCACTCTTCGTGAGTGATTGTAGTGACTGGTCTCTGTCCCAGCCACACAAACTATGTCATTTCGAACGAAGTGAGAAATCTGCTTTTACGTAAATCGCGAAAGCCCGAAAGAAGCGAGACCCAGAAATGAGAAGGGAAAAAGCAGATTCCTCGGCATTCGCCTCGGAATGACAAAAATTGGAGGCTACGCATAACCCTCTCAATAACTCATCTAACCTCCAACTTCCAACCTCTAACCTCTAGACCTCATCATTCGTGAGCTGTTACCAAAGCAGCCCCGGCTCAACAAAAACCGGGACTGCAAAGATATATGCCAAACTGAAACTCGATCGCTTAATCCCCGGCAAGCTCCAGGGCTCTCATTCGGAACTCCATCGGAGGGCAGCAATAGACGGTTTTGAGTCGACCGGTAAGCCACAGTTTATCTCTCAGTCGCTTCACCGATTGGCTCTCCATTGCGCAGTCGCCTAGCAGAATCACTTTGCCCTCGGTGTTGGGATCGACGCTTGGGTCCTTGCCATATACCAGGGTCACCGGATCATTGGGATCGAGCGCATCCAGATCGACAAGCCTGTCGATGCCGCGTCGAACGTAATACTCACAGCCCTTGCAATAGTCGCCGGCACAGATCTTGATGCCGGGGAATCGCTCCTCGGTGATCTCGATGTCAGGCTTCTCAAAGACACGGCGGATGTCCGCAACCGGCGTCCCCACAACCTCGATTTCGTTGATGTCGCCAACTCCGAAGCCCTGCTCGTGCGCCAGTCGGGTAGTATCGATCTGAAGGTTGTCGAATCCGATCGCCGATTCCGCAACCGCGTCAACCGCAACGATATCCGCGCCGGATATGATAATCCCCATATCCACCACCTTGCCCATATCTGCGTGGTCGCCTTCCTGTCCTCGAACGCCATCGATGACCGTCAGGTCAGGCTTGTTGTAGTGCAGGATGTCCACGAGCTTCTGCGGGATGCGCGTATAGTCATGGCCGAAGAGCTTGTCGGCGTCGGAGATTGTTCCGTGCAGGTTCTTGATGCCTAAGGTTGTTAAGGTTAAGCTGTGATTCTTTAACACCGGCACGTTGATAAGCACCTCTGCCTCGAGTATGGTGCGAGGAATGCTTGGGTGCTTAAGCACGAGCGCATCCGGATTGGACGGGTTAAGGAACTCATCATTTTCCAGATATACGATGTCCGCGCCGTTCTCCAGCGCGGCCTGTTTCATTCCGATAGCCTCAAAGCAAGCCTCGGTGGTGCTGGTGTTCTTGCGGAACAGCGCCGTCGAAATCGAGCGTCCTTCCGCCACGGTTACCCTGCGCGCTCCTGCGGCCTTGGCCGCTCGAATCAATGAAGCGATCACACGCGGGTCGGTAGTGGTAGGGGCGGGACTTGGGCAATAGACGTTTGGTTTGAGGATGACATGCTTGTCCTTGCACAACGCCGTGAAATCACAAGCTAATGCGACAGCCTCGCGAACTGCCAACTCGACAGCCTGCATACTGTCAATGTCCGATACCTTCGATATGGCTACTTTCGGTTTGCTGGACATAACTGGACTCCTTTTTGTTTATCCTGAAATGTGATGTGGTTTAACCCACCATAAAATCCTTCGATGCAACGGTTACCGGCCCGACCGCAAGCTTACAAAGGTCTCCAATCGCTGCCGGTTACAAAACAGCGGCTTCAATCCCCTTCATTATATCACAAGCCCGCGATATGACATCTTCAGACGGCAAATCTCATCCTATCACGCATACAACCCTGACGAGGCTGCCCTTGTCAAACGCGGGTATAACATTGCCTTCGATTGGCTGGCCGTCCACGGTGATACTGGCAACTCCCCGTTGCACGTGGTTCGGGTTTTTTACCTCGATCTGGTATGTCGCGCCACGGAACTTTCGAGTGACTTTATATCCATCCCATGAATCGGGAATGCACGGGTCGATCAATAGACCATCGTATGCAGGACGGACGCCGAGAATATAATCCAGCCCATCGCGGAACATCCACACTCCCGACCCCGTAAGCCAGGCATGGCTCGCCTGCCCGAATGTCGGATGATCGTCGCTGGTGACATATTCTGAATAAACATACGGCTCCATCTTATACACATCAGGGTCCGTCGCTTGCACCATTGGCAAAGTTTTTCGGTAATAGCTATATGCGCGATTGCCTTCCCCGATGACGCAGTTGCCCAAAATCGCCCAGGCCGCCACATGATTGAAAATCGCACCGTTTTCTTTCTTGCCCGGCACACATCTAGTCGCAAGCCCGACACCGGAATCAACCTGTGTATAACTTGGGGATAAGATCTTTGGCCCTCTCGAAGTTATCAACAGTCGGTCCGCTGAGTCCATCGCCATCTTGGCACGTCTGCTGTCGGCAACCCCGGATATCGCTGCCCAGCTTTGGGCGTTCATAAATATACGCCCTTCCGTATTTTTGGCAGATCCGATAACTTTGCCATCGTCTCGAATGCCTCTGATATACCATTCTCCATCCCAGCATCGATCGTTGAGGGCGGCTTTTATCAGGTCATACTGCGCCCGATATCGAGCGGCGGCTTCTTTTATTCTGACAGCGCCCGGACACGGAGTTCCCTCGCAGAAATTATCCAGCATCTCGGCGGTCTCCCGCCGAATATAACACAGGAAATGCGCCACCCACACGCTCTCTCCTATGCCTTTGCGGCCAACGTAGTCGAGCGTGTCGTTCCAGTCCCCAGGCCCGAACTTCGGCAAATTATTCTCCGTCAACTGCGAAAGCACATAATCGCACGCCCGCATCACGTGATCAAGCACGTCAGATTCCCCGCCATCATAAAACGGGACGATCTTCATAAGGAAAGTCCAGTCCCCGGTCTCCTTAAGATAGTTGATCACAGCCAGCGGAAGCCACAGCGGCGTGTCGGAATGGCCGGTCTTTTCGCCGACTCCGGTAAGCTTGAAATAGTTATGCAGGGTGCTGCCGTCGGCAAACTGCTTGGAAAGCACCTCCAGCAGTCTATCCTCGACCTGATCAGGCACGCTCAAAATCGGCCCCATCATATCCTGGCATTGATCGCGGATTCCCACTCCAAACAACAACCCGCCGTGATAATAACCCGCGTTGCGGTTCATGTTGAAAGTAACCCAGCTCTGCCGTTTGCCCCAGACGTTGAGCATAATGTTCATCTCATCATCAGGCGTCTGCACCTGAACGGAGGCTAGATATGCATCCCAGTAAGCCTTGACCTTATCAAGCTCTTCGTGCGCCGCTTTCGGAGAACGATATTTCGCTATCATCTCCCTAGCGCCGGGAGGGGGAATAGCCAGCCCGTCTTTATCAGCAGAAGCGGGGGTGCAGCCCATCAGCACCACAAACTCCGCCTCCTGTTTGGCCTCAAGCACAACCTCACCACGCAGTGCAGCGCAGGCGTCCCCGGACGTAATATCCGTGTTCGCCAGCAGGTCTTTCTCTATTCCAACGGGGTTAGCCTCGCTTCGCCAAGGCCCGATGAACGCATCTTTCAGACAATCCCATGAGTTTGCCGCAAGGTCCGATGTGAAGAAGACATACTTATCCCACGCCTGATTCGGCTGCGCGACCGAGACTCCTCTATTCGTTACCCAGTAGTTTTTGGTGGCGAAAATGGCATTATCATCGTGTGAGAATCTGGCAAGATTGAAATGCTGATCGTTTGGCTGCATTATGAGATCCTGCAGCGCGTGTCCCAAACAAAGCTCAACGTAGCTTGTAATCGACAGTCGCTTTGGCTCATAGGTCTCGTTACGCAGCTTGATGAGCCATATCTCGAGGTCATCTCCGAGCGGCACAAAATACGCAATCTCGCTGCCAATGCCGCGATATTGCTGCTTAATCGTCTGATATCCCTGTCCAATGCGACATTCATAGCTGTCCGGTTTATGACCGGTAGGCTGCCAGGACAGGCTCCACGTCTCGCCGTCCTCATCCTTTATATATACGTAGCGGCCCGGTCGGTCTATGGGGAGCGAATTATAGCGGAACCGGGTGATTCGGCTATCCCGCGGATCCATCCAGTAGCTGAACCCGCCTCCCGTATTGGAGACAAGCCCGGTATATCGGCCATTGGATATATAATTTACCCACGGAGCCGGAGTATCCGGACGAGTGATGATGAATTCCCTGCCGTCTTCGGAAAAATATCCATATTTATCGAGCGCCATTGATACCTCCCGTTTTTGGGGCTAGTAGGTCTACATTCTACAACGCATGCAAAACAAAGGGAAGTACCGGCCGTCTGGCTAAGATTTTACACAGGCCGTATGGGGTGAAATCGATAATATTCTGAGCGGGGTATGCAAAGGTGGACAAAAGTCGAGTTGATGTTCTTGTGGCAGGGGGAGGGCCGGCAGGGTTCGCGGCGGCTCTCGCGGCAGGCAGGGCAGGTGCGAATACGCTTCTTATAGAACGCAGCGGGCGGCTTGGCGGGATGGCCACCAATGCCCTGGTCTCCCCATTCCTTGGCATGGTTAACAGCCAATTTGTAAACGATATACTCCAATACCTTGGAGGGCGAGAGGTCGATCCCGCCAGGTTGGACATCGATTATGCCGATTTGCTTGTCCAAGAAAACGTGCAAATACTTCTACATACTTATGCAGTTCGGGCGATTATGGATGGCGACACAGTCACAGGTTGTACGTGCTATACGAATCAGGGACAATTAGATTTATATGCGGCGGTTACGATCGACGCAACCGGGGACGGGATCATTGCGCATTCAGCCGGAGTCCCATTCGAGCAGGGCCGTCCTGAAGATGGACTCACCCAGCCGGTTTCGATTATGTTTAGAATCGGCGGAGTAGGGCCTTCTCCGTTGCTGTGCGGCAGCGAAGGGGCGGCGGCGGCCCTCATGCTTGCTAAAGGCAGTTGGGAACAGATAGTAGAACAGGGCATGCGCGATGGCGAACTGCCGAAAAACGTCGGCGTTATTCGCACCTACGCAACCCGGCGACCCTCCGAAGTCACCGTAAACGCCACTCAAGTCAACTATATAGACCCAACCTCCGCCGCCGATCTCACCAAAGCGGAGATAGAGGGCCGCAAACAGGCATATCAGGTGACCGAGTTCCTCAGAAAACACGCTCCCGGATACAAAGATTGCTTTATCAGCGAGATGCCTGCCGTAATAGGAGTTCGGGAAACAAGGCGGTTTTTGGGATGCGAATATCTCACGCGCAGCGATCTGCTCGAAGGGCGAAAAAGGCCGGATGCAGTGGTGCAGGACGCACTGTTCGTGATCGATATACACAACCCCGACGGGCCGGGACAATCGGAGGGATCTGCGGTGGAATGCCGCCCGTACGACATACCTTATGGGTGTCTGGTCCCGCGTGAAATCGACGGATTGCTGCTCGCAGGCAGATGCATCAGCGGCAGCCACGACGCGCACGCATCATACAGAGTGATGACAATATGCCTGGGCATTGGGGCCGCAGCAGGTGCTGCCGGGGCAATAGCTTCCGCTCAGGGCATTGCTGCCCGTCTGGTCAGCCCGGAGCAGATCAGAAAAGCGATACCCTGATGCAGCGCGCCAATGGCAGGCCGAAAATTACGCCTTTATCGTTGACTTTTGGGATGGCTCGTGGTACAGTTTTGTAATTCTTGACAGGATGAAAGCACCAATGGGAGGACAGCGATGAGACGCTGGATTTCTTTGGCTATCGTGATGGCCATGTTCACCCCCGCAGCAGTTTCGGCGGCCGAAGGAACGATGGCTGCCTGGCTATCCCCGCAGCCCGGACAGATCGTATCCGGGGCAAGGGTAGAAGTGGCTGTCGGTTACAATACTCAGTCTGAGCTTCTGGTTACATCGCTCGAGCTATATGTAGACGGCAAATTTTATTCCCGAAAGATTCTGGGCAACCCGGAGTCCAGAGGCGTATGCTCATTTTGGTGGGATGTAACCCGTGAGGCGCAGGGAACCCACAACCTGGTAGTAAAGGTGCTTTCCGGGGATCAATTGATATCAAAAGTCTACGGAACCGGCGCTGTCGGTCGAAACGGTCAGGGCCGGGGAGTAATAGACACCAGACCTCCCGTGGTGACCTTCGTCAATATCAGCTCCGAAGATATTTTGACCGGCTCTGCAACGATTAAAATCCATGCAACAGACGATAGCGGCGAAGCTCCGATGGTCAGTTTGCTTGTCGACGACGTGCTCAAGCTCATCAAAAACACGCCGCCATATAACTATGATTTAGACACCACGACATATCCCGATGGAGATCACTCCCTCACCACTTACGCTTACGATGGCGCGGGCAACAAAAGCGACCCGGCTGTAGTCAATGTGAGGTTCCGCAACGGATCGCAAAGGCCGGTTGTGACCACGCTTTCTGTTGTGCGGCAGGATGGCGAACTGCCGGACGAAGTCATGGAAGATGACTACGTTCCCAGCCTCGACCCTGTAACCGAATCATCGTTTTCGTCTGCCGGTAGAAGTGTGTCAAGGAATCACGAAGAAACCTATACAGCCCCTCCTGCCGCATCGGTCAAACCGCAGCCTAAAGCGGTGGCATCCGCACCTACACCCGTGCAGGTAGCCAAAGCTGTGACGGCGGCTCCCAAGCCTGTCGAAATGCCGAAGGCGTCGTTGGCGGCTCCCAAAACCGTCCCTGTATCGGCTAAACCCGACCTGCAATCCGCAAACCCGACTCCCAAGCCGGATTTGAGAATGGCTGCGGCCGCTCCTCAGATCGCAGGCAGGGAAACTACCGCTAAAATAGCAGCTCCCGTGCTGGCGCAGGAGCCGGTGAAAATGGCATCTGCCACCGCGTCATCCCCGACTTATCGGTTGGATGCGGTCAATATGGTTGCTGCCGCGCCCGTCGCCGGCAAGCCCTCGGCTACAGAGGTGGCGGTCGAACCTGCTAAACTTACAGCTGATGCGGGCAAGGCAATCTCTGCAAACCCATCCGCTTTATTGCAACAAACCCGGCAAAATCCGGCTGTGCAGCCTGCCGTAGCGGCAGCTCCGATTACGCTGGATTCCCCTTCGGCGTCCTCTGCAGGGAATATGGTGTCGTCGTCAATATGCGGCGATCTAAAACAAGCTGACACTTCTCCTGCATCGCTCAGCGCGCCTGTTTGCGCTGCTCCTGTGATAATCGATCAGCCTGCCAGGCTGTCAAAGGAAATGCTGGCAAGGGTTCAGGTAGCATTAGCTCCGAATCTGCACTCTATGCCGGGCAATCTGCAGGCAAGCCCGGCCATAGCAAGCCCTCCGGATGCGCCCAAACGCGCGCCTGCTCGTATAACAAAACCCGCCAAGCCGGTAACCGGCAAGGTCAAGGCCAGGTCGTTCTTCGAAGATATGGGCGGAGTGTTGTTCTGGGACTCTGCTACGCGCACGGTCACGGCCTATGTCGGCGATATCGTGTTTGAGATGCGGATAGGCAGCTGGGTTGCGAGAGTCAACGGGCAGGAGTTGGTTATGGACTCCGCGCCTTGTCTGATCGGTGATCGGACGGTATTTGACGTCGGCGGTTACGCGAAAGCCTGCGCGCTGGTCGGTGAAAGCGTAGGCGTGAATGCGTCTCAGGTTCGCTGATTATTTGTCTGTGACGTTACCATTGTGAATCAGGTGGGGTCCGAATCGACCTCGCCTGTCTCGTTTCAGCATCCCTGCGACCAACCATCCTGCCCGGCTTTTGTGCCTGTCAGGGATGAAAAAATAACAACTTACTCTTCGTGAGTGATTGTGGCTGGCCTCTGTCGAAGCCTTGTCCGAAATGGAGATCGGAAACTACGGCAGGTGTACTCATCATTCGTGAGCAGTTACAAAAAAGCTCCCCGATCTTTGGAAGACCGGGGAGGAGAAAAGAGGGTGGGAAGGTTTGCTAATATATATACGACGCAGCAAACATATTTGTTCCACCAGTTTTTAGAAAATTTGCCGGTGTTTTTTGGCTGTGGTAAAATTAGAAGTAGCCGATGGGCTGTGCGTCCGAATGTCGTGCGCACGAACCAACTGAACTGACCCCGGGTCAAAGGACTTTATATATGCCGCTTGTTGTTGGCGTTTCCTTCAGAAAAGTAGGTAAGGTCTACTATTTCGATCCAGTAGAGTTTGCTCTTAACGAGGGTGATTTCGTAATCGCCGAGACCGCGCGAGGAATGGAGTTTGGCGAGGTAGTGCTGGAGCCGCGGGAGGTGGCCGAGACCGATCTGGTAGCGCCGCTGAAGAGAATCGTTCGTCTGGCTTCAGGGGACGATCTTCAACGTGAAGCCGCAAACAGAGAGCGCGAGATTCATGCTTTTCAGGTATGCCAGACAAAAATAGCCGACCACGGCCTGCCGATGAAACTGCTGGAAGCCGAATACGCATTCGACGGATCTCAGGTTACGTTCTCCTTTTCAGCCGATGGCAGGATTGACTTTCGAGAGCTGGTAAAAGATGTCGCGGGCGCTCTGCGGATCAAAGTCCAACTGCACCAGATAGGCGTACGTGACGAGGCAAAGCTGATCGGCGGATACGGCACCTGCGGCCGCCCGCTGTGCTGCTCGACGTTTCTAAGCTCATTTGATCCTATTTCCATGAAGATGGCCAAGGACCAGAGCCTGTTTTTGAATCCCGCCAAGTTCTCCGGATGTTGCGGCAAGCTGATGTGCTGCCTCAGATACGAACACGATTTCTACAAAGAAGCTCAGTTGTCAATGCCACTGGTCGGAGCTATTCTGCCGCTCGAACAGGGACGCGGCAAGGTCATCGACGTAAATTATGTGAGCGGTGAAATCACGGTGCAAACGGAGGAAGGCGTCCAATTTCACCTGCCTGCATCCAGCATCGATATGAGAGGGATGTGCCGCAGGCATGGCATCGGATGCAATATGTCTGATTCGCATTGCCATCCGATCTGTCTTGACGGGCAGGATTGCAGCCGGATAGAAGAGGAAATAGAGGCCGAAGAAGTGATAGTCGACGACGATCCCCCGGCTGATATTGACGACGCCGTGCACATTGTAGAAACAACTTCTCATGACCAAGGCTCCGGCCGCAAAGCCAATAAGGGCAGATTCAACAAACATCAAAACGGTCAGGCAGGAAACGGCGGCAAGCGCGCAGGAAGATCGGTTCGCCGTAAAAAAACAAATGGAAACAGCGCAAACGATAAACGCGAATCACGTTTGCGGCCAAACGGAGATCAGGACTGATGCCTGTATACGAGTTCGAATGCAGCAGGTGCAGCGGGCGTTTTGAATTGTTGATAGGAATCAATCGCATACACGAAGCCAAATGCCCGACCTGCGGTTCAAGCAAGATAAACCGGTTGATATCTACCTTCGCCTCGCGAACAGCCGACAGCGAATGTTGTGATAGTTCGGCGGATCGATGCTCGGGTTGCTCGTCAGGCAATTGCGCCACATGCGGCGGATGTTAGCGACAATATCGCTGCACCGATATCACGAAGGAACCGGCCGTCGATGTGCCGAACTCCGCTTCGATAGCCAAATCAGGCGCCGATACTCATCGGGCATCCAATGCCCTATTCAATATACAGAGAGATAAAATGACCAATAAAGCATACTACATCACCACTCCGATATATTATGTCAACGATGTCCCGCACATCGGAAACGCCTACACGACGATAATGGCGGATATTGTATCCCGTTACCACAGGCTCAAAGGTGACGATACATATTTTCTCACCGGAACCGATGAAAACGCCATCAAGGTCGCCGCAGCCGCCGCCGACAAAGGCGTTGCCGTCGCTGAGTATGTCGATCAGCTTGCCGAGGACTTCAAAAAGGTGTGGGCAAGCCTCGATATAGAATATGACGATTTCATCAGGACCACCGAGCAGAGGCACGTGACCGTAGTCAGGGAGATATTCAAAAGGCTGCTCGAACAGGGAGATATTTTTGAGGGCAACTACGAAGGATGGTACTGCGTGCCCTGTGAGACTTTTCTTGCAGATTCCGAGCTTGTAGATCGCAAGTGCCCATCCTGCGGACGTGATGTAGAGTGGGTGGAGGAGACCAACTATTATTTCAAACTTTCGGCTTATGGCGACAGACTGCTTGCCCATATTGACGCCAACCCGGATTTTTTACAGCCGGAGTTCCGAAAAAACGAGGTTGTCAACTTCATCAAGCAAGGTCTGCGCGACGTCTCCATAACCCGGGACAATAAAGGGTGGGGGATCCCCGTGCCGGAAGATGAAAGCAAGGTCATATATGTCTGGTTCGATGCGCTCATCAACTATATCAGCGCCACCGGATACCTCAGCGACGACGAACGATTCAAAAGCATCTGGCCTGCGGATTTGCAGCTTATGGGAAAGGACATATTTGTTCGATTCCACTGCACTTTCTGGCCTGCCATGCTTATGGCGCTCGATCTGCCGCTGCCCAGGGCGCTTTTCGGGCATGGGTTCTGGACAATCGACGGCGAAAAAATATCCAAGTCAAAGGGCAACGCCATATCCCCTGCCGCTCTAGCCGAAGAGTTGTCAAATGAATCGGGCGCGACGCGCGGCGTATGTCTGGATGCGGTAAGATATTTTCTGGCGCGCGAAGTGCCGTTGGGTCAGGACGGGGACTTCTCTATTAAGTCATTCAGAAACCGGTTCAATTCTGATCTGGCCAACGATCTCGGCAACTTGCTCAATCGCACACTGAGCATGCTCGGCAAATATTTCGACGGGCTGCTGCCGGATCCTAAAGATTTCGGCGGAGGTCTGGGGGACGTTATTTCGCAGACCGCTATATCGGCTCAGGAGTCCTGCGACAAGTTCGAGTTTACCCGCGCCCTCGAAGCCGTCTGGCAGATGATAGGCATCGGCAACAAATACGTAAACGATACGCAACCCTGGAATCTGGCAAAGGAAAACAAACTCGACGAGCTGGCAGGGGCGCTTTACTCGGCCCTTGAGGTCGCACGCGCGGCGGCGATAATGATCTCCCCGTTTATGCCGGCTACTGCCCGCGAAATAGCCCGCCAACTCGGCATAGCCGACACCTTTGCATCGCTGAGATGGTCCGATATAGCGACAAGCAGGCCTTTTGCTGTTGGAACCGCGATTCAAGGCCCTGATCCGATCTTTCCAAGGCTCGGCAGCAAACGAAAAGAGGGGACAAAAATGGCAGACCGGCCTCCGGCTCCCAAAGAGGAGAAATCACAGGATCAGATCAACTATGAGTACTTCAGCAAGCTCGACATTCGCATAGCGGAAATAATGACGGCTGAGCGCATAGAAGGCGCCGATAAGCTGCTCAAGCTGACCGTGAACCTTGGCGACGAGCAGCGACAGATCGTGGCGGGGATCGCACAGAACTATGATCCCGACACATTGTCCGGACGCAAAATCGTGCTGCTGACAAACCTCGAACCGGCGAAGATTCGCGGCGTTGTTTCCAATGGCATGCTACTGGCGGCCACCGATGAAAATGGAGGGGCGGTTTTGCTGCAGCCCGACGCAGACGTAAGCCCCGGATCCAATGTGAAATAAATCGAGATTTCGACCGTGCAGACTCCCCGGTCGGCTGGTGACGATTGACTATGCCCGGCAGGGGATGTATCATTGGAACAACTCGACAACAGGACGTGATATGGAACGCCAAATACTCACGATACTCGAACAGGACGCTCGCACTCCGGCATCGAAAATAGCTGTTATGCTGGGCAAATCCGAGCAGGTTATCGTCAATGCCATCGAAGAGATGCAAAAAAGAGGGATCATCAGGCACTACAAGACTATCGTAGACTGGGACAAGGCAGGCAAGGAGCGCGTATTTGCTTTCATTGATGTGCGCGTCACCCCGCGCAAGGGAGTCGGCTATGACGAAATTGCCCGCGAGATATACAAATACGATGCGGTGCATTCGGTGTTTTTAGTATCGGGAGACTTCGATCTGCGCGTGGTAGTCGAAGGCAAGACCATGCAGGAGGTTGCGTTCTTCGTCGCGGAGAAGTTGTCTAATCTGGAAGGCGTGCTGTCAACCCGGACCAATTTCCTGCTCAAAAAGTATAAGGACGGCGGGGATATTTTTGACGACACCGGCGAGGATTATCGATTAGCCGTTGCGCCGTAGACGATGCTGAATATTGCGGTTACGAGTCGCGAGCGGGAGCCTGTTGAGGCGTTTTGTTCGCAATCCGGACCTCGTAATTCAAAATACTATAATGAAGCCTATTTCTGATGTTGTAAATTCCACGCCTGCGTCGGGCATACGCAGGTTTTTTGATGTTGCTGCTCAGATGCCGGAAGCGATTTCGCTTGGCGTGGGTGAGCCGGATTTCGTCACGCCCTGGCGGTGCGCGAAGCCTGCATACAGTCACTTGAACGAGGCCGCACCAGCTATACGTCAAACTACGGCCTGCAGGAACTGCGCGACGCCATATCAGCATATCTGTTCAATCAGGAGAAACTCGAATACAACCCTGACGATCAGATTCTTATTACTGTGGGCGTCAGCGAAGCTATGGATCTGGTTATGAGGGCGTTGCTCAATCCTGGAGAGGAAGTTATCTGCCCGGAGCCGTGTTATGTTTCATACAAGCCATGCATTCTATTTGCCGGCGGCGTTCCCGTAAGCATACCAACTACCACTGAGACCGAATTCTGTGTCGAGCCGGAAAAAATACGAGCCGCGATCACGCCGAAAACCAAAGCGCTGCTCATTAGCTATCCATCCAACCCTACCGGAGCGGTCGCGCCTCGCAAGACCCTCGAAAAAATAGTCGCTATTGCAAAAGAGCACGATCTGTATATAATCACCGATGAGATTTACGACCGCCTGAGCTACGATGCGCCCCATACATGTGTTCCTGCCTTGAGCGGAGCATACGAACGCACTATCTATCTCAATGGTTTTTCGAAGGCATACGCGATGACGGGCTGGCGGATCGGATATGCGGCCGGACCGGCGGATATTATCGAAGCTATGATGAAAATTCATCAATATACAATGCTCTGCGCGCCCATTATGGGGCAGATTGCCGCGCTGGAGGCCATTAACAACGGCTACGACGACAGCCAGCAGATGATCGACCAGTATGCACAGCGCAGACGGGTCATAGTCAAAGGGCTGAATGAGGCGGGACTGCCGTGCCTGATGCCGGGAGGCGCGTTCTATGCGTTTCCATCGATCAAAGAAACCGGCCTCAATTCAAATGACTTCTCCGAGCGTCTGCTTTTCGAAGAAAAAGTGGTTGTTGTGCCGGGGAATGCATTTGGTGACTGCGGAGAAGGTCATGTCCGCTGTTCGTATGCGACTTCTATAGAGAAGATCGAGCAAGCCATGCAGCGCATTGCTCGGTTTGTCAAAAAGTTTTCCTGAGTTATGAGATGTGGTGGTCAGATATACAATCTATTGTCTGATTTATGGAGTCCAGGATGATTGTCAAGCGTGCAATATTATGTGCAGTGGTTTTGATGTTTATAGGTTCCGTCGCATTCGCGCAGGATGCCGCCAAAGACCAGGTCAACTGCTATACGACCTGGGATGATAGCTATTTCTACATCGCGTTTAAGGTCGACAGCCCCGATGTGAGGGCGACCAACGATAAGCCTAACGTCGATCTGGCAGGCGATGACATGGTCGAGTTCTATATTGAGACCGACAACAAAGGCTCCGAGTCTATTACCCCTGCCTGCTTTGCAATGGCTGTGTCGGATGCAGGCGGGTCGAGGTTTAGGGCGGGCGATGAATCGGGGGGACTGAAAATGACCCCGGCCTACACTTTCAAATACGGAGCTACGGTTCAGGGCACTATAAACAATCCCGAGGATATCGATACCACATACTGCGTTGAGATGGCCGTGCCGTGGGAAATGCTCAACATGAAAGCTCCATCGATGGGCAAAATGGTCGGGTTCAATGTTATCATACGCAGGCACAGCAACCCGGACGACTTTATCAGCCTATCCCCGAAGGTAAAAACCGACCAAGACCTGCTGGTTCCGGAAAAATGGGTCAAGATGGTCTATGCGGCGCATACTTTCATTGCATCCACGGTCAGCATTGAGAAAATATTATCCACCAAATATGTCGTGCGCTCCCCTCTGATTGACGGGATAATCAACGCCAAGGAGTGGAATAATAACACCTCCTTTGCCCTGGATCTGCCGATGCCGGAGGGATTTGTCTATGAAGCCAAGTTCCCCGTCCAAAGAACCGTGTTTGCCCGTTACACCTACTGGTATCAGGCGGACCCCAGAAAACGGGCTCCGGTGCAAAATATTCGCAATGAAAACGGCTCGTTGGATATGCAGGACGTTCCTGCCAATGGCGTCGGGCCGTGGTTTAGCTACGATCGAGTGCAATGGCACAAAGATGAGCTGTCGAATATGGCTCTGGCGGGTATTACGGTAGCCCTGCCGGACTATCTGGCCGCGGTCAGCGCGGGTCCCGGGGCTGCCGACAAGGGTCTGGATTGTATGGTGGCCGCTCTCGATGAGCTTCGCAAAGAGGGCAAGCCGTATCCTGTGGTGGGCATGTATTTCGACACTTCCTACCTGAAATCCGGCAGTCAGCCGCTGCTGGCCGTATATGGCGCAATTAAAGATTTTTTCAATCGCATTCCTCCGCAGTATCGCGCCTCTGCGCCCTCTGCCAAGCCGGATGCCGGGCGGCCAGCCGCGATAGTCTGTTTGGCTAATGCGGAGTCGGCTGGCGTGTGGAGCCGGGAGTTTGTAGACCGATGCAGTGAGCGATTTGACAAGGATTTCGGCTCCCCGCTGATTTGGATGGGCGATTCCGGCTTTGCGTCGAAAGCGGATACCCTCGATGCAGTTGCGGGCGGATCAGAGTCGCGCATAAGCTTGGCATGGATCACCGCCGACGATTCATACGACAAACAGTGGAACGACGCGATTGCGGCAAACCCTCTCTGGGTAGTATGCGATGCGTGGAACGACTATTCATCGGGAAAATGCATTTGCCCGACCGAAAAACTCGGCATAAGCAGGGTTAATATCACAAAGAACTCCGTCAAGCGCTTTGTCGTGGACAGGGACTATTCCGCTCGGTTCCTGCGCTGCGATATTCCGAAGGTGCTGGCTGCCAATCAGATCGTGCAGGCTCATGTTGTCATTCGAAATGTGGGCAAGACGACCTGGCGGGCGAAGTCCGGCCATGCGCTTGGGTATAGATGGTATCGCAACGGACGCTTCTTTGGGGAGAGCAAGATTCGCAGGCCGCTGGACAAAGACGTGGCCCCGGGCGACTCCGTGGCTATGAACATCGGCATCGCCACGGTAACGGCGCAAGGCTCCCCTTTGATAGAAGGGCCATGCGAACTGCACATTGAGCTTGTGCGAGGGACCGACGGCAAGTGGTTCTCCGCTCTCGGCGACACTCCGATGATGATTCCCGTCACAATAGGCGCATCGGAAGAGTTCGGAGTGACTATGTTGTCGAGCGCTGCGCCGAATATGGTTGCCCTTGGCGCAAATTATCCCATTTCCGTGAAGATCAGAAACGACGGAACCGAGGCGCTGAAATCTTCAAACACCAAAATTGAGTGTAAACTGGTCAGGGTTATGCGGAGTCAGCCGGATGAACCGGCCCAAGAGGTCGATATGCCGGCTCTGCGGGCAAACCTGCGCAAAGACCTCAAGCCGGGTGAGATCGTCGATGTGCCGATGACCCTCACTCTAGCCCCTGCCGCCAAAAAAACGCTAGATTTGTCAAACCTCGACGATGACTGGACATACCAGCTCAGCTTCGATATTACAAGCGGCTCAAAGCGGCTCTCAGAGGCCGGCGGGAGGACTCTCAATCAGACTATATGCGTCCTGGACAGTGACTATGGCCCGAGGATAGTCGATACGGATTTGGCCTCGACTTTGCCGAAGGGACAGACCGTGGACGCTATGGTGGTTCTGCGCAATACCGGAGTGCAGCCGTGGAACGCCAAAAAGACCTCTCTTGGCTATCATTGGTATGACGATGAAGGCGTCGAGGTGCAATGGGAAAGCGAGACCAGTCCTCTTGCGTCCACGCTAGGCCCGTCAGTTGCGCTGGTGCAGCCGGCCAAGGTCAAGGTTCCATCAAAAGAAGGCAAATATATTCTGGTGTGGGATTTGAACATCGACAACAAATGGCTGTCAACCGAGTCGCTGAGCCGGGGCGGGGATATGCTGGTTGTTCCCGTTGAGGTGTCCGATCAGTCTGCGGCGGCGAATTGAACCGGATGCCGACTATAAAACCCAGCGGAAGTGAAAATGAATGTAATTTCTTATGCCGTCGGGCTTTGTATGTGCCTGGCGACAGCCCTGGCAGGCCAGACGGTCTCCAGATCCGATATTGTAATTCGGGACCCGTTTATCTATTGCGATAAAGCCACAGGTCGATGCTATCTGTACGGAACCGGCCGCACATCTGACGGAAAGCGCGGGTTTGATGTTCGAGAGACGTCGGATCCCACGCTGCAAACCTGGAGCCAACTCAAACCAGTGTGGCGCAAACCCGACGATTTCTGGGGCGTTTGGGCATACTGGGCGCCTGAAGTATTCCGCTACAAGGATAAATTCTATCTCTTTGCGACATTCGAAGGACCGGGTCGCGCAAGGGCGGTGCAGATACTTGCTGCCGATTCCCCGCGAGGGCCGTTTCATGTGCACAGCCCCGAACCGATCAACGGCCCGGAATATTTCTCACTAGACGGCACTTTGCATATAGACAAGCAGGGACAGCCCTGGATGGTATATTCCCGCGAGCATGTATCCATTCAGGACGGGGAGATGAGGGCGCTTCGCCTGAAGCACGACCTCACCGCGCCCCTTGAGCCGCTTATCGACATACTCCTGTTCAAGGCCAGCAGCGCGCCATACGCAGCTTCCTGGCGAAACAAGGAAGGCCAAACCTGTTATCTCACAGATGGGCCTCAGATGCTGCGCCTGTCAAACGGGGACTTGGTGCTGGCATGGTCCACAAACAATATCCTGCCGGCCCCTGTCCATTGGGGCTACACCGTATCCATAGCCAGGTCTGTCGGCGGCGATGTAGAGGGGCCGTGGGTGCACGAAGGCATATTATATAATGGATTTGCCGGTCACGGGCAGATTTTTCGGCATCCGTCAATGGGGCTTGTCCTGAGCGTACATCAGCCGAACAGCGGAGGGACGCCGTATCCGTTGTTTCTGCCTGTATATGAGGATAACTGCAAGCTCACTATGGCCGACCCTAGGACGCCGGGCTACGTGCAGGCATACTGGCGGTTCGAGGACAGCACTCCGGGGCGCAATCTGCTGCCGTCGATCGATATTTTAGATTCATCGGGCAGGGATAATCACCTGCGCGGGGATGCCTACAATACTACCGGGTCCGGCTCGGCGTCGGTCCCTGCGCGCAGGATAACCTCCACTCTCAGGCTCAATCTGGGAAGCTACGATAACTCCGAGCCTCCGGAACAGGGTGTAGAAGCGCGCTATTTGCGCAGCGTTGACGGATCGATAGAGACTGAGAAGTTTTCTAATTGGACAGTTGAAGTATCTCTTCGTCCCGGTAGCCTCTCCCAACGGCAGGTGTTCTTGTGCAGAGAATCCGTTATAGATTTTGCCTTGACCTCCGATGGCCGGGTAGAAGTCCGATTGGGCGGCCAGCGTATTGTATCCCGCAAAGCTCTTATCGCTGATAACTGGTATAATCTCGCTGTGGCCTGCAATGGTTTCAAATTGAAGCTTTATATTGACGATGGGGACGGGCCGAAGCTTGACACCGCTGCCGAGCTTGGCTCAAAGCCCTTTGAACTCTCAAATGGTCGATGGTTTGTCGGCTGCGCGAGGCGGGATGGGAAATATGCAGACCGGTATAAAGGGCTGCTCGATGAAATCAGGATCTGCAGCAAGGCCCTGCTGCCCAACGCGGTATTGTTTGCCCGGCAGGCCGACTGTCATTAACGCAGGTCTTTAATTATGCAAGGAGAAAGTGACGTGTTGACTCGTTTTCGATTTTACAGCCTCTCATTGTGTCTGATATTACTGGTGTCGGCTTCGTGCTCTGCGGCAACGACGACTACCACCAGAGAGCTTGCTCAAGGAGTGGTGTTATATCAGGAAATTAACACCACCAGCGATGCGCAACTGATTATAAATGCAGTTACGGTGGACCCAAAGGCGGAGGGAGTCGCGATAAAAGCGGCCATTGGACAGGATGTCATCCTCACCGAACAACCGACAAAGGGCTGCGAAACCATTGGTTCGATGACCGGCAGGCGCGGCGCAGTTCTCGGAGTCAACGCCGATTTCTTTCCTATGGGGACAGATCGAGCGGGCGATCCGCTGGGCGTGTGCATAATAGACGGAGAATTGGTCAGCGAGCCTTCATTTCGCCATGCGGTTGCCGCTATTCTTGCAGATGGAACCTGCCGTTTTGATAACCCGATATGGCAGGCCAAGTTGTCTTTGACAAGCGGTGTCAGCCGGCAGATAGACGGCATAAATCGAGACCGGGAAACCAATCAGGTGATCGCATATACCGGCATGTTCGATTCACAGACGCGCAGCAAATATAAAGGCACGGAAATAATCTGCAGCGCGGAAAACCTGCCGGTGCAGTGCGGCAAAACCATCAATCTCACCGTTGTCGAAGTCCGGCCTGACTCGGTCCACACGCCTATACCAAAAGATGGCATGGTGCTGTCCGCGGGCGGCCCGGCCGCATCATTTCTTAAGGCGAACCTCAAGCCCGGGGATAAACTCACCGTGCGCTTTGATATCAAGAGCACAAACGGCATAGACTGGACCCAGGTGCAGCAGGCGGTAGGAGGCAGGCCGTGGATTCTCAAGGACGGCAAGGAGCATATCAGCCTCGAATACGAGCGCGTAGGAGCTTCATTTTCCACCGCAAGACATCCCCGCACCGCTCTGGGAGCAACAGCCGACGGCAAGTTAATGATGGTGACAGTGGACGGGCGGCAAAGCATCAGCCGCGGGATCAATCTGCCGGACTTGTCCGCTGTTATGAAACGTCTGGGAGCGACGGATGCGATCAACCTCGACGGCGGCGGTTCAACTACGATGTCCTATAGAGGAGGCATCGTCAACAGCCTCTCCGGCGGAATTATGCGCAATGTAGCCAACGGAGTGCTGGTGTTTGCAAACCCCGTAGTTGTCGATGAAATTCCGAATCTATCAATATGCGCTCCCGGATCTGACCTTGTGGTAGGCAACGGAGTCCAACTATCCTTGACACAGGGAGAAGACGGCTGCCCGCTATCTAAGGAGCAGCTCGACAAGATTATATGGACCGTCAGCAACGGCATGGGATTCGTCAATCAGCAGGGCTATTGGATTCCGTCACGCGCTCGAAAAGGCCCGATAACGGTGTTTTACGGCTCACAGCAGGTTAGCGTAGACTTCAATGTGATTGCCGAACAACCAAAGGAACCCGAAGTCGAAGAAGTTCCGGCTTCGGTCAGGTGACATTATATTTTGGCGTGAAAACCGACGACCATTTTGGAGATGATATGAACGTAGAACAAAAAATAGGCGCGATGTTGATGTTAGGCTGGGAAGGCGACGATCTCGAACAGGACACTACCGTCTGCGATAAAGCTCGTGAAATCGTCGAAGATATGCAGGTCGGCGGCATTATCCTTATGGGACGCAATATACGCCACGACGATCTTAGCGTCACTGCAAACACTATCAATGAACTGCAGAAAATGTCCGTTGAGCCTCTGCTCATCAATGTGGATCAAGAGGGCGGGATGGTGGCTCGATTTGTCGATGGAGTCACCGTTATGCCATCGAATATGGCCCTGGGAGCCACCGGCAGGCCCGATCTTGCGCGGGCGGCTGCGGCTGTATGTGCGGAGGAGTTGCTGGCCATTGGCGTCAACTACGACTTTGCTCCAAGCGTCGATGTAAACAACAACCCGGACAACCCGATAATTGGCACAAGGTCTTATGGGGAATCACCGGACGCGGTTGGTGAATTCGGAGCGCAGGCCATTGGCGGATATCAAAACGCCGGAGTGATCGCGTGCGCCAAGCATTTCCCCGGTCACGGGGACACAGCCGTAGATTCCCATCTGGCTCTGCCGTCGGTTCCATATCCGCGAGAACGACTGGACAAGATTGAACTGACGCCATTTCGATGGGCGATCGCTGCCGGCGTATCCAGCATTATGACCACGCACATTATGTTTCCGGCCCTGGATCCCGACCTGCCTTCCACGCTGTCACACAAAATTATTACAGGTCTGTTGAGACAGGAGTTGGGCTTCGACGGAGTCATAGTCACCGATTCGATGGAGATGAAGGGCATAGCGGATAAATGGAGCGTGCCGGAGGCGTGTGTTATGGCTATCGAGGCCGGGGTAGACCTGGTGCTCATTCCCCATACGCTGGAAACGCAGAGGGCTTCGCGGGAGGCTATTATCAAGGCCGTCAAGGACGGGCGCATCTCCGAATCCCGCATAGACGAGTCCGTAGGCCGACTTACTGCGCTGAAAAATCAATATAAACTTCATGACCGCCGATTCACCGATACGGCCGCCCTTAACAAGACTCTGAGAAAGTCTGCGCACCTCTCCACTCAACGCGATATAGCCGAACTTTCCATAACTATAGTGCGTAATGAAGGCAGTGTGGTGCCGCTGCATCCCAAGTCAGAGGAGAAAGTCGTTGTTATGGGATTGCATACCACTACTCGTGATCTGGGATCGGCGGTGCAAAAATACTCTGAGGACGCTAATATAGTGCCACTTGAAGGCGACCGCGAAAGGGTGCTCAAGGCCGCTACAGATGCTGCGTCGGGCGCGGATGTTATAATTATGCCAACCTGTCCCAGCGAGCCTTGGAAAGCTCCCACCGATCAGGTGTTGCAGACAGATCTGGTAAAGATGCTGAATGGGCTTGGCAAAAAGCTAATAGTTGTGGCTGTGCGCGAGCCATACGACATCCGCAATTTCCCGGAGATCGGGGTATATCTGTGCACCTATGGCTATCGCAAAGAGTCTCTTGACGCTGCTGCTGCGGTGATTTTCGGAGCAGTTAATGCAAAGGGAACGCTGCCTGTCACATTGCCGTAGATGCAGTTGGTTTGCTCATTGAAAGGGTTGGTCAGGTTGGGGTTGAGTCAATGAAAATTAGAGCCATCGTTGTAGCATTTATCATACTGGGCTTTGCCGCCACATTATGCAGTATCGTCGGCTGCGGTCGTTCGGAGCCGGCCGAGCTTGTTGCGGCGTGGCAGCTTACGCCATCGAATAAATATTCTGCCACGCTGCTGGTTGACCCGGTAGTGTCATGGGCTGCGGATTCCAGGTCTCTGCTCTTCAGCATTGTTGCCGGGTCGGGCAACGGGTTCCCGATTATGCACTGGGAAGTCGGCGCTAAAAGCGCAAAGCGGATCGTCGACGGCGTGTGCCCAACTTTTATCAGCGAGGATAAATTCGTCTATATGACGCTCAGCCCAAAGGAAATTGTCGAATATGACATGTCCGACGGAGGGCAAAAAATAGTCGTCCAAAATTTCGCTAAAAACGATATGTATCGAGATGTCACAGGGTTCAGTTACGATCCCGCAGATCAAACCTACCAGCTTCGCGTATCGGATTTCACCGAGTTCTACCAGCCCGGATGCGTCGCCATTGACTCAATGGGCAGACAGACAGGTCTTGTGCCGCCCACTACCGGCGGAGGGGTGCTGGATCGCAGCGTGGATCCCGGCAGCGGTCGCTGCGCAATTATCTATGCCGACGCCGGTCCTCGTGAGTTGAGAATCGCGGATAAAGGCAAAGAGGAAAGCGCAAAACCGATTGTCAAGGGCAATCTGGGCGCGGTGGCGTGGTCGCCTGACAGCAGTATGATTGCCTTTGCGGACTTTGCCGATGTGAAGCTGCTCGATCCGAAGGACAACAGCATACGCATCATTGCCCGCCTTGGAGACGATCCCTACCCGGGCAGAAGCGATCATGTCTGCAGACTGATCTGGTCACCTGACAATAAATATCTCGCCGCGCTCAAAATCGTATCCTATGACCAGGAATCATTGTCCGTTCTATACGTTCTCGATATGACCACGCTCAGCCCATAATTCGAAGCGATCGATCCGAAGCGTCTCTGGCGAGGTTCTAAGAGTGATCACTTTCCTTTGATCTATGGTATAGACTATTCACAGCCCTGCTCGTCTGCGCACACACTGGAGGCGTTTTGAAAGAATACGGCAGAACACTATTATACGTTTGCCTGATTGCGTTTCTTCTGTTGGTCTGCGGATGCGGGAACAAAAAGCCCGCCGCTGATCGCACCGAAAAACCGAGCGCATCTGAAAAGAAAACCGCCTCTGCTCCTAAAACTGCGGAGCCTGCTCAGACGGAGTCCTCTCCGGATGTGACGGATCTGCTTGTGCCGGGGTTGGGCAAGTCTATAGACCCGCTCGGCACGCTCATGCCACTCCAAAGCCCTGCCCTGCCCGAAGCCTCCCCTGCGCCTGAGAAAACCTCTGCAAAGGAACCTAAGCAGGGTCTTTCAGCGCAAAACGTTATGGCCGCAATGCAAAAGACATACCGAAGCCTCAAGTCTCTCAGAACAGAGGGCACATCAGTCACCAGCGGCAAGGCGGATGGCAAAAAAGTTATTGACTCCGAAACCATTAAGGTTAGAGTTGCCTTTGCCCGCCCGGACAAAATCGCTATTCGCAACAATGATGGCGGATTCTATAGCGACGGCAAAACCGTATATAACTATATCCCCGAAACATAGGGCTATATCAAAGGCAAGGCCAACGCCGATATAGTCAAGGGCTTGATATCCTCCAGTCCCGGCGTCAACGTGATGGGCTTGCTATATGGAGCCGACTACTCAAACACGATAGCGTCGATCAAGCTGCTGCCGGAGACTCGCATAGGATCGCGCGATGTATATGCCCTTTCGATCAAGTTCAAGGACGGAACCGTGGCTCCCAGGGGCACGCATATCTCTCAAACCCTGTGGGTAGGCAAGAGCGATATGGCTTTATATAAAACCGTGACGATGCTGAGCGCAAAACCCAAGCCACGCACGGATATACAGGGCGCTCCGCCCAAGCTCCTTGAGACAACCATTACCACCATCGTATCCAAATATGAGCCTAACCCGACTCTGCCCGCCAACACGTTTGCTTTCAAGCCCCCTGCCGGGTCAAAGGAAATAAACCAGCAACCAGAGGTGCTTGATCTGAGGGGAAAACAGGTTCCGAATTTCGCGTTTGAGTGGACGACGGGGGAGCAAAAGAGCCTGTCCGATTTCAAGGGCCGAATACTGCTGCTGGATTTTATCTCTCTTCCAATGTGCGAGTCACAGCTTCCTGTGCTAAAAAAAGTAAACGACAATATGGGCGACCGTGCGCAGCTTATAGTGGTTAATGTCGACAGGGACGAGGCTCAGGTGCGCAGCTATCTCAAGGAAAAAGGCTATGATTCGCTGCCGGTGGTGTTTCTCAATGAATCCAGCGCGGGAGTCATCGGGGAGGGCTATCGCCTCGTAGGGCTGCCCATAATGTATTTCGTGGACGAAAACGGAGTAGTCCGAGGCCAGGCGATGGGCGTCCCTTCAGACAAGCAAATAGAGGAAAAACTGAACGAGGTCATGTCTCGATAGGTGACAACTCACCCTTCGTGAGTGATTGTAACGGCTGGCCTCGGTCCCAGCCACCAAAACTATGTCACTTCGAACGCAGTGAGAAGTCTGCTT
>JAAYKE010000048.1 GCA_012522575.1 Armatimonadota bacterium | reverse complement strand
GTCTTGCCATGGTCAACATGACCAATCGTGCCGATGTTTACGTGCGGCTTAGTCCTTTCAAAACGCTGCTTAGCCATGTTTAATGCCTCCTAAAGAGTAGTGCAAAGTTCGGATTCGTTTTGATTGATGTCTGCTTGCACCAATTATGCTTTCGCGTTCGCTGCGAAATGCAACATTTTGGTCTATCGACCAGATAAAAATGGAGCCCACGATGGGATTCGGACCCATGACCTCCTCTTTACCAAAGAGGTGCGCTACCCCTGCGCCACGTGGGCAGATTGCAGCCCAGTTTTATTCTTAATGGGGCGGGATGCAACACCCCGCCCCATTAAGTCAAGTCGGACTGCGTTAACATTCTGGTGGGGAGAGTTGGATTTGAACCAACGTAGCCTTTGGCAACAGATTTACAGTCTGCCCCCTTTAACCACTCGGGCATCCCCCCACGAAAAACGACATAGCCTCAAAAATAGCGATATTGGAGCCGACGATGGGACTCGAACCCGCAACCTGAGGTTTACAAAACCCCTGCTCTGCCAATTGAGCTACGTCGGCCCACATCGACTTGCCAGTCGCGCCGAAGGTCGCAACGCCTTTTCAGGGTCGACCTCAATGGCATATCCGATATATTATATTGGCCTGACCGCCGCCTGTCAATACCTCCTCGACCCTAAAATTACTCGACTTAAAGCCCGTATAGTGTTACAATACGCCAACAAAACTGTGTTTTTGGAGGGTATCACATGCGCACACTCCTGCTGTTTTTTGTTTTGCTTGGGTTTTCAGTCTCGGCCATCGCCGCTCCTGCATCATCAGCCAGCGCTCCCAAACCGACAATTTATCGTCCCTGCGAGACCCGGGTTGTCGTCTATGACGCCAGACCTGAACTCGGCATGGGAATGCATGATTTGTCCAAGCCCGCTCGCGAAATGGTCGACGAGTTGGGAATACGCCTGGTGCGGCATACTCTCTACTGGAATCTAATGGAAACCACGGACAAGGCCGGGTTGTATGATACCAAATATCTGCCGCAATGGGATAAGCTGGTAGATGATTGCCGCAAGGAGGGCATCTGTCTTGTGGGAGTCGTCCACGGCGACCCTCCGGGAGTGAGCTATTCCGACAGGCTGGCGGGATATGAAAGATATGCACGCTTTATGGCCGATATGGCAAGCAGATACCCAAGCGTCATATATTGGGAATTGTTCAATGAAATGGATGCCGGCTTTACGTGCTTGTTCGGCGCAAATGATTCCGTCCCTATGGTGGAGCGCGGCAAACAATATACGCAGATGCTTAAAATCGTATATCCGGCGATCAAATCCGCCAATCCTGCTGCGTGGGTGCTGTGCGGAGGGATGACGGACACTGCGGACTTCCCAAGAGGTATCTATCAGGGCGGCGGAAAGCGCTTTTTTGATATCATGAATATCCACACATACGGGGCGCCGTTTTCGCTTGCGTTTGTCGAGCGCGGACAAAATGTGCGGAAAATAATGGCGGAATTCGACGATGAGAATAAGCCGCTGTGGAATACTGAGTTCGGTTTGGATGCGGGCAATGTAGTCGGAGCCTGGGGTTATCCGCACGACTGGAACCCTGCGCAGGATGACGCGACCGCGTTCGACGCCAAACAGTTGGAGGATTATCGAACAAGCCTGGAAAAGAACACCGAGCTGGGGCTGTTCAATAAAACGCTGCCTTATCAGTTTCAGGCCGGCAATGAGCGCGATGATGATGGAGAAATCAAAACCAAAGCGTCGCTGCCTTCCGGCATGACCATTGATGATTATGGCTATGGGATCGTGCGCAGAGATATGAGTCCGCGCCCGACATATAAATGGCTGCTGGAATCACAACTAAACTCCGCAATCCTGCGAAAACCTGCGACCACCGTCAATGTGTTCGTCCCAACAAAGATTCCGATGAGACCCGTGGGCTATGAATATAAGGAAGTCGCCGGCGGAATCGAGATACAGCGAGTTGTGGTCGACAGCCTGGTGCCGACGTCCATAAATCTCATTTATGCAAGCGAACCGAAGCCAAAATCCCCGACGGGCAAGCCGGAACCCGATAAAAAGAAGAACATTGACCCAAGGCACGTGCCGGACCCGTGGGACATTTAGCATAACATACGGAGGCGCAGATGCCGGAGTTCTCTAAAAATCAAAAGCTGACTCTGCTTGCCATTGTAGGTCTGATTGTGCTGGGCATGTCGTTGAAGATCGCGCAGACTTCCAGAGCGCATATCCAGGGTGATGTAGTTCTCACAGAACCCACAGGCGGCGATCAAAGCGGGGAGGTCATATTTCACGTCGCAGGATGCGTCAACAATCCGGGCGTATATACTCTTCCCAAAGGCAAGCGCGTAATGGATGCCATAAAAAAGGCCGGAGGAGCGAAAGACGGCGCGGACGTAGATTGTCTTAATCTGGCCGCAATGATTGAAGACGGCAGCAGAATATATGTGCCATCCGAGTCCGAACCGCACAACGCAGGCGCGACTGCAGCGCCCGCTGCGACTGCCGGTTATACAGTCGAAACAAAACCGGCGTCATCAAATAAACTGCAAAGTCCGCAGGATGGCACGGTGAATATTAACACCGCCGATGCAGGGGAACTCCAGCGTCTGCCGGGTGTCGGGCCGTCAACGGCGCAGTCGATATTGGAGTATCGCTCTCAGATTCGTCGATTTACCAGCGTTGACCAGCTTGACGATGTCAAGGGCATCGGCCCTGTAAAGCTGGACAAAATGCGAAAGTTCGTCTCCCTTTAGCGGCAAACTACCAGGTGCAGCGAACAGGTATGCCTGCCCTGGCCAGTTCCTCTTTGATTTGCCTGATCGTATAGTCCCCGGAGTGCACCATGCTCGCGACGATGGCCGCATCCGCTGCGCCCTCGCTGAAAACATCAACCAGATGCTGAGGAGTACCGGCTCCGCCGGATGCGACTACCGGTATGCCGACATTGGTCGAGATCAGTCTGGTCAGGTTCAACTCGAAGCCATCGCGCGTTCCGTCAGCGTCGACTGAATTGACAACGATCTCCCCTACTCCCAGATCCTCCGCCTTTTTCGCCCAATCGAGCGCGTCCATGCCGGTGAATTCCCTGAAGCCTCGAGTTGTGATCTCGTATCCGCTGGCAAACTTTTCGTCATCGGATTTGACGGGGTCCATGCCGAGCACAATGCACTGCGAGCCAAATCGTTTTGCACCTTCGGCAATAATTGCAGGGTTTTTGACTGCAAGGGAGTTGACGGAGACTTTCTCGGCTCCGGCGTTCAATACGGAATAGATGTCGTCGAGGGTCTCTATGCCGCCGCCCACCGCGAAGGGTATATGCACGACTTTGCCGACTTCTCTTACCAGGTCGATGTCGATAGGCCGACGCTCGGCTGACGCTGTTATATCGTATAGGACCAGCTCGTCGCATCCGCCCTCGCTGTAGGCTACAGCCATTTCTATGGGGTCGCCTAGATCGACATTGTCCCGAAATTTGACACCCTTGGTGACCTTTTTATTGCGTACATCAAGGCAGGGAATGATTCTTTTGATCAACATAATGGTACCCACTTACTGAAGTTCTCCAGCATTTTTAATCCGACTCTGCCGGAGCGTTCCGGATGGAATTGCACAGCGAAAAGGCTGCCTATTCCGACTGCCGAGGCGAAGCAGACTCCTGCATATTCCGTTTGTCCCATAACATAGCTGCGGGCGGCTACCGATGGATAGTAGCTGTGAACAAAATAGAACTCACTGGAGTCTTTTATGCCCTCAAACAGCGGATGAGGCCACTCAATTTGGACGGTGTTCCAGCCGATCTGGGGAATCTTGCACATAGGGTCGGAAGATGAAAATCTCTTGACCGCCCCTGGCACTAATCCAATGCAGGCAGTGCCGCCGTCTTCTTCTGAAAACTCGAATATGACCTGTGTGCCGAGACATATACCCAAAAACGGGGTGTTGTTGTCTACAACGGTTTTGATCGTATCCAACAGTCCGAGTTTTCGCAGTTCGGCCATCGCAGCGCCGGCTGCACCGACTCCCGGGAAAATAACGCGTTCAGCCGCCAGAATATGCTTGGGATCGCTTGTGATTTCACAATCTGCTCCAATATATTCCAGTGCCAGCCTGACGCTGGTGAGGTTGCCCGCGTTGTAATCTATGATCGCTATCACTGAATTTATAGTACCAAATATGAGACGATCATACAAGGATTTTGCTATTGCGCGGAAAGATTTATTTTGCTTTTGCCTGTAATTATTCGGCTATCCATCGTTGACGCGCCGCTTGCTTATCAGCGCAAGAAACTCATTGCGCGTTGCGACCGAATCGTGGAAACTGCCGAGAACGGACGATGTATTCATAAGCGAGTTCTGCTTTTGCACTCCCCGCATCATCATACACAGGTGCTGACATTCCATCACCACTCCGACTCCCTCGGCATGCAGCGTATCCATTATGGCGCGAGCGATCTGCTGGGTGAGCCTTTCCTGTATCTGCAGCCGCCGCGCATAGCAGTCGACGATTCGAGCGAGTTTGCTTACGCCCAGCACTTTTTTCTTGGATACGTAACCGATATGACAGCGGCCAAAAAATGGCAGCATGTGGTGCTCGCAGAGGCTGTAAACCTCGATATCGCGCAGCACGATCATATTATTGGTGTCCTGCTCGAAGATCGCGCCGGAGGTGATTTCGTGGACGCTGGTCTTGCAGCCGCTGGTCAAAAACTCATAGGACTTGGCCACTCGCTCAGGGGTGCGAATCAGCCCTTCGCGGTTGGGGTCCTCTCCTATCTCTATCAACAACTCGCGGATCAGCTCCGCGACTCTCTTTTGATCCATCCTGTAAACTCCTGTTTTATTTTTTCGGTGAAATCCGTCAACTCCGCCATTGTATCGGTTCGCATCTTACTAACGATATCCGCCAGCCTGATCCCGGTTCCCGGCAGAATAATATCCGGCGCAAGGTCACACAAAGGCACGGCTAAAAACGGTCGAATCGCGATCTCCGGGTCGGGTATCGTAAGATCGGGATCGTCAATTACCAGATCATCATATATTATAATATCCAAATCTATCTGCCTTGGCGCATATTTATCCTCGGTCCGAACGCGCCCAAGGTCAGTTTCGATAGTGCGCAGTACTTGATTTTTAAGCTGCAGCGGCTTCAAATCGACGCTGAGTTGAACCACGCCGTTATAAAACGACGGCCCTTGCGCCAGATATGGTTCAGTCAGATAGAATTTGGAGACGCCGACAACGCCACCCAAAGCCAGAAGTCTGCGAAAGGCTTCGGTGATGTTGGTTTGCGGATCGATATTCGACCCGATACTGACAAAAACCTGAGCCATCAGCCGTCTCTTCTGCGAGACATCTCCACTTCAACAGTTCGAGTGAACCTCAGCGCTCCCGGCTTTTCGACAACAACATCCGCCTCCTGCACGCCATCGAAGCTGAGACATTTGTCAGCAACGGCCTGTGCGAGGGCTTCCACCAGCATAAAACTGCTGCCCTCCACGAGATTTACTACAGCTTTTTTCACCGCCTTATAGTCTACCGTATCGGCAACATTGTCCGTCTCTGCCGCCCGTCGAAGATCGGCGTGGAGGGTGATCGTGATGATCACATCCTGTTTTTCTCGCCGCTCTTCCGGATAGATGCCAATTATGCAACGCAGGGCGATCTCTCGTATGGTTATTTTATCCACGTCCGGCCTCTCTCAGATGTCTTCCTCCATCCACAAAAATGACCTGCCCTGTGATGAACTGACTTTGCACCAGAAACATCACCGCCTCCGCCACAAACTCCGGGCTTCCCACTTTTTTCAACGGCAGTTCGCCTGTGAGGCCTTCCATATAGCTTTGCGGCATTCCTTCGGGAGGCAGAATCAATCCCGGTGCGACCGCGTTTACGGCGACTTGCGGAGCGAGCTTAATCGCCATCATTTTCGTAAATAAAGCGAGGAGGTCCTTAGCGGCATGATAACCGAAATGCCGCCAGTCATAATCTCCGAATATTCGCGTATCGAGCAGGTTCACGATGTGTCTGGCCTCAGGCATGCGGCCAAATCGACGTCCCAAAGCAAACGGAGCCCATGCATCGGTGGTGATGGCGGAAAGCAGTTCGCTGCGGGTGATTGTGTCGAACTCTGCCTTGGGATAGGCCGAGGCATTGTTGATGAGTATGTTTATCGGCCCTGCGATTTGCGCAGCATTGTCGACAAGCTCATCAATGTGCTGCTCATCTGCAAGGTCGCATTTGATGGTATATGCTTTTACTCCAAGCTGTCGCAGTTCAGCGGCCAATGCCTCCGCTTCCTGAGATGAAGAGCGATAATGCACTATGATATTGACCCCGGCGCGCGCCAGAGTAAGGGCGATCTCGCGGCCAATTCTCCTCGCGCCGCCGGTGATTAGCGCACTTTGACCTGAAAGGCTCATACAGTTTTAGACTCCTGCTGATTTCATTCGGCGTGTTCGGTTTGATCCCACAGCCTGTTGATCTTGGCGGCCACAATAAAATCGTTTAACGAAAGCCCGCCGACGGAATGGGTGGTTAACTCGACAGTCACCCTGCCCCACGCTACGTGAAGTTCCGGATGGTGATTTTCTTCTTCAGCGATCAGCGCAATCCCTTTGGCAAAATCCATAGCCTGTGCAAAATCGGCAAATCGAAACGTTCGAGCAATCGTGTTTTGCACCTGCTCCCAACCGGGTATCTGCCGTAGATTTTTCTGAATCTGATCCGCAGACAGCGTGGAAGTCAGCCCTTCACAGGCGGCGCACTTTGCTTGTGATTCATTCATCTTTGTCCCCCTCTGACTGCCTGCCTACTTACTACCCTCGCATCGCTGTGAATGAAACGCGGCTGTATGGGCGGCAGTAGCAACACACTTCTTCGTGAGTGATTGTAGTGACTGGCCTCTGTCCCAGCCACACAAAATATGTCATTTCGAACGTAGTGAGAGATCTGCTTTTTTCGATCTCCGAGGTCAGATGTCCGAGGTTCGAGCCGGTATCGCCACCCCATTCCCAACCTCTAACATCCAACTTCCAACCTCTAAGACGGAGATCGGACACTACGGACAGGGGCGCTCATCATTTGTGAGCTGATACCACGGCGGTAGCACTAGACTGTAGGGCCGGTTTGCTGTAGAATACCCATGCCCGGCCTGAGCCGGCTTTTTGCGTGTCTGGAGGATGATCTATGGATGAACAAACTGTTCTAAGTGAGCTAGTAAATATGTCGCTGCTGCTTGGCGAGCCTGAGAGTGACTATGTTATTCTCGGAGAGGGTAACACCTCGGCGAAGATAGACGACGACTACTTCTTCGTCAAAGCCAGTGGCAAATATCTTTCGAAATCGGATAATGACACATTTGTGAAGGTGAAAAGCAGGGACGCGCTGGCGATTCTGGATTCCGGGGACTTGAGCGATGAGGAAATAAAAGACGCTCTCTTTGCGGTCTGCGCCGATCCTGAAAACAAGGTTAAGCCATCGGTTGAGACGACTTTTCACGCTTTTCTTCTGAGCCTGCCGGATGTAAACTTCGTCGGCCATACGCACCCGACTTCTGTCAATTCGCTTCTGTGCAGCGTCAATGCCGAAAAGATTCTGCGAGGCAGGATTTTCCCGGACGAGATAGTCTACTGCGGAGTGGAGCCGATCTATATAGAATATGTCGATCCCGGGCTGGAATTGGCGCGAATTATTCGACAACGCTCCCTGAAGTTCGTCGAAGAGCAAAACTGCAACCCTAAAGTGATTCTGATTCAGAACCACGGTATGATAGCGCTGGGCAAAACCGCCCACGAAGTAGAAGCAATCACGGCGATGTGGTGCAAGACCTGCAAGGTGCTGGCCGGAGCGCACGTTTTTGGCGGGGTAAATTATTTTACTAAGGAAAATGTGAACCGAATTTACACTCGACCTGATGAGCATTATCGAAAGCAACAGTTCAAATAGAGCAAGAAGAGGTGGTATCTATGAGCGACGCCTTGAAGAGATATAAAAATCTGGACTATGATCTGCCACAGACCAATATCGCCTGGCGGATGAAAGAAGCCGGAGTGGAGAATTTCGGGGTGGACGGGCCGGATGTTTTGCCGGTGATCTCCCCGAAAGATGATGAAATTCTGGTCAGGGTCGATGCGATCGGGATATGTTTTTCTGATGTAAAGCTGATCACTCAAGGCTCGACCCACCCGCGAATAACGGGACGCGATATGGTGGCCGACCCGGTAACTCCCGGCCATGAGGTCTCACTTACGGTGATCGAGGCCGGGGCCAACCGAAAAGATATATATAAGCCGGGCAGCCGTTATATAGTGCAGGCCGACGTATATTTTAAGGGAGCAAGCATAGCATACGGCTATGTGCTGCCGGGTGGAATGCAGCAGTATGGCATCATCGGGGAGCCTGTTCTTGATGGAGATGAGGGTTCATACCTTATCCCCGTGCAGCCGGACACGGGCTATGCGGAAGCGGCGCTGGTTGAGCCGTGGACTTGCGTGGTGGCCTCATATCGAATCCATCCCCGCAAGTGTTTGAAACCCGGCGGAGTCGCACTCTTTGTCGGTTGCGCCGATGGGGATTATGATGTCGGCAATCTGATATGCACGGAAAATGCTCCGGCTAAGGCTATTCTGGCGGGACTTTCCGATGCAGTCGCGTCGGCCATCCGCAAAGGGCTCGAAGGCAATTCCGAGATTATAGCAATCGATAAACTCGCTGCAGGCAATGTAGTCGCATTGGCACAGGAGCGGACCGGGGCGGAAGGGTTTGATGATGTCGTAATATTCGGGACCCCGGATGCCGAACTAGTGGAAGCCCTTGGCGCACACCTCGCCAAAAACGCCGTGATGGCTATTGCGGCCGATAAAGCGATCTCTCGGCCCGTAAGTATCGATGTCGGACGAGTGCATTATGATTATATCGACTACGTGGGGACCAAATCACAATCCGTCGCCGACGCCTATACATCCAGCCGGGTAAGCGAACTCAAACCCGGCGGGACTACGTGGTTTTTGGGAGCTGCGGGCGCGATGGGAAGCATGCACGTTCAGCGCGCCGCGAAGATGGCCGATGGGCCAAAGAAAATGCTTTGCACCGACGTCGATGACTATCGGTTGGAATGCCTGAAAGAGAGCATTGCCGACAACGTTCGCGAACACGGCATAGAGGTTATTTATGTAAACCCTGTGCGAGAAGGTCAAGGGGCCGTAGATGCGGCTATCGAAAAAATCACCGGCGCAGACGGATTCGACGATATAGTTGTGCTGGTTCCGGCGGCTGCGCTTATCGAGCAGGCGATTCCTTATCTGGCAAATGACGGCCTGATGAATATATTTGCCGGCGTCCCAAGGGGCACTATGGCAAACCTCGATCTCAGCGCGACATATATGAAGGGCAACAGATTCGTTGGATCCAGCGGTTCGAGGCCGCAGGATATGGTCGACACCCTCGGTTTCACTGAATCCGGAGAACTGCCCACCCGGCATTCGCTGGCCGCCATAGGTGGCATAAACGCGATGGCGGAAGGGGTTCGGGCGGTCAAGGAAGCTAGCTATCCCGGCAAGACCGTTATTTTCCCGTCTATCGAACTGCCGCTGACGGCTTTGGTCGATCTCGATAAAGTGATGCCGAACGTGTTTGCCAAGCTCAAAGACGGCAAATTCTGGACTAATGAAGCAGAGGAAGAGCTTTTGCGCAGTGCGCTTAAAATATGATGCGTAAAACGGTGCAGTAAAATGGAGATGAATATGCGCTTCAAAGATAAAGTAGCCTTGGTCACGGGGGGCGCTCAAGGTCTTGGGCAGGCGATCTGCGAAAGATTCGCCAGCGAAGGGGCGGTCGTCATAGCAGCGGACATAAATGAGGATAAGGCGAAGGCGACCGCAAAGGAAATCGGCGAAAAATATGGAGTGACGACGCTCGGACTCGGTCTTGATGTGACGGACGATTTCGCCGTCCATACCGCGATGGAGGATATCGACGGCAATTTTGGCAGGCTGGATATACTGATAGCAAACGCCGGAATCCTTAAGGCCGGCGAGATCACAATGTTTCCGGTGAGCGAATGGCGACAGGTGATCGAAGTAAACCTTGTGGGCTATATGATTTGCGCGAAGCATGCGTGCCAGATAATGCAGAGGCAAAAGAGCGGCGTGATCATCCAGATCAACTCCAAATCCGGGAAAAAGGGCAGCTTTCGAAATTCCGCTTATGCGGCCAGCAAGTTCGGCGGCATCGGTTTGACCCAGAGCCTGGCGCTGGAAATGGCGCAGTTTGGGGTTAGAGTGAACGCTGTGTGTCCGGGCAATTTGCTTGACGGAACCCTCTGGCAGGACAGCCTCTTCGAGCAATATGCGCATACTCAGGGCATCAGCGTGGAGGATGTGCGCAGGAAATATATGGATCAAGTGCCGTTGGGCCGCGGCTGTACGTATGATGATGTGACAAATGCCGTGGCATTTATTGCATCTGATGAGGCCAGTTATATGACCGGCCAGGCAATAAATATCACCGGCGGCCAGGAGATGAGATAGTTTCAGCCAAATCGAAAGGGAAAAGCTCTTATGAAGGTTCGTCGTTTTCCTCAAAACCCGATCGTGACCCAGCATGACGTGCCGCCCACGTTCGAGGGTTGGGAGGTAATGTCCGCGTTCAATGCCGGAGTGATTGAGCACCAAGACGAGATATTGATGTTGATGCGGGTGGCTGAGAGGCCGATCTCGACTGACCCTGAGGTTGCGCTTGTTCCGATCATAGACTTTGCCGACAACCGACCGGCTCTTAAGATTATTGAATTTAATAAAGGCGACTCGAGGTATGATTTCAGCGACCCGCGCGTCATAGGGACACCTGATGGGATGCTCCTGACCTCGATCTCTCATCTGAGGCTAGCTCGCAGCAAAGATGGTCACAATTTTACCGTCGAAGAGAAGCCATCGTTGTGGCCCGATCAGCCCTATGAAGCCTATGGCCTTGAGGACCCTCGCATAACAAAGCTGGATGATACATATTGGATTGTCTATAAGGGCGTTGCGCCGTTTGCTATAACCCAATGCCTGGCCAGCACAAAAGATTTTGTAAACTGGACGAAGCACGGTATTATTTTCCCTCCTGAGAATATGGACGCGATGATTTTCCCGGAAAAAGTGCGCGGCAAATATGTCGCTTTGCATCGTCCTCAGCCGAAGATGATGGGCGCGCCGAATATGTGGATCGCGTATTCCGAAGACCTCATTCACTGGGGGGAACACGCGCTGTTGCTGGGGTGCACGGCAGGGACATGGGAAGGCGGACGACTTGGCGGAGGAGCGGTGCCGTTTATGACGGATAGGGGATGGCTGGAAATATATCACGCAGCCACAACCGATGACCGCTATTGCCTCGGCGCAGCGTTGCTTGATGCGGAGTATCCCGAAAAAGTGATCGCGAAAAGCCCCTACCCGATTCTGGAACCTGAGATGGACTATGAAACATCCGGCTTCAAGGCAAATGTTGTATTTAGCTGCGGGGCCATTGTTCGGGGCGACACGGTAACGATTTATTACGGTGCGTCTGATGAGGTGATGGCCGCTGCGGACTTGAGCGTAACAGAGATACTCGACAGCCTGAAACCTGTGTAGATTCTTTTCTTATATAATGGAAATATTCTTTACTTGCAGGGCTGTCTCGGTTGCAGCCCGCAGGTTATTCGTAGAGATACGATAATTTGAACAGTATGGGGACTAAGCCCGCACGAATATGCCTCTCATTACTATCTCCAGGCTAAGTAAATCATACGGCACGCATACCTTATTTGAGGATGCCTCGTTGGGAGTGTCCGAGTCTGAGCGCATTGCGCTGATTGGCGCGAACGGCTCCGGCAAAACCACGCTGCTGCGAATCATCTATGGGGAGCAAACCGCCGACGCCGGCTCAGTGCACATCGAGCAGGGCTGTACGCTGGGCTATCTGCCGCAGGAGGTGGATCTGCCGCAGGTGGCCGATCTTCATCTGGCTGTGATGGGAGTGACCCCCGAACTGCTTGCCTGCGCCGGTGAAATGAAGGTTCTGGAGAGGCAGATGGCCTCGGCAACGGCACAACAGGCCGATGCGATTGGCGCGCGCCTGGCCGAGGTGAACCATAAGTTCGATGGGCTGCACGGCTTCGATTATTTTGCGCAGGCCAAAGCGATTCTGCTGGGACTGGGTTTTGAGGAGTCCGAATTGGACAAACCGGTGCGGACGCTCTCCGGCGGACAAAAAACGCGGGCGGCGCTGGCTAGACTGCTGCTGCTCTCCCCGGACGTGCTGCTGCTCGACGAGCCTACCAACCACCTCGATATTCGCGCAAGCGACTGGCTCAGCGATTTTCTGAACAACCGTTATAACGGAGCCGCGCTGATAGTCAGCCACGACAGGTATTTTCTCGATGGGGTTGTCAGCAAAGTAGTCGAGATAGAGAACGCAACCATATCGTCATATCCGGGGAATTACTCACAGTTCGCCAAGCTTAAAGCAGCGAAAATCGAGGAGCAGCGCAAGGCATATAAAGAACAGCAAAAAGAGATCAAGCGCATAGAAGAGGCGATTCAGACGCTGTTTTCCCATCGCAAATTCACCCGTCGGGATAGTAAGATCAAGGAACTGGAAAAAATCAAGCGGGTCGCAGATGTGGACTCTCAGCGCACCATCTCCGCGCAGTTCAATCAGGCCATCCGAAGCGGCAGGGACGTTTTGCGCCTCATCAAACTCTCTAAAAGCTATCCGCAAAAGGAGCTTTTTGCCGACCTGAGCCTTTTGGTGGAGCGCGGCCGCAAGGTGGGCATCGTCGGGCCGAACGGCAGCGGAAAGAGCACTCTTCTGAAGATTATTGCCGGGCTGTTGGAAGCGGACAGCGGGGAATTGATTTTTGGTCATAACGTCGAGCCGGTTTATTTTGCCCAGGAATTCGATCATCTGGTGCGGAGCCGAACGGTGCTTGAGGAATTGCTGGCGGATGCCGACTTGACTTCGCTGGCGGCGCGCAATCTGCTCGCGCAATTCCTCTTTATGGGTGATGATGCATTCAAGCTCGTGGATGCGCTTTCAGGCGGAGAGCAATGCAGGCTGGCTCTGGCCAAAGTTCTCGCGCGTTCTCCTAATCTGCTGCTGCTCGACGAGCCTACAAATCATCTCGACATACGATCCAGAGAGGCGTTGGAGGACGCCCTGCGGCATTATAACGGAACCATTCTCATGGCGTCACACGACCGGTATCTGCTCAACACGGTGGCAGATGAAATACTTGAGATAGCCGACGGGACATGGCACGCCTACCCCGGCAGCTATTCTTCTTACACAGAAAAATCTTCCCAACACGCGCCGGCAGACCAGTCCATAGCACAGCCGACAGCCGCAAAGCCGACGATCAGGCCGCAGTCCCAGCTTAGGGAGACGGAAAAACTGCTTCGTGATTTGAGCAGGAACCGATCCGCTCTTGAAACTGAGATCGAACAACTGGAACACGAGGCGGAAGCTCTGACCGCAGCCCTTGGCGACCCGCAGACCTATATCGATGGCTCGCCGGGGGATCTTACAAGAGACTTCAACAAGGCATCGGAGAGACTGGCCGAGTTGTATGCGAACTGGGAGCGCGTTTGCGAGGAAATATCCCAGACGCAGAGAACCCTCGAGGAGATTGCCAAGTAGCAACCCGACCATCAACTATCGATTTCGTCGCCGTTTTCTTTCATAGCCAGCATAGTCGCGTAAACCAGACGCCTCGGCAGTCTAAGCTCAATTGTGCCTTGTCGGACAGCGTCGCGCTGGGATAATCCGGAGGCCAGCAGCTCGGCCAGCCGCCGCCTCAGCAGAGGTTGGACTTCTTCGGGGTTTGTGTTGGTCTGCGGGATGCCTCCCTCTATCACCAAAACTATTTCCCCTCGTATTCTGCCCTGAAAGCGCTCGATGGCTTCGCTTACATCCCCTCGGAACACTTCTTCAAATAACTTGGTCGCCTCGCGAATAACCGCAACCTGCCTGTCTCCAAGCACTTCTTTTATAGTGCGCAGCGTAACCGACAGCCTGAGCGGTGATTCGTAGAGAACTATGGTGCGGGTTTCGTCGGCTATGCTTTTGAAGTATGTCCTTCGCTCGCTGAGTTTTCGCGGCGGAAAACCGTCAAATATGAAGTGTGAGGTCGATAATCCCGACACCACAATCGCAGGAATCAGAGCCGCAGGTCCCGGCACGCTCTGGATGGGCAGGTCTGCAGCAATGCAAAGAGCTATCAACTCGTGGCCGGGGTCGGATATGCCCGGAGTGCCGGCGTCTGAGACCAACGCCACGGTCGCGCCTGCTTTAATCATATCAACTATTTCCTCGGCGCGCCGACCGCTGCTGTGCTGATGATAGGCAACCATCTGTGTATGAATATCGTAGTGGCTGAGCAGCTTGCGGGTCACGCGAGTGTCCTCCGCTGCGATCACATCGACCTCTTTAAGGACACGAAGCGCCCGGAGGGTGATATCCTCCAGGTTGCCTATGGGGGTCGCCACGATATACAGGGTGCCTGCCATTTAATTGCACAACGGAGGAGCCTGTATAAGCTCCTCCGATAATCTCCTTATATTAGCCTTGCGTGGAAGCTACTGGCCGCCTTCCTGAGTTGGCTGCTTGTTTTCCTGCTGGGCTTCGTATTGTTTTTTCTTTGTTTCGTAATCATCGATCCATTTTTGTTGCTCAGCCGCCAGGTCCTCTCTTCCGACTTCCTTGAACTTGGCCATAATCTGCTGGTGAGCGGACACATCAAACCCGGCCTCATCTACGCCTTTTTCGAATTGTTTGACGGCCTCATCCTTTTTGCCGGCTTTGTTGAGGAGGTCGCCAAGCATAATCCTCAGATCATATCCAACTGCCTGCGAGTCCTTGCCTTCGAGCAGTTGATACAAAAGCTGAGTTGCCTCCTTGGTTTTCTCCTGCTGGTTCAGCACGACGGCAAGCATGGCCGTGGCATAGTTATTGTTAGGCTCCAGGCCGATGGCTTTTTCGAACGAACTGCGTGCCAGCGATATTTGTTTTTTGGCCTCAGCCTCACTGGTGGCCTGCTGAGCCTGGGTAATATGCCAATAGCCGCTGAGTTCCGGGTTGGTGACCACTACCTTGAGATTTGCCTTTACCTGCTTATCGTATTTGAGGTATTCCTGCATCATGCGCATGTTTTTGATCATATCGCGCCGCTGGTCTTCGTCCTTTTTCTCCATTTTTTCGGGATATTCGGACTTGACCGATTCGAGCTTGACGATGTAGACAGCCTGATTAACCTCGATCGGGCCGGTCACCTGTCCCGGCTTCAATTTTGTTAGCTGATCCCATACTTCCTGCGCAAGCATGCCATAGCTGGCCGATCTGACTGCGCCCTGGTCCGGGTCTTTTCCATATTTTTTGGCCAACTCAACGAAGTCGCCGGTTTTGGCTTCTGCGGCTACTTTGTCCACCTGCGTCTTGAACTGTTGGGCGGGAGAGCCATCGTTGAACATTGTTATCTGTCTGAGTTGGAAGACATCAAAACTCTTCTTGATATCGTCTTTTGTGACAGCTCCAACCTTGCTCTCAATGGCCTTCTGGAAGCCTTCCTGCGCCAACTGAACCGTCACCTGTCCCTCAGGAATGAGCATGCCAGCCTGCCGCTCCAACAATGTGAGGCTCATTCCGCCCTTGGCAAGCTCGGATTTGTAGGCTTTATCTTTTCGCGGATCGAGCTTATCCTGCTCGGTGCTGAGTTTGCCGAGAACCTTGCTGCGGTTTTGTTTGAGATAATCGACTATCATCGCATCTCGCTTGGCTGCAATCTGTTTCTTGCTGATATCGACACCGACCGCTTCCGCCGATATCAAGATCACCCTGCTCTCCACCATGCTCTGGAACAGAGAGGCTCTCTGCTGTGCAAACTGCAATGTCGAACGATAGCCGCTGTCACGCAGTTGTTCGCTCATCTGTTGCCATTGCGAGTCATATTCGTTTCTGGTGATCGGAATGCCGTTAACTGTTGCGACGACATCCTTCGCTACCTCTTCCTGCTCGCCGCCATCACCGGTAGGCATTCCCGCGAACGTAAAGACCGCGCCGACAACGAATATAAAGGCAACGCCCAACAGAATGTACTTGAAGTGGGTGCCAAAATTCGTTCTAATTTTGTATATGCTCATGCAGTAGATCCTCCGATCAACACTCAGACAACAGCTTCAGCAAGCCCTGCAGGGATAGTCTGGTCCCCTGCTCGGCTGTTCCGCCAAATGGCTTATAGTGGGTTTCTACGGACAGATAGCCCTTATAGCCATCGGCCTTCAGTGCGGCAAAATGGCCCGGGTAGTCCACCTCGCCCTCACCACATACTATAAAACGATATTTGCCGCTCGCAAGGAGTTCCACGTCTTTGATGTGTACGTGCTCCACAAAGCTGGCAATCGCGTTATAACTCTCGGGATATGGCTGCTCGCCCGCGGCAAATCCGTTGCCCGGATCCCAGCAGGCCCTCAAAGCAGGGGAATTGATTCGAGACAGAAATCTGGCAGTTTCCGCGCCTGTGCCCAGATAACAATCGTGCTCATTTTCCATCAGCAGCATCAGATCGTTGTCCTCGGCATATTTTATGGCATCTGCCATTCCGTCGGCTATCGCTTCTTCTATTTTCGGAGTGAGTTCACCTCTTCTCCAGTATGCAAATGTCCTTATATTGCGCGTTTTGAATTGGTTTGCCCGCTTGTGGAGAAGTTTGAGCAAATCCAGTTGCTGCTGTGCGGTTCGCTCGCCGGCCTGATGAGTATTGCCCACCTGGCCCCCTGCGGATTCTTCAAGTTCGCATTTGAACAGCGGAGACGCCAGACAGCAGACTTCCAGCCCCGCCTTATCCAGAATAGCAAGCGCCTTATCAACCTGCTCGTCAGAAAGTTCACCGATATTTGTCCCCCACAGGCTTCTGATTTCCGCGCCCGTGCAGCCGTATTCTTTCATTACATCAAGCGCATGCTCGAGGTCCATCGAAATTTCGTCTGTGATAACTGAAAGCCGCATGTTCCAACCCCCATTGGCAAGCAGAGAGAATGCCCGATGACATTCTCTCCATTACGCCCTTAAATGTTACTAGACACACAAAACCATGTCAAGGAAACCGGCGCGAAAGAGCTAAGTAATACTTATATTGAGTATATCTTGGGCGGGAGTTATTATGAAACAAAATCCACTTAGACTGGGCACGTCGACTTCCGGGTTGTGCCGGTGCATACCTGACGACTTCGCTGCGGGCATCTACAAAACAACCAGCTATACAGACGATGAATACAGGCGACTGGCGTCGATTGCACGCGAGGCCGGAGTTGCGATTGCCAACTCCGAGATCAGGAGCCTGGAATATTTTCTCACGGTCGCGATGTTGGATTCCGGCCTGAACAATCCGATCGTGGAAATGTTCAGAAACATCGGAGACAACTGCGAAGTATGGTCGGTGCACGCGCCATTTACCGGCGTTGATCTTGCTTCCCCGGATGACGAGATGCGTCTGCAATCGGTCAAATGGGTCTGCCGAGCAGCGGAGATTGGGCACGGACTGGGAGCTAAGGTGTTGACCGTTCATAGCGCCCTTGAAGCGCCCGTAAGCATATCCAGAGAACAACGAGTTGAGCTGGCCGCAAAGAGCATCGCGAGCGTAGCCGACGTATGCGCCGGATATGGCATAACCGTGGCTGTGGAGATTCTGCCACGACAGTGCATAGGAAACTCGGCTCCGGAACTGCTGACCATGCTCGAACTCATCGACAGACCCAACGCGGGCATCTGCCTTGATGTCAATCATTGCTTCCCTGCAAGCGCTCTGGCAGAAGTTGTGCGCACTCTGGGAAAGCGCATCGTGACTCTTCACATATCCGATTATGACGATGTTGATGAACGTCACTGGCTGCCTACCAAAGGCGTGATCGACTGGACAGGGTTCATTCACGCTTTGCGGGAAATTAAATATTCAGGGCCGTTTTTGTACGAGGTCTCACTGAATGAGGCTACGCTGACCGATGCCATCGCCGTGCTGGAGCAAAACTACAATGAATTGATGCGGGCGGCGTCCTAAGCAGTGCAGTAGTCGGGATTATTTGCGGGGTTGGCTGCTCTCTAACAGAGCCTCGAATTCCCTGTGGTTGGACGCCTTCTGATAGGCATCTTCTCTGGTCACCTTGCCGGCCTTAACAAGTTGCGCCAGGTATTGATCCAGGGTCATCATCCCCTGCCTGGCTCCGGTTTGTATCATAGAGGATATCTGAAATGTTTTGGATTCGCGGATCATATTGCGGATCGAAGAGACGGCGACAAGCGTCTCGAACGCGGCTACCCTGCCCTTGCCCCCTACCCTGCGCACGAGGGTCTGGGAGGTGACTCCGATGAGATTGACCGCAAGCTGCATCCGAACCTGGGCTTGCTGATACATCGGAAACACGTCGATGACGCGGTCTATCGTCTGCACGGCATCGGGAGTATGCAGGGTGGCAAAAACCAGATGTCCTGTCTCGGCTGCGGTTATGGCAAGCTGGATTGTTTCGAGGTCTCTCATTTCGCCGACTAAAATAACGTCCGGGTCCTGCCGCAATACGTATTTCAGCGCGTTTGCAAACGAAAGCGTATCGGTGTCTAGTTCTCGCTGATTGATCAACGCCTGCACATCTTCGTGCAGAAATTCGACAGGGTCCTCGACGGTGACTATATGGCAGGGTTCCCGCTTATTGATATAGTCGATCATAGCCGCCTGGGTGGTGGATTTGCCGGAACCCGCCGGCCCCGTGACAAGCACCAGTCCCCTCGGCCTTTCCGCGAAGTATTTGCAGACAGCAGGCAGATCAAGCTCCTCCATTGTCTGAATTCGAATGGGAATGACCCTGAAAACCAGTCCCACGTTTCCGCGCTGGATAAAGGCGTTGACACGGAAGCGGGCTACTCCCTCAATGACATAGGCCATATCCAGTTCCCATTCTTTGTCGAAACGCTCCCGCTGGGACTCTGACATAATGCTGTAGGCCAGTTTTCTCACCAGTTCGTGTTCCATCGGGTCGACTTCTGCTACGGGCATCAACTCGCCGTATATCCTGATAAGGGGACGGCTGTCGGCCTTGAGATGGAGGTCGCTTCCGTCACGCTCAACGGTCTTTTTCAGGAGTTCATCAACCGTTATGCTCATAGGTTGGCCCTCGGCTGCAATGGCTGTTGCAACTGTCGCGAAGCAAGCTGCTCGAACTCGCGCGGGTTGGATGCCTTGTTGAGCGCGTCGTCGAACGATATCCAGCGCTTTTTTAACAGGCTGATGAGATACTGATCCAGCGATACCATCCCGTGCTCCCCTCCTGCCTGGATATCTGAATAAATCTGATGGGTTTTGCCTTCCCTGACCAGGGTGCGAATGGCGGGAGTCGCCACCATCACCTCAAACGCCGCCACTCTGCCCTCGACATCGACCCGCTTCAACAGAGTCTGAGAAATGATCGCCTGTATCGTCACCGAAAGCTGCATCCGTATCTGATTTTGCTGTTCAGGAGGAAACACGTCAATGACACGGTCGATAGTCTGAGGCGCGTCGGTAGTGTGCAGGGTGGCAAATACCAGGTGGCCTGTTTCCGCCGCAGTGATGGCCAGCGCGATGGTTTCCAGGTCTCTCATTTCCCCTACTAAAATGACATCGGGATTCTGTCGCATTACGTGTTTGAGGGCCGCCGCAAACGAATGCGTATCGATCTCTATTTCGCGCTGGTTGATCGCGCTTTTATTGTCCACGTGAACAAACTCTATGGGGTCTTCGATGGTGATGATGTTGCAGCGTCGATTTCGATTGACGTGATCGACCATTGCAGCCAGAGTGGTGGATTTTCCCGATCCGGTCGGGCCGGTCACCAGAACCAACCCTCTGGGACGCATGCAGATGTCTTTGGCAATCTGCGGGAGCATCAGCTCATCGATAGTTTTGATCCGCACCGGAATAGCGCGCAGCACAGCTCCCATTTGCCCGCGCTGACGGAAGCAATTCACCCTGAATCTGGAACAACCCTCGATCTCATAGGAGAGGTCAAGCTCCATGTTCCGGGCAAACCTCTCCCTGCGTTCTTCATTGAGAATCGGGAATAGATAGTCCTCCGTGGCAGTCACGACAGGAAAAGACGTTCGTATGAGCTTCCCGTGGACGCGAAAAACGGGAGGCTCACCGACCTTGAGGTGCAGGTCCGAACCCTCTTTTTCAACCAGTTCGCGGAGCAATTCATCTATATGCAACAACATCACTCCTTGCGAATATCACTGCCTAAGCCCTGAGCGTTCGACGCCAGGTTAGACAATAAATAGATTTTTGAGGCAGATTTATGTCCGCCTCATCATCTGGCGCAGCTCTGTTACGTTGCCCGCGTTGGCAATAGCTTCCACTTCGCTGATTATACCGGCTTTGAAGTATCTGTCCAAACTCTGGTTCATAGTCTGCATTCCCCAGAAGTCGCCCTCCCCTATCGCCTGATATATCTGTCCGGAGCGGCCCTCTTCGATGAGTTTGCTGACGGTTGGGTTTGCGATCATAACCTCAAGAGCGGCGATTCGGGCGTCTTTGTCGGTTCGCGGGACCAGTTTCTGCGAAACAATGCCCTTGAGAGATACCGAAAGCCTCATACAAACCATCGGCTTGTCGTGCGGCGGGAACATGTTCATAATACGATCCATCGTCTCCGCTGCACTGCAGGTGTGAACCGTTGAGAATACAAGGTGGCCGGTTTCCGCAGCCGCCAGGGCTACGTTCATAGTCTCCACGTCTCTCATTTCACCAATGAGAATCACATCAGGGCTTTGGCGCACGACATATTTGAGCGCATCGGTAAATGAATCGGTGTCGATGCCGATCTCGCGCTGATTCACGATTGCTTTTTTGTCCGGGTGTACAAACTCGATAGGGTCTTCAACCGTTACGATATTGCAGCGTCGATTGCGGTTGATGAGGTCGATGATAGCGGCCAGCGTGGTCGATTTTCCGCATCCCGTCGGCCCGGTAACAAGCACAAGTCCCTGTCTCAAATCGGCAAACTTTGCGACTGCTTCCGGCAATCCCAACTGCTCGATAGAATAAATCTCCAGAGGGATGACCCGCAGAACCATTCCCATAGTGCCGCGCTGTTTATAGACGTTTGCGCGAAACCTGGCCACTCCTTCGACTGTAAATGCAAGGTCCAGTTCGTGTCTGCGTTCGAATCTACCAATCTGCTCATGGCTCATCATGCCATAAGCAAGCTGTTCGACATCCTCCCCGGTAAGTTCTGTATAGCCGTTGCCCAGAGGTCTGATCTTTCCGTTCAATCGCATCATCGGCTCGTTGCCGGCTTTGACAAATATGTCCGATGCCCTGACCTGTGCTGCCTGCGCAGCCATTTGCTTGATATCTAGAGCCATTTGGAAGCCTTTCTTAAAGATATGAAATTATGCATATTCAGGGCCGGGCTTTCAAGCAGCCCGTCGCCTGATGATTACAGCAGTCAAAATATACGCCCCTGCCGCGCCGACAAGTCCGAGTGCAATCCCCAGCATCAATCGCTGAGCCAGCGTGCGTCCGCCTTGTTCATCTTCGACGGGTTCTGCCGGTTGGAGCAAAGGCAGATCCAGTGCGGCAAAGCCCGCGTCCTTGACGACTACGCGGTAGCGATGGGCGTTTGAACCCATACTCTTCAATTGTATTTTAACATATTTATTCTCATAGTCCTGCAAGCCTCTGAATTCGATGCCTGAAGGGACGATATAGTCAATCTCGATGTTCTTGAAACGCTTTAGCGGCGTGATGAATGGCTCGATGGGAAGAGAGCCGTTGTCATAGCCGATGATCCCTTTGGCCTTAAAGCTGATGCTAGTGGTGTCGACAGGGTTCGGCCCGCCGGATGATCTGGTCTCCCCGCGAGCGTCCACGGCCTCCCAATTTCCGATTTTGGCAATCGAATCGAGGTCCGCTTGAGCGGTGGAAAGCGGCACTACATCGGTATAGTTTATCGAAACCAGATCGTGGCTGCCCTGTCCGCCCATAATCAGCACAAGAACCTGCGGCTGAAAATTCGACTCTGAATCCGATACAGCAGAGCCGGGCATAGCAAAACACAGGGTAATGATTGCGAAAACATTTATCAGCAAGAGCATGACGCGCTCCGCCGCAGAAGAGAGCTTTTTTCCGTGGACAAATACTTGAGTCACTGTGAGCGGCCCATCGAAGTAAATGGAAAATGGTGGAGCTGAGGGGACTCGAACCCCTGACATCCACACTGCCAGTGTGGTGTTCTCCCAGCTGAACTACAGCCCCACGCTGTCCCAGACCAAATTATACCACAACATCTGCGCGTGATACAAGCGTTATTGTTATATTTTCAAGTCAAGGGCGCAAATAAACCGGCACGCATATTTGCAGCTTTTTCAGGCTCAGGAAGCGTTATGCAAACCAACGGCGGCTTATCTCTGCGCACTGCCCAAAGGCTCGCTTGCAAAGCAATCCATATCCAGACCGGCATTCTCACCGCGTCTGCAGGCGTAATATGCGGCTGAGGCGGCCATCGCAGCGTTGTCGGTACATAAAACGGGAGGAGGCGCATTTACGCTGATGCCGAGTTCTGATCCGCGAGACTTGATTGCAGCCTGCAAAGAGCTGTTCGCAGCAACGCCGCCCGCCATCAACACCTGCCTGACGCCCGTCTGCTCTACTGCGCGAAACGTATGATCCGTCAGCACATCGACCACCGCCTGCTGGAAGCTGGCCGCGATATCCTCAATGCGCGTTTGGGTCCCCGTGTTCTGAGCATATCTGATAACCGCTGTTTTCAGGCCGCTGAAACTGAAATCCAGTGTGTCTCCCACTTTTGCACGAGGGAAATCGACTGCGTTGGTATCGCCGCTGCCGGCAAGTTTGTCTATGACAGGGCCGCCCGGATAGCCCAAACCCAAAGCCCGGGCGCATTTGTCGAATGCCTCCCCTGCGGCATCATCTCGCGTGCGCGCAAGTATTTGATACTGCCCATGCCCGGTCATATATACGATATCGGAATGCCCGCCCGATACGACCAAACAGATAAGGGGAAATTCGATGTGCGCATTGGTAAGAAAGTTGGCATAGATGTGGGCTTCCAGATGATGCAAGGCGACGAGCGGAATGTCGGCTCCATAGGCGATCGTCTTGGCGGCGGCGGCTCCCACGATCAGCGCGCCGATCAATCCGGGACGGTTTATTGCGCCAATGCATCCGATGTCTGCAAAAGTCAGCCCGGCCTGATCGAGAGCCTCCTGAACCACAGGTAATATCAACTCAACATGGCGTCGGCTGGCTACTTCGGGCACTACTCCGCCGTATTTTGAATGTATGTCAATCTGAGAGGCGATGACATTTGAGATGATGCAATCGCCATTTTCCACGACGGCGGCGCTGGTTTCATCACAACTGGTTTCTATGCCAAGTACTTTCACGCGGACTGCACGCTCTGCCATAGATTTTGCTTAAGCTCATCGAGTTTGTCGCCATATTCGAGCGTGGAAAGATTATCCACCCACATCACCAGCGCATCCTCTCCATTGTCGGTGTAGTAGCCGCGCCTGACGGCAGCCGTCCGAAAGCCATATTTGATATAAAGCTGCTGTGCAACGAGATTACTTTTACGCACCTCCAGGGTGGCTCGACGCGCATTGTGGCGCATAGCCTGCTCCAGCAGGGCTATCAGCAGTTGTTCCCCTATCCTTTGGCCGCGGTATTGTGAGGCGACTCCGAGGGTGGTGATGTGAGCCTCGTCCATTATCACCCACTCCCCGCAAAAACCGACAATTACCGAATCGATGCAGGCGACAAGATAATGAGCGGAACGGTTGGAAAGCTCGGCAAGATACGAGCTTTCTCTCCAGGGCATCGTGAAGCATTCCCGCTCAATTGTCATAACCGAAGTGAGGTCTTCCGGCTGCATCTGCCGGATTTCTACCATCGTCATCAGCTTATCCCCCAAAGGCAAGGTAGTCTATCACGCTGCAAAGCGGAGTGTCAATCAGATGAATTACCGTTCTTGCATCAGAGGCAATAAAGGAGTTTCATATCTGCAATTAGAATCAATTTTTGTAATGGGCAGCAATTCTTCTATTCGGGGGCGCAACGACGCCACCGCCATAATTACCTCCGGGCCTATCTGGAGCGCGGTTTGGTATCTGACATGGCCTTCGGCCATCAGCACCTTTATAATGACGTTTTACAATATCGTCAACCGCATCTTTCTGGGTCACGTGCCGAATGCTGAAGCCTCACTTGCCGCGTCGGGGATAGGCGGAAACGCCCTCAACTTTCAGATGGCTCTTCTCTTTGGATTATCCGCCGGAACCTCGGCTTTGGTGTCGCGCTCGATCGGCGAAGATCGACGCTCAGATGCGGTGCAGGCTGCGCGACAGTCGCTGATATTATCCGTTTTGGCGGCTGTGCTGACAGGCGTTCCGCTGGCTTTGTGCGCGAAATATCTAGTTTCGGCAATCGGCGCGTCCGGCTCGGTAGCGCCTCTGGCGGCATCGTATACGGCCATAATAAGCTGGGCCTCGATCCCGCTGTTTGTGAATATGATCGCAACCGCAATTCTTCGAAGTCAGGGCGACGTTCGCTCTCCGCTTTATTCCGGAGCCGCTGTAATCGTGGTTAATGTGCTGCTGGACTGGTTGTTGATCTTCGGCATCGACGGCGTGATCCAACCTATGGGCATTCGAGGAGCAGGCGTAGCCTCGGGAGCTTCCAGAGTGGTTGGGATGCTGCTGACCCTGTGGTTTGTGCGTAAATCGATGCTTGGAGAGGCGCTATCGCACTGGCGGCTGGATTTACGATGGCTCAGTAGGATATTTCATATCGGCTGGCCGGCTTCCGGGCAGAATTTGGTTATGTCGCTGGCATCAGCCGGATATTTGAGGATATTGGGAATGCTGCCCAATGGACAGGCGACACCTGCGCAGGCGGCATTTACGGTAGCTCTGGCTCTTGAAGCGCTGGCATTCCAACCCGGAATCGCCTACAGCATGGCCGCAACTCCTCTTGTAGGACAAAATCTGGGAGCCGGTCAGCCAAAACGAGCGGAACGCAGCGCATGGGTGGCTGCAGGGCAGGCGGCGGCGATAATGGGACTGATAGCGTCGCTGTTTCTCATCATCCCCAAAACCCTGGCTAAACCGTTCAGTTCGGACACCGCGCTTGTGCCCCTTATCGTCGCATATCTGCGGATCAATTCCTTTTCCGAGCCATTTCTTGCGCTTAATATGGTGCTGAGAGGTGCGCTGCAGGGCGCGGGAAATACTTTTATGCCGTTCGTGTTGACCACCGTCAGCCTGTTGATTGTGCGGCTGCCGCTGGAGTGGTTGCTGGCGATTCATTTTAAGATGGGAGCCGCCGGAGCCTGGTGGTCGATGTCGCTGACTGCGTGTTTCGGCGGAGCTTTGATGGCGATATGGTTCAAGTTCGGCAACTGGCGGGAGACAAAGGTATGACGGCCTACTTATCCACCAACTGCACGACGCGATCCATCACAGGATATTGATCGTCGGATATCTGCTCCCGTCTAACCTTATCCGGGTATTCGAAGTCGCGGTACGTGATGACGTGGAAGCCCGGGTGACCCTTGCTTACTAGCTTCAACCGACCCCTGCCGGTGGCGTTGGGCAATAAAATCTGACCCGGCTTGGTGACGGAGACCGCCTGTGTGTGGACATGCACCCGGTATTCGGGTTTGGCAGCGGAGTAGAGGTGAAAGGTCATTTTATCGTCTTTGACCTTGCCGGATATTCGCACTGCTCTGGGCAGATTGTTCGTGAATTTGAGATCTATGCTTGAGTATGCCACCGCCGCATCGCGACCGACCGGCGCATATCTGGCAGGCCAGTGGTGCGGATGACGTTCTACGATTTTCAGTCCCGCCATCAGAGCGGCGTTATACAGCGTCGTCGAGGTCTGACAGACGCCGCCTCCCCAACTGCGTATCAACTCCCCATCATAACTGACCGGGGCCTTTTTATATCCCATATCAGCGGTCCAGGGGCCATCGGCTTTCGTGAAAGAGAACGTCGCGCCGGGCTGCAGCATAAGCCCGTCTATGCGCCGGGCCGCAAGGGTAAGGTTATGCACCTGAGAGGGCGTGCGGCCACGCAAACCGGTGGCGTAGGAGCCTATCAGATGCTCTTCTTCGGACGTCCGCACCGCCCAGAATCCCATTCCGCCAAGCAACAGCAGGCACGCGATGACCCCGACAATCGCCGGAATCATCGCCCTGTTAATCTTGGTGAATCTTGTGCGCCCTATCATCTGATATCGAAGCCCTTTCCCCCGGTGGTAGCGCGAACCGAGGGATCGTACATAGAGAAGAACTGAGCGGGAAGAGCGCTGAATTTGCCGGCGAACCCTGCTCTGATCTGATACTCTACCACCTTTCTGCCCTTATCCATTTTGTCGATATAAAATGACACTTTGTCATCTCGAATGTCACGGCCAACCCACCAGTTACGCCAGTCGTCGTAAAGGATATTACCGCGATCAGTGATCTCACATCCGGCAGGGACGAAATCCTCCGCCAGCATATGACTTACCGGCACGGACGCATTTATCACCAGGCGCACCAGCAGTATGTCACCTGTCTTGCATCGTCTGATCGGCGATCCGAGATGCCTGGCCGATCGGCTGCTGTAGTATTGCGGCCTGGGTTTGTAGTAGCTTCGCTCTATCGAAATCCCCGCTTTGCTGAACATAGCCGGAATCGGGTCGCGCGCGGTGTATTGGGTCAGGCTTGTCGTGTAATACAAAACACCCTGCCCGACTTTGTTTATCACCAGAGTATTTCTTCCCTTTCGCAGTTCGCTGTTCGGTATTCTGACTTCAACATGCGGGCTGTAGATGGAGTTTTTATCGAAGTGAATTGTGCGAATGGTTTTGCCATTGACGGATACCGTTGCGTCGAAATCCGCAGCAAGCTCTTTGGTTCTTCCGAGGAACTCGGCCATCGCATAGAGTGTCATCGCGGTTCCTCTGGTGGAGAACCAATAGTTATTGTATCGCTGAGCCATCAGCCAGCGCACTATGTCATAGGCGCGCGAATCGTCCGGTTTTATGAGAAGCAGCGCCTGTAGCGCAAGCGCGGTCGGCTCGATACCTCCTCCATCCCATCTCGATACTCCTGCCCAATGTATGTCGCCGGACACGATAGCCTTATCGAAAAGTCTTTCCAGCACAGCCTCGGCGCGATCGTGCTGGCCTACCCGGTTGAAGCCCAGGGCGAGAACTGCAAGAGCCTCGTTGTTGACGTTCTTTCGGCGGGCTATTTCCTCCATAACAGGAGAGGAATCATATCCGCCCAGGGCCAGCACATAAGCCGCAAATGCCCTGGGATACAGTCGAACTTTTCGCGACGGAGCAATTTTGGAGAGTTGGCTTATCGCCCTTTCCAATACGCCATCATTTATCGCAAAACCGGCATCCCGCGCCTGAATGAGGGCATAAGTAACATACGCAGTCATCCAGGGGTCCGCCTCGCCGTATTCGCTCCAGCCCCATCCGCCATCGCTTCGCTCGAGATAATATATCCGCGCAAGGCCCTTCCTGACCATATCCGGCAGTTCGGTCTGCAGTTTTGGATTATTGATTCCGAGTGAGAGCATAGAACGAGATAAGATAACATCGGGCAGGAAGCGGCTCACCGTTTGCTCGGTGCATCCATAAGGATATGCCGACAGATAATCGAGAGAACCGAGCAGCGTCGAGGCAAGGGATGGCGCAAGGGTGATTTTGAAGCTGGTAGACTCCGTGATTGAGTCCTGCCTGATGTTGATCGTCTTTTTGGAATCTCCCTGGGCCCTTGCGATGAAATTCGCGGCGCTTATAAGCTCTTCGCCGTGAGGTTTCACCGGAAGATCAAGCTGGACAGCATCCCCTGCGGTCTGACCTTGTGCGGTGACGCTGATTGTAAACGAACCCGGCTTTGGCGCGTTGACGACCCACTCTATGCGTGCAGAAGCATTTTTGCGGATAGATACCGATCGTTCGAGCTTGTCGTGTATCGTCAGCCCCGGAGCCTTCAGGCGCACCTTAACTCGTTGGTCTTTGTTCGTATAATTGTGCACTGCGGCGACGAGTTTGCAGCGGTCTTTTTGCACCATGAATCTCGGCAACTCCAGTCGCACCAGCATATCCTGCCGGGAGATGACCGTATTTTGCGATTGACCGAATTTGGTGGCTGTCGTGGCAGCCCGAGCAGTCGCCCTCCATGTGGTAAGATTATCCGGCCACTTAAAACTGACGCTGGCCAGGCCATTGTGGTCGGTTATAATCGTTGGATTCCAGTAGGCCGTATCCTCGAAGCGTTTCCGCATTCGAATTTTAGGTAACTCATCTCTAAGCGCGGCTCCTGCCTTATCAGGGTCACTGAGATAGATCGACGGGAATGAGAACCTGGTATCCACCTCGTTCCATCTTTGCGAATAGAAGAAGTCGGTTATAGGGGTGGTGCGGTCGGGCTGAATGGCATAGATGGCCTCATCGACGACTCCAAGAGACAACGTGGCGCTGGCCGGGTCGCCTTTCGAGTCAGTTACCTTGAGGTTGTAGGTGGCCTGTGCGCCGGGTTTGTAATTGCTTTTGTCCGGCTTAATATCCACTTTTAGCGCTTGAGAGCCAATCGACACATTCACCTTCTTTTCCGTCTCCATAAACTCCTTGCCCTTAACGATGCAGACGTTTATGTAGCAATTTGGTTTATATGTATCGAGAATCGGAATGGTGATCTTGGTGGCAGTACGTGTAAGATATACGGTCCTGGCTTCATATAATCGCGCACCTTCTACACAGACCAGAGCCGTTGCATTCAGATTATGGCTCAGAAGAATCGCCGTAGCGGTTTCTCCGGGCGCATAGCTGCGTTTATCGGTAAGTATCTTCAGACTGCTCTCGGGGATAATATATTTTATTTGCCCATCATCGTTGAAAACGAAAATATTGGTGTTGTAAGATATGTAGTTTCTGTGAGAATCCCTTGCAGAAGCGAGGATATAGAACTCTCCCTCTTCGTCGGCAGACAGATGTATTGAGGCATTGCCGTGTGCATCGGTCACAACACCCCTGCGCTCTATGACCTTATTTTCAAACTCCTGGTTCTCATTAAAGTCCCGTTTGATCAAAGAAACTGTTATTTTTTGATTTTTCACGGGTTTGAGGTCGAAATCCCTGGCTTCTATCGATACTTTTACTTTGGAACCAGGGGAAAGAATCTGACGATCCGTTTGAGACATGATCGCAAAACTGCCTCGGGTCACCACTACCCTGCCTTCTCCGTTTGCATAGGAGCCGGCAGCATCAGTAACCGATGACGAGACTTCAAACATTTGGTCTGATCCCCATAGCTCCTCCATAGTTTCTGATTGAGACCAGGAAGCCCTGAATGTTATTGTAGCTTCGCCGTTGGCATCAGTGCGTATGCGTCCTCCGGCATTCCAATAGGAGTAGGAATAGTCGCCATAATCAGAGTCGTACGCATCGCCATACTCATCAGTGTCTTGAATCAGCCAGTATGGGGAGTTGGATACGCGATATTCGATGTCGGCATTTGGCACTGGCGCGCCAAAATAATAGTTTACCGATATTTTCGCTTTCACCCACTCGCCGCGGGAGTATCGTTTTTTATCAAAGGTAGTCTTGACGCTGAACTCCGGCTTGCGATATGCGGAAACCGAGAAGCTGGCCACCGTATCGCTGCTCATTTGTGCGCCTGATGAGACACTGACGCTGTAGTCCCCGGTAAGCGCATCGGGAGGCAGGCGCAATGAGTCGGAAAATCCGCCGAATTTATCGGTCTTAGTCGAGACGCGCTGGATAAGAGTGTCCTGGGGATCGCGCACCTGGACTGTAATATCTTTGCCGACAGGAGTTTTGTAGCCGCTATCGACTCTATTGCGCATAATGCCCTTAAAGAACACCTTCTGGCCGGGTCTATATACCGGTCGGTCGGTATATACATAGACGCTGGTGTCCGAGTCGGGCAGACTCGACATAGCGGTAGAAATAAAGGCTATTGACTGCCCTTTCCGGGCAACAGCGATTGCCTCGGTATATGAGTGGAAATTGTCCGGAATCTTCGCGGACAACAGGCCGTCTTCGCCTGTCTTGCCGTGTGCGACAAGGCGCGATTCCGCATACATAGACACATCCGCTCCTACAACAGGATTGCCTGTCTGCAGGTTGACAACGTAGTTTAGCATTCGTCCGGGCGCGCTTTTGGTAACAAGGCCGAGCGAAGTAATTAAAAGCCATTCCAGACTCTGCAGGCCACCGGCGCTTACCTCCGTGAGATACAGCCCAGGCTCCAGTTCCTCGATCTTATAACGTTGTGTGAAACCCCCGTCGGCCTCTTTTTGTTTTATCGGCAAGGTGTTCGATCTTACAATTTTCAGGTTCGGATTGGCAGAAAGATTTACACGTTTTTCGTTATCATTTCCCCAATAATATGACTGATTCAGCCCTAAAAGTCGATGAAGCGAGCCGGCATAGCTAAACAGATACGCAGTCGGATTAATTTCGTATATGCGGACATTCAATTCATCTTCATCGAGAAAGCCATCGCAGGTAAACTCCGGTTGCTGCTCAGGAGAAAAGACGTGTTGGTTCATATATGCATACAGTTTCGGCTTAACGGGCAGCAACTCGACATTGATCGTATTGGTTGTCGCTTCGGTTATGTCTACGATGACATCGTCTATGCTGTGGTATCGGTTAAATACGTATAGCACATACTGACCGACCACGACATTCTTAAACGAAAATGACCCATCTTTTTTGACCGCGGATCCATATTCACGTTTGCGCCCGTCCACTTTTTTTGTCGATGTCAAAAAGGCGTAGGAGTCAACCGGAGTTCCGATCTGCTGCGCAATGGCAGTCCCTGTCAAAGACCCAAGCGGAGTTTCCTGAGAAATGCTATAGGCCAGTATGCCCCCGGCGCACAACAGGGCCAAAATGATAACCAATCTAAAACTGAGCAGGCGAGCAGATGACATGTCATTCCTCCGTGCCAGTCGAAAGACCGCTGCGCAGACCGCTGATAAGCAGCCATAAGGATACTGCTACCAAAAGGCCGGCCAACCAATATATCCTAAGCGCCCGGCTCATCTCCATATCCCCATACGAGATCAGAAATTGCGACGCCACCAACTGCGATCCCAGCGCGAAAAACCCTACCCTGAGTGAATCGTCTTGATCGGAACGATACATGATCGCAACAAATACGATCGCCAGAATCAAACCTAAACTAAGGCCCAGCACAGCTTTGAGCTGCCAGAAAACAAACATAGCCAGCGGAATTATGACAATTATCAGTCCCCAAAGCAGATTATGGAAGTAGCCTGAGCGCAAATCCAGCGCAGACACGGTCTTTTGCGGCAATACAAACGGAAGAAGCGCGCCGAGGATTGCTGAGATAAACATATAATGAATATGCAGCCCTGTGTGCCGCAGGTCAAATGCGTGCAAGCCTATAAAGAGTCGGAAAAACAGGATAGCAAGCCCCAGACACAAAGACATTGCCAGCATATTGCGAATCTGTCTGAATGTCCCGTCTTTGGCATCCGACTCAGCCGCCGCAGGAAGCATAACCGACCATACGGCAATCAAACCAATGGCTATGCCCAGCCCGGCCCACACTTTGAACGCAGCCGTCACGAATGCCACCACCAGCACTGCGCAAACCGCTGTCGCCTGCTTTTTTGTCTCTGCATTTTGTACGAAGGCCGCAAGCCAGGCAATCAGCCCCGCTACTCCCAGCCCGATGACGACCACTATGAACAATTGCCAGCTATGCACTATTTTCAGTGAGTAAACAGCCGCAAGCCCTGCGATAAATATCGCTGCGATAAACAGATTGAGCAGGTATGATCTGCCGGTTTTTTCATTAGGCGCCATGATGGAGCTAAGCTCGGTTGCAACATAGCTCGCCAGCAGAACCGTAGTGGCTACCAGAATCGGAACCGACCACCAGTCGCGGAACTGGATTTCATCAAAATGCCGTACGGAAAAGATAATCGCAGCGGCAAGGGTAATGGTAAATAACGCCCAGATATCTACCCGTGCCGTAGTGGCAGACGAACGCATGCCCATGTGCAGTATTGCAGCCATAGCAGCCCCGATTGCCGTGCCCATCAGCGCATAGAACGGGTCTGAGTAGAACAGGATGTAGGATAACGAGACCGCGAACAGTCCCCAAAACGCACACGATAGCGATGCCAGGCGTTTCAACCTGATCGGCGCATCCTGAAGAGCCGCATTGAGCCTGCCGGATAAAAGAATCGAGACCGTACCGGCGATTCCACCTATTAACCAGCCAAATGCGAGCCTTTGTCCCGGAGAAAAGATGCCGTTTCTCATCATCGCGATTGCCCAGAACAAAAGCGTAATGACTAAAGCGGTAACTGCAAACAGGCAATCTGCTTTACGCTCCGTCTGTTCACACTCAACACGCTTAAAACCGCCTGCCAGCCAGAAGAGCAAAACACTTCCGGCTCCACCTGCAATTACTCCCAGCAAACCTAATCCAAGCTCCACGGGACTCCTCCTCGAATGGTATCAACACTAAACCGACGACCTTTACGCCGGTATGCCGACTGATGATAATAACGCAAGAACGCACCAATCAGTTTAGTCGAGCCAGGGTCAATTATCCTCTTTTTACCAGGCAATCCACCCAGACGCATATTGCGCCAGCCGCACGAGCAGCGATGGATAGACGCCAAGAATCACAATCACAACCGAACAAACCGCCAGCGATATTGCCGGGCCGGCTGCAGAGCGTGATTTGACCTCAGATTCTCTTTGCTCTGAAGGCGCATAAATGGCAATAGTTACGCGCAGATAGTAGAATGCGGATATGCCGGTATTGATCGCTCCAACGACCAGCAGCCACCACATTCCCGCGTGCGCCGCCGCCATAAATATGTAGAATTTGGCGAAGAAACCGGCTGTAAGAGGCATTCCCAGCAAAGAAAGCAGCGACAACGCAAGCACCGCTCCGAGCAAAGGCGATCTGTTGGCCAGGCCGGTGTAATCCGCAATATCGTCCGCGTCACCTGCGCTCTTTGATGCGGACACTATGGAGATCACACCAAACGCTGCGATAACCGCCGCAAGATAGGAAAAAAGATAAAACAGAGCCGACGATACTCCGAAATTTCCGGAAAGCAAAGGGATGAAAAGATATCCCATGTGCGCAACCGATGAGTAAGCCAGCAGGCGTTTTATGTTGTTTTGGGTAAGAGCCAGCAGGTTTCCGACGGTCATCGTCGCGACCGCAAGCACAGCCATAGCTGCAAATGCGGATTTGTGCGCCAAAAGGCAGGACATCGGAGCCAATCGCAGCAGCAGTGCATAATTGGCTGCTTTTGAGCCGCTGGCGATAAGCGCAGTGACCGGCGAGGGCGCACCCTGATATACATCAGGGGACCATGTATGAAACGGAACCCACGCAAGCTTGAAGCCGAAACCTACCAGAATGAGACCCCAGCCCAAAAGTGAGGCAACCCCGCCCATCGCCGG